>JAFZMV010000011.1 GCA_017553205.1 Selenomonadaceae bacterium | reverse complement strand
TTCCCTGTGCGTTTCTCAGTGAATCTTTTACATAATTAAAAAATTCACCTTCGGCGAATATGGTTGAGTGGTTCCACCCGTTCCCTTCCCGAACACGGCAGTTAAGCACTCACACGCCTTCAATACTCGGCTGGCAACGGCCCGGTAACTTAAGGTCTTCGCCGATTGAATATCTTAGGAAAAAGGAGTTGTTTTTGAAAGCAACTTCTTTTTTAGTGTAAATTTTGGAGGAATTAACATGGCGTATAAAGATTTGCGGGAATTTATCGACGAACTTGAAAAAAGACATCTTCTCAAAAGAATCAAAACTCCTGTCAGTGCCGAACTTGAAATTACTGAAATTACAGATCGCGTTTCAAAATTCAAAGACAGTAGAAATGTTGCTCTGCTTTTTGAAAATGTTCGCGGCTATGATATGCCTGTTTTGATGAATATGTTTGGAAGTTATGAGCGAATGGCTCTTGCTCTCGGCGTGGAAAAATTGGACGACGCGGCTGATGATATTCGCGAAATTTTGAAATTGCCGTATCTTTCTTTCAAAAATAGAATGAGTGTTCTTTCGATTCTTTCGACGGCTCACAAGGCTATCAATTTTCCGAAATATGTTAAAAATGCTCCGTGTCAGGAAGTCATTGAAGTTAATCCCAGTCTTGATAAAATTCCGATTTTGAAATGTTGGCCTCAAGACGGCGGACCTTTTGTAACTTTGCCGCTTGTTTTTACGAAAAATCCTAAGACGGGAAAAAGAAATGTCGGAATGTACCGCCTGCAAAAATATGATTCAAAGACGACGGGCATGCATTGGCACATTCATAAAAACGGTGCGGAAAATTTTAGGGACGCTCAAGCTGACGGCTCTGAAAAAATTGAGGCGGCTGTCGCTATCGGAACTGATCCAGTTGTGACTTATGCGGCGACTGCTCCTCTTCCGCGTGATGTTGATGAAATGGTTTTTGCGGGTTTTCTGCGTCATAAATCTGTCGAGCTCACGAAATGCAAAACTGTTGATCTTGAAGTTCCTGCAACGGCTGAAATTATTTTAGAGGGTTACGTTTCGACAAATGAACTTAGACGCGAAGGACCTTTTGGAGATCATACGGGCTATTATTCGCTGGCTGATGATTATCCCGTTTTTCATGTGACTTGCATTACTCACAGAAAAAATCCGATTTATGCGGCGACTGTTGTCGGAAAACCGCCGATGGAAGATTGTTATATGGCTAAGGCAACGGAAAGAATTTTTCTGCCGCTCCTTCAACAAATGATTCCTGAAATTGTTGATGTCAATATGCCACTTGAAGGAGTTTTTCACGACTGTATCATTGTTTCGATAAAAAAATCTTATCCAATGCAGGCAAGAAAAGTTATGCACGCACTTTGGGGAATGGGGCAGATGATGAATGTTAAAATGATTATTGTTGTTGACGCTCATGTTAATGTTCAAGATATTTCTGAAGTTGCTTGGAGAGTTTTTAATAATATTGACGCGGATCATGATTTAGAAATTGTTCATGGACCTTTGGACGTTCTGGATCATTCGTCGCCTATGGCAAAATGGGGAGCGAAACTCGGAATTGACGCAACGAAAACTTGGAAGGAAGAAGGACATTCAAGAGAATGGCCCGACGAAATTTCCATGACTGAAGAAATAAAAAATCGTGTGGATAATATTTGGTCATCGCTCGGAATAGCTTAAAAACAAAAAACTCATAGTTTGAAGTGTCATTCAAATTATGAGTTTTTTTGTTTGCATTTGATTTAAACTATTCGCCGTGATAAAATTGCTTTGGCTTTAATGTTTAATGGGAGTTTTTTGCGGAAATAATTAAAACACCTTGTAAATCAAGCAACAATCAGCATTTTGTAACCTGCTTGTAGTCTATCGTCAAAAACGGTGTCAAATTTATATTACTCCGGCGACAATAAATACTAAATTTTTTTCGTGAGATTCTATTCGCATTTCACGTCTGCTAAAAATTTCTCACAGTTTTTGGCAATTTTAATCGTCGGAGTAATAGTTAGTTTGCACGGTAGTGTAAAATAGTTTAGCGGGGTGTGACGTTTTCATTCGAAATTTTTATGAAATGCAGGTATTTTTAATTTAAAAATGGTCTTGACAAACTGAAGTACTTCATTTACTGAAATTTTTTTTGCGAACTGAAAAAAATTTTGTTAAATTACGATAAATAAATGAAACGGTTAACAGAATAGTCGTTAAAATTATCTAGGGTTTACTGGTGTCGTAAATAGAACCACTTAGGAAAAAAGTTTTTTTTTATAAGTAGTAGGTGATAACATTGAAGGTAGTTATTCTTGCAGGAGGTTTTGGTACAAGAATCAGCGAGGAATCACAGATTATTCCAAAACCTATGATTGAAGTGGGAGGTCATCCCATTCTTTGGCACATTATGAAGGAATATTCACATTTCGGACATAATGAATTTATAATCTGTGCCGGCTATAAACAGCATGTAATAAAGAAATATTTTGCGGATTATGCACTTAACAACAGTGATATTACTTTCAATTTTCAAGGAGAAAACAGAATTCTTGTTCACAATAATTTTTCAGAAGCATGGAAAGTCACTGTTGTTGATACAGGTTACAATACTTTGACGGGCGGACGCATAAAAAAAATTCAGCCGTATATTGACGAAGAAAATTTCTTTATGACTTATGGCGACGGAGTTTCTGATGTAAATATTCCCGAACTTGAAAAATTTCATGAATCTCATGGAAAAATTTGTACAATAACTGCTGTTAAGCCCGAAAGTCGTTTTGGCTATATTGATTTTGACGGCGATTCGGTTTTGTCTTTCAGAGAAAAAAGCAAAGAAGATGTCGGCTATATAAATGCAGGTTATATGGTCTTGAACAAAAAAGTTTTCGACTACATTGAAGGGGACTTTATGTTTGAGCAGGAGCCGATGAGAAAATTAACAAAAGCCCTCGAAGTTGTTGCATATCGTCATGACGGTTTTTGGCAGTGTATGGATACTCTTCGCGAAAAAAATAAATTGGAAGAGATGTGGCAGAATGGTGCCCCATGGAAAGTTTGGGAGTAAAAAATGAATAAAGATTTTTGGAATGGCAAACAGGTTTTTATAACGGGTCACACCGGTTTTAAAGGTGCGTGGCTCTCTTTTGTTTTAAATTATTTTGGTGCAAAAGTTACTGGTTATTCTCTTAAGCCACCGACTACCCCAAGTTTATTTTCTCTGATAAATCTCGAAAAAAATATTCACTCGGTTATTGGTGATATTAGAGATTTTGAAAAGTTGAAAAAAGTTTTTGACGAATGTCAGCCAGAAGTTGTTTTTCATCTTGCCGCCCAGCCGATTGTTTTGGAAGGTTATAAAAATCCTGCCGAAACTTATGAAACAAATGTTATGGGGACGGTCAATATTTTGGAATGTGTCCGCAAAAATTCTTGCGTAAAATCTTTTTTAAATGTCACAACAGATAAAGTTTATCATAACAACGAATGGGCTTGGGGTTATCGTGAAAATGATAAACTTGACGGAGTAGATCCGTATTCAAACAGTAAAAGCTGTTCGGAACTTGTTACCCAAACTTACAGACGAAGTTTTTTTCAAAATGAACAAATAGCAATCTCTACAGCAAGAGCAGGAAATGTTATAGGAGGAGGCGATTTTGCCGACTTCAGAATTATTCCAGATTGTATTCGTGCGGCATTGGAAAATAAAATTATTGAAGTCAGAAATCCAAATTCCATAAGACCTTATCAGCATGTTTTGGAGCCACTCATTGCTTACATGATTATTGCGGAAAAGCAATACAGCGATAAAAAATTTGCAGATTGTTACAACGTCGGACCAAATGAAAATGATTGTATTACAACTGGCGAGCTTGTAAAAATCTTTTGTGACAGCTGGGGAGAAAATTTGAAGTGGGAAAGCAAATTAAAAAATCTTCCTCATGAGGCAAATTTTCTAAAGCTGGATTGTTCAAAAATAAAGGCCGTTTTTAATTGGTCGCCAAGATGGAATATAAAAATGGCGATTGAAAAAACAATCGAATGGGCAAAAATTTATCGTCAAAAAGGAAATATTTCGGAATGTATGGAAAAACAAATTAAAACTTTTTTGGAGGAATAAATATGAAAGACAGCTTAGGACTTTTTGAAAAAATTGAGACGCCGCTTAACGGTTGTTTTGAAATTAAACCTGTCGTAAGAAAAGACGTTCGCGGTGCACTGATAAAAACTTTTCATATTCCGACTTTCAAAGAATTGGGATTATCTGCGGATTTTCAAGAAGAATTTCATACAATTTCTTTTAAAAATGTCGTTCGTGCAATGCACTTTCAACTTCCTCCCGAAGATTACGTCAAATTGGCTTACTGTGCATCAGGAAAAGTTTTAGCGGCAGCTTTGGACTTGAGAAAAAATTCTGCTACTTACAAGAAATTTCATATGCTTGAACTTGATGCTACTAAAGGAAATTCGTTTTATCTTCCAAAAGGTTTTGCATTCGGTTACAAAGTTTTGACAGATCAAGCAGTTGTAATTTACAAAACCACGACAGTTTTTTCTGCGAAGTGTGATACGGGAATTTTATGGAACTCATGCGGAATAGATTGGCAAATTTCTGATCCGATTCTTGCTGAAAAAGATAAAACTTTGCCGACGCTTGCAGAATTTGATTCACCATTTTGACAGGAGTTTTTTAGGTGTTGAAAATAAATTTGGCGATAATCGGTGCAGGATTTGCGGGAATTGCGGCAGGATTGGCAGCAAAAGAAAAAAAACTTGACGCAGTTATTTTTGAGTCTGAAGAAACTTGGGGCGGACTCTGCGGAAATTTCACTGTTGAAAATTTTCGTTTTGATAAGGCAGTTCATTTTTCGTTTAATGAGCCTGATTTAGTTAAAAAAATTTTCCATAGTCTGCCACATTATATTCATGGGACTGAATCAAATAATTTTGCGGATGGTTCATGGGTTCGTCACCCTGTGCAAAATAATCTTCGTCAACTGCCTATCGAAGAAAGAATCAGAGTTATAAAAAGTTTTATTGAACGTGAAGAAATTCCGGAAAATAAAATTGAAGATTATCAAAAATGGCTTGAAATTCAGTACGGAAAATATTTTGCCGATAAATATCCTTCACGTTATACAAGAAAATATTGGGCGACTAATGCTGAAGAATTAAGCTGTAGTTGGTGCGGCGGCAGAATGTACCAACCGTCCATAGATGAAGTTTTATTCGGTGCTTTTCCTGACAGCCCAGAGCCTGAAAATGTTTACTACACAAAAGCGATGAATTATCCTAAATTCGGCGGCTATAAAACTTTTGTTTCAGAAATTGTTCCGCAACTTGATATTCGCTGTAACTACAAAGTCACTGCAATTGATACGAAAAATAAGATTTTGACTTTTGCGAACGGTGAAACTTGTCAATATGAAAATTTGATTTCTACGATGCCTTTGCCGTATCTTGCCGAGATGATTACAAAAAATCCCGAAGTTCTCAACGCGGCAGATAGACTTCAATCGACTTCAATGGCTTTAGTTTCTGTCGGTTACAATAAAAAACTCGATTTTCCGACAAATTGGTTTTATGTTTATGATGAAGATATTCCTTTTGCCCGAGTTCATTCTCCGAGCAGAAAATCTCCCGACAATGCACCTGAAAATTGCAGTTCGTTGCAGTTTGAAATTTATTACAGTCGCGAAATTCCCATGAATTTTTCTGACGATGAACTTATTGAAAAAACTTTGTCCTCTATGGAAAAAATTGGTGTGGCAAAAAGTGAAGATGTTCAAGTTGTTGATTGCCGCCATGTAAAATTTGCCAATGTTATTTTCTATAAAGGCATGGAAAATTACAGAGAGATTGTTCGTCGCGAAGTTGAGAAAAATAAAATTGTTTCTTGCGGACGTTTCGGCGAATGGGATTATTTGTGGAGCGATCAAAGTTTTATGAGCGGTTATGATTCCGTTAAAAAATTTTAGGAGGAATTTATTTTGAAGAAAAAAATTTTATCAGCAATTTTAGCGGGTATGTTTGCGTTTGGCAGTTTTGCAATTTCTGACGCTGCAACTCGTGCAGAAATTTCTGCAATAAAAGTTTCAAAGTCAGGAAACTTTCAATACTGGGAAAAAAATTCTGCGGCAAAAGATAAATTAGTTTCTTATGTCAAAGATATTACAAACAAGAGCAGCAAAAATTTTATTCCGGTTGAAGACAGAATTGCGGTCTTTGATATGGACGGAACTTTTTTATGTGAAACTGCTCCATATTATTTTGATCATATGCTTTTTATTCATCGTGCAGTTTATGACAAAAATTATAATGCTCCCGCAGAAGACAAAAATTTTGCTGTTGAGCTTGAAAAATCTATCCGCGACAAAAGTCATGAAATGAATCTCGGAAGCAGTGCTCCTCATCAAGCATCAGTTTTTGAGGGAATGAATTATAAAGACTTTAATTCTTATGTTGCGAAGTACATGGAAACTCCTGTCGAAGGTTTAAGCAATTTAAAATGGGGAGAGGCTTTTTATCTTCCTATGATTGAAGTTATAAAATATCTTAATGCAAATGATTTTAAAGTTTATGTTGTTTCCGGAACTGACAGAGAAATGTGCAGAATTTTAGTCGGAGATATTATGGATATTCCGAAAAATCAAGTCATTGGAACTGATATAAAAATTCTTGCAAAAAATCAAGGCGACGTTGACGGATTAAATTACAAATACACTAAAAATGATTATTTGATTCGCGGTGAATTCGTGATAAAAGATTTGCAGATGAATAAAGTTTCAGCGATTTATAGAGAAATCGGAAAACAACCTGTTCTTGCTTTTGGAAATTCTTCAGGCGATTTGAGCATGATAAATTACACGATTAACGGCAACAAATACAAAAGTGCAGGATTTTTTGTAATTTGCGACGACACTGACAGAGAATTTGGAAAGCCGAAACGTGCTGTAAGTGATACTGAACTTGCAAAAGAAAATGGTTGGACTCCAATTTCTATGAGAAATGACTGGAAAACAATTTACGGCGACAATGTTAAACTTGAAAAATAATTTCTGAAAAAATTTTTTAATAAAAAAAACTCCGATGAAAAATTTTGTCGGAGATTTTTTATGCTATAATTGTAAAAAATTTTAGGGGGAATTTATTTTGAAGAAAAAAATTTTATCGGCAATTTTAGCTGGAATTTTTGCATTTGGCAGTTTTGCAATTTCTGACGCTGCAACTCGTGCAGAAATTTCTGCAATAAAAGTTTCAAAGTCAGGAAACTTTCAATACTGGGAAAAAAATTCTGCGACAAAAGATAAATTAGTTTCTTATGTCAAAGATATTACAAACAAGAGCAGCAAAAATTTTATTCCGATTGAGGACAGAATTGCAGTATTTGACATGGACGGAACTTTTTTATGTGAAACTGCTCCTCATTATTTTGATCAAATGCTTTTTATTCATCGAGCAATTTACGACAAAAATTATAATCCGCCGACTGAAGAAAGAAATTTTGCTGTCGAACTTGAAAAAACTATCCGTGACAAAAATTACAAAGTGAAACTTGGGAGCAGTACGCCTCATAAATCAAAAGTTTTTGAGGGAATGAATTACAAAGACTTTAATTCTTATGTGAAAAATTTTATGGAAACTCCTGTTGAAGGCTTGAGCAATTTAAAATGGGGAGAGGCTTTTTATCTTCCCATGATCGAAGTTATGAAATATCTTGAAGCAAATGATTTTAAAGTTTATGTCGTTACAGGTGCAGACAGAGAAACTTGCAGAGTTTTAATCGGAGATATTATGGGTATTCCGAGAAATCAAGTTATCGGAACTGATATAAAAATTCTTGCAAAAAATCAGGGCGACGTTGACGGCTTGAAATATAAATACACTAAAAATGATTATTTAGTTCGTGGTGAATTTGTAATAAAAAATTTGCAGATGAATAAAACTTCCGCGATTTATAAAGAAATCGGCAAGCAACCTGTTTTAGCTTTTGGAAATTCTTCAGACGATTTGAGCATGTTAAATTACACGATTAACGGCAACAAATATAAAAGTTTGGGATTCTTTGTAATTTGCGACGACACTGACAGAGAATTTGGAAAGCCGAAACGTGCTGTAAGTGATACGGAACTTGCAAAAGAAAATGGCTGGACTCCAATTTCCATGAGAAACGATTGGAAAACAATTTACGGCGACAACGTTAAACTTGAAAAATAATTTCTGAAAAAATTTTCTAATAAAAAAAACTCCGATGAAAAATTTTATCGGAGATTTTTTTAACTGTCAGACTTCATTTTACAATCAACAAAAAAAATCCGACGAGCATTTCTACTCATCGGACAAAATTTTTTTATCGACCAAATTTTATTTGTTCATCAGTTTCTGATAAAGTTCTTTGTATTCGCGTGCAGATTCTTTCCAGCTGTAGTCGCTGTTCATTGCGTTTGAAGAAATTTGCAACCAAACTTCAAAGTTGCCGTAAGTACTCAAAGCACGTTTCAAAGCATACATCATTTCATGTGCGTTGTAGTTCGAGAAAACAAAGCCGTTGCCCTGTTTTTCATATTTGTCGTACTGGCGGACAGTATCTTTCAAGCCGCCTGTTTCACGGACAACAGGTGCCGCACCGTAACGCATTGCGATAAGCTGACCGATTCCGCAGGGTTCGTAATTACTCGGCATAAGGAAAATATCGGATGCCGCGTAAATTCTTTGAGCAAGTTCGTTCGAGAAATAAATATTCGTAGAAACTTTCCCAGGGAATCGCCATGCTAATCCTTTAAACCAGTCTTCATAAACTTTGTCGCCTGTTCCGAGAAGAACAAACTGGAAGTCCTCATGCTGTAAAAGTTCGTCCATCATTCTTACTACTAAGTCCAAACCTTTAGCCGCAACAAGTCTTGTCACCATCGAAACCATAGGAATTTTTCTGTCTTGAGGAAGTCCGAGAAGTTCTTGCAGTTTAACTTTGTTGTCGCCTTTACGTTCAAACGCGGTGAAAGCGTCGGAGTTGTCATAATTTACGAAAAGATTTTTGTCGGTTGCAGGATTGTAAATATTGTAGTCGATACCGTTTACAATACCGTACAAATCATCTCTGCGGCTTCTCAAAAGTCCGTCCAAATGTTCGCCGAAGTACTCATACTGAATTTCTTGTGCGTAAGTTTTGCTGACTGTGCTGACATAATCGGCGTAAATAATTCCGCCTTTCATGAAGTTCACAGCGTCATAAAATTCCAAATCTCCGTTGTTGAAATATTTCCAGTCGAGTCCCAAAACATCGCTCATGACATCTTTCGGGAAAACTCCCTGATATTTCAAATTGTGAATGGTGTAAATAGTTTTAATTCTGTCGTAACGTTCGTCACCGTTATGCTCTAACTTCAACAAAACGGGAATCAATCCTGCATGCCAATCATTTGCGTTGATGACATCGGGGAAGAAATCGAGAGCGGGCAGACAGTTCAACACCGCACGGCAGAAGAATGAAAATCTTTCTGCGTCATCATCATAGCCGTAAACGCCGTCACGATAAAAATATTCAACGTTGTCTACGAAGTAATATGTTACTCCGTCAAGTTCGTATTTGTCAATACCGACGAATTTTGTACGCCAAGAAACAGGGATTGATCCGTCATAAACGTGTTCCATTTTATTTCTGAAGTCTTCGGAAATCTGGCTGAATTTCGGAAGAATAACGCGAACATCTACTCCGGCTTCTTTCAGTGCTTTCGGGAGTGAGCCGGCAACGTCAGCAAGTCCGCCGGTTTTTACAAATGGCACTGCCTCAGACGCTACATAAAGTACTTTCATATAATTTTCCCTCCGTCTGTAATTTTTAATTTTTGTGTTTTGTAGTCACCAGCCTCTAATTTCTAACGACTAATGACTAACTACTAATTATTTCTTAGTGTCTGCTTTCTCCGCAACTTTCTCGCTGTCTTTTTTGTGTTTCAAGTAAATTGTAGCAAGCGGCGGAACTCTAATTTCAATAGACTGCTCGCGATTATGCCAAGCAACATCTTGAGCAAGAAGATCGCCTTCGTTTTTAACTCCACTGCCTCCGAACTCTTCAAGATCAGAGTTAAAGACTTCATAATAAGAACCTTTGTCGGGAACTCCGATTCTGTAGCCTACTCTTACTTCAGGAGTGAAGTTGCAGACAGCAATAATATAATCTTCAGGATTTTTTGCTTTACGAATAAACGAAACAATACTGTTTTCGTTGTCGTTGCAGTCAATCCACTGGAAACCGTTCCAGTCAAAGTCTACCTGCCAGAAGGCGGGATTGTCGCAGTAGAATTTATTAAGAGCTTGCGAATATTTCTGCATTTGAGTATGTTTCTCGTACTGTTCAACCAAATGCCAGTCTAAGCTGTCATTTTCATTCCATTCGATAAACTGTCCGTACTCGCTGCCCATGAACAAAAGTTTTTTGCCGGGATGAGCCATCCAGTAACCATAGAAACCGCGAAGACTTGCAAACTGCTGCCAATAATCGCCCCAGCCCATTTTTTCAATAAGCGATGCTTTGCCGTGAACAACTTCATCATGACTCAAAGGCAGGATAAAGTTTTCGCTGAATGCATACATGAAACTGAAAGTAACTTTGTCATGATTCCACTTGCGATAAATCGGATCAAGACCTTCATATTTCAACATGTCATTCATCCAGCCCATGTTCCATTTGTAGTTGAAACCAAGACCGCCCATGTAAACAGGTTTAGAAATTAAAGGCCAGTCGGTGGACTCTTCAGCCATCATTAAAGCGTTGGGGTGATACTGGAATACAGTTTCATTCAATTTCTTGATAAGGTCGATAGCCTCAAGGTTGCCTGTGTCGCCGTATTTATTCGGAGTCCATTCGCCTTCTTCGCGTCCAAAGTTGAGATACAGCATATTGGCAACGCCGTCAATTCTCAAGCCGTCAATATGATATTCCTCAAACCAGAAGAGAGCATTAGAAATCAAGAAACTGTGAACTTCCGTTCTGCCGTAGTCGAAGTTTATTGTACCCCAGCCCTTATTTTCTGCAAGTTGCCAGTTATCGGATTCATAAAGGTTAGTTCCGTCAAATTCGCGGAGTCCCTGATTGTCTTTGCAGAAATGACCCGGTACCCAGTCCATGATAATTCCGATACCGTTTTTATGAGCAGTTTCTACAAAATATCTGAAGTCGTCAGGTTCGCCGTAACGGCTTGTAACTGCATAATAACAGGTTGTCTGATAGCCCCAAGAACCGTCAAACGGGTGTTCAGTCAAAGGCATGAACTCAATATGCGTGTAATTCATTTTCTTGACATACGGGACAAGTCTTTCAGCAAGATCGCGATAGCTTAAATAAACATCGTCAACGTCGCTGTTGCCCTGTGCTTTTCTCTGCCAAGAACCTGCATGGACTTCATAAATGACCATCGGTCTGGTGTAAGAGGCTTCTTTGGCTTTCGCTTCCATATATTCGCCGTCGCCCCAGACATATTTTGTCATGTCGTAAAGACGGGACGCGGTAGCAGGTTTTCTTTCGCAATAAAAACCGTAAGGATCAGCTTTCAAAATGTGCGGACCGCCCCACTGAGGTTCAATCGCATATTTGTAAGTAGCTCCCTGTTTAAGACCTTCGATAAAAATGCACCAAGTTTCTCCGTCGTCCAAACGGCTCATTCTGTTCACGCGGGTGTCCCAGTTATTGAAATCCCCGACAACGCTTACGGATTTTGCATTTTTCGCCCATACTGCGAAACGAACGCCTTTTTTGCCGTCCTGTTCAACAAAGTGTGCACCGAGCATTTCATATGCATGAAAATTGGTTCCCTGATGGAACAAATAGAGATCATACTCACCAAGATTGGAAGTCTTCACAAGATCACGCCTCCTTTTGAATAATTAAAAATTAAGAATGTATAATTAAAAATGATAAGAATGTCAGAAAATTTTTAATTACGCATTACGCATTAGATATTGTCAGTTTACTGGACTTTACAAGGTACAACGTTCCAAATTTCGTCCGCGTACTCGTCAATAGTTCTGTCTGAAGAAAATCTTGCAGAATTTGCAATGTTGATTGCCGCAGATCTCAGCCAGCTCATTTTGTCTTGATAGCGGGCGTAAACTTCATTGTGTGCATCAATATAAGCATTGAAATCTTTCAAGATGAAAAATTCGTCGTTGCCCTGAATGAAATAATCACGCAAAGACTGGAAGTTGCCGTAAGTTCCGTCAGTCAGTCTGTTCAAAACAAGTTTTACATTAGGATTGTTATTAAATTCATTCCAAGCAGAATATTCACCTGTTTCATAATAACGGAGAACTTCGCCGGCTTTAAGACCGAAGATAACAATATTTTCGTCGCCGACAGCCTCGCGAATCTCAACATTTGCACCGTCAAGAGTTCCCAAAGTGATAGCACCGTTCATCATGAATTTCATGTTGCCAGTTCCTGATGCTTCTTTCGACGCTGTAGAAATCTGTTCGGAAATATCTGCCGCAGGATAAACAATTTCACCGATAGACACGCCGAAATTTTCGATAAAGACAACTTTTAATTTTCCGTTAATCGAAGTATCATTGTTGACTTTATTTGCAACTGCAAGAATCAATCTGATAGTTTCTTTAGCGATATAGTAACCCGGTGCCGCTTTTCCGCCGAAGAAATAAGTTGTTGCAGGCGGATTATAACTTGGATCGTTCTTTATTTTGTCATACTGCCACATTATATGCAAAATGTTCATCAGTTGGCGTTTGTACGAGTGTATTCGCTTTACTTGTATATCAAATATCGTATCGGGATTTACTTCTATTCCCTGATGTTTCTTGATAAATTCTGCAAGTGCTACCTTCCGAATATGTTTTATCTCGTCCAGTGCCGTCAAAAATTTCCTGTCATCTACAGTTTCATTCAGCAAGTCCAGTTGTTCCGGGTGTCTGTGCCAAATTCTTGAGCCGATTGTCTTATCAATCAACGCTGCAAGTTCGGGATTTGCTCCCATCAGCCAGCGACGGTGCGTTATTCCGTTTGTTTTATTATTAAACATTCTTGGCCAGTACTCATAAAAATCGTGCAGAGTAGTAGACTTCAAAATATCGGAATGAATTCTTGCAACACCGTTTACAGAGTGACTTCCTACAATCGAAAGTCTTGCCATATGCACCAAACCGCACTCAATAATTGACATTGCACGGAGTTTATCAACATTATCAGGGTAACGGGCTCTGATGTACTCTACATGGCGACGGTTAATTTCGTCTATAATCATATAAATTCTTGGGAGCAGAGCTTTAAACATATCAACGGGCCACGTTTCGAGGGCTTCAGGCATAATAGTATGGTTAGTATAAGCAACGGTACCTCTTGTAATCGTCCAAGCCTCATCCCATTCGAGATTATATTCATCAACAAACAATCTCATCAATTCAGCAACACAAAGAGCGGGGTGAGTGTCATTAATGTGAATGGCGATTTTTTTATCAAATTCACGAATATTAAAGCCTGCTCTTACATAGTGCCTGACAATAGACTGAACACCTGCAGAAACCATAAAATATTCTTGAATTAAACGCATGCGTTTTCCGTCGTTGGAGCTGTCATCAGGATAAAGATATTGAGTAATGGACTCAACAAAGTTGCGATAATCATTTTTCGCCCTCATCTGTTCATGAGTCAACATACCATAATCAGAAAAATCGCGATTTACTTCCGCGTTCCAAAGTCTGAGAGTATTAACAGTCTTGTTATGATAGCCGACAATCGGAACATCATACGGAACCGCCATGACAGTCATCGCATTTTCATGGACAAGTTTTAAAGAGCCGTCGGGCTGTTCCTGCATGTAAGCGTTGCCGTTAAATTTAACGTTGATAGCTTTATCAGGTTTTCTGTATTCCCAAGCAAAACCGTCGCGGAGCCAGTTATCAGGAATTTCGACTTGGTTGCCTTGAATAATTTTCTGTTCAAAAAGTCCGTACTGATAACGGATACTGCAACCATGTCCGGGAAGTCTGTGAGCCGCCATTGAATCAATAAAGCAAGCCGCAAGACGACCTAAACCACCGTTGCCCAAACCTGCGTCAGGTTCTTCTTCGATAGCGTCCTGCAGATTTAAATCTAACTCTTCGAGAACTTCTTTGACAGCCTCTTCAATTCCGAGATTTATCAAGTTGGATTTCAAAAGACGACCCATCAAAAATTCGATAGAGAAATAATAAACCTGCTTGACCTGACGATCCATGTAGGCTTTGTTGGTTTTAATCCAGTTTTCGGAGATAATCTGTTTTGCAACTGCGGCAACGGTTTTATAAATATCGTTCATCTGCAGTTCATGAATATCACGTCCGAACATAATATGTGCGGAACTGATAAAACGATTCTTCAGATTTTCTTTGAGTTTTTCATACTCTTTGCTTACTGCAACTTTTTTTTCAACTTTATTCTGCAAGCAAATTCCTCCTTTAGTATAAGCGTAATTTAAGGGTTAAGAGAAGGGCATAATAAAATTTTAAACGCCGAACCCCTAACCCCCTATATTTTTTAGCCCCTAATTTTTAAATTCTTGCATTTTTGGTAACGATGTAGGGGAAATTTTCTGAACCTTTAAGCCAGCGGTTCTTTGTAATGATAACATTTTTGTCGCAGATAACGTTTTCTACTCTTGCTCCGTCTTCAACGTCGCAACGTTGCATTAAAATACAATCTTTAATGACTGCACCTTTTCCGACTTTAACGCCTCTGAAAAGAATACTGTTTTCAACTCTGCCGCGAACAACACAGCCGTTGGCAATGAGAGAATTTTTGACTTCTGCAGTGTCTTTATACTGAACAGGAACTTCATCTTTGACTTTTGTATAAATCGGGCGTTCTTTGTTCATGAAAAGTTCTTCCCAAATTTCAGGAGTCAGGCAGTCGCGATTTGCTTTGTAATATCCCGCAGTTGAATTGATTCTTGCAACATATCCTTTATGTTCAAAAGCAGAAATCTTATGTTCACCTGCATGGCGGATAATTCCGTCAAGCAAGAAATCTTGTCCGCCGCGTTCATAAGTAGAACGAACAATATAAGCGAAAGTCGGAACGGGCATAAGATATGCACTCATTACAACTTTAGAACCTTTTTTAGCTCCTTTGGATTCTGCAAGGTCTGTTACAATTCCGTTAGTGCTGGTTTCAATGGTAACAGTTTTTTGACCTTCTTTATCCTCGTCAACAGTTTTGTATATAACTGTAATATCAGCTTCGCTCTTTTTATGGAAGTCGAGAACTTCTTTGAAGTCGATGTTATAAACATAACTTGCATTGACGAAGAGAACATATTTTTTATCGCTGAGTTCAGCAAAATCCAAGTTTGCATAAATATCTTTCAAATCGCCTTTGCGGGCATCAGTTCCCGGAAGAGCGGCAGGAAGATATGTTAAACCGTCGCGGCGGCGTGCCAAATCCCAGTCTTTACCGCTGCGAATGTGGTCAAGTACTGCACGGGAATAATCAGGAAGCATTAAACCGACGCTGTTAATACCGGAGTTAATCATATTTGAAAGAGAGAAATCGACAACACGATAACGTCCCGCGAAAGGCAGAGCCTCAACCGCACGAGTCGCCGCCAACTCTCTGAGTAATTCATTGCTTTCTTGAAGATTTACAATCCCCACTACTGTTTTCAATGCAAAGCACCCCTTTTCTAATGTGGAATGATGAATTAGGAGTTAGGAATTAAATTCCTCATTCCACACTCCTAATTCCTAACTATTATTTATCCGACTGTTTCGCCTTCGGCTATAACGGTAATTTCGTTTTCAGTTCCTTCGACTTTTGCACCGGCTTTAATTACAACGTCCTGAGCCAAAATCGCATGATCTACAACTGCACCGTCCTCAATTACTGCAAACGGGAAAACGACAGAATTGGTGACTTTTGCACCTTTGCCGATTTTTACGCCGTCAAAAATAACTGAATGATCGACTTCGCCGAGAATACTGGAACCTTCAGTAATCATGGATTTTTTAACAGAGCCTTCAGGACCGACATAATGAGGAGGCATTGAAGGATTAGAAGAATAAATCTTCCAGTCGCCGTTAAGTTCAAAGGGTGGCTGATCTTGGAGCAAGTCCATATTTGCCTGCCAAAGACTTTCAATCGTTCCGACATCTTTCCAATATCCGTCGAAAGCATAGGAGAAGAGTCTTGCACCGTCATTCAACATTTTCGGGATTAAATCATTGCCGAAGTCATGGCTGGAATTTTCGTTTACGCCGTCCTCTTCAAGATATTTTTTGAGGAAGGGTTTGGAGAAAATGTAAATACCCATCGACGCGAGGTTTGATTTAGGTTCTTTCGGTTTTTCTTGGAATTCTACAATACGTCCGGTTTCTTTGTCAGTTGCCATAATTCCGAAACGCGGAGCTTCTTCCCAAGGAACTTCAAATACACCGATAGTTGCATCGGCTTTGTTAATTTTATGAGATTCGAGCATCCAAGAGTAATCCATTGTGTAAATATGATCGCCGGACAAAATTAAAACGTAGTCCGGGTCTGTAAGGTCAACAAAATTTAAATTCTGATAAATAGCATCAGCTGTGCCGCGATACCAGTCCGCACCTTTTTCACGGGCATACGGAGGCAGAATAAAGACTCCGCCGCCGTTGCGATCCAAATCCCAAGCACTTCCTGAGCCGAGATAATTATGAAGTTCAAGCGGTTTGTACTGAGTCAAAACGCCGACTTTTGTGATGCCGGAGTTTACGCAATTTGAGAGCGGGAAATCAATAATGCGGTACTTTCCGCCGAAAGGAACTGCGGGTTTTGCAACAGTTTTAGTTAATGCTTTCAAGCGGCTGCCCTGACCGCCCGCCAGTATCATTCCCAAGCACTCTGTCTTTCTCATAAACATATCCCCCCTGGATTTTTAAAATCTCAACGTACAATAGACCTTGAAACAAATTTATTCGTTTCTTTTTCAAGGATTTTCTACACACTTTATAAAATTCCTGCCAAAACTTTCTGAAAATATTTTGAATTTTATTTATCGGCTTGTAAAAGTTCTGCACGAAGTTTTTTATATTCTGCCGTCAAGTAGAAAGAATTTTGAACTTCATTGAATGAGCCGAAAGCATACTTTGTTACAGCAAGGACGGGAGGTGACTGAAGTCTTTTGGCGGCGGCAATTCCCGTGAAAAGTTTCCACCAGCGTTCCAAATCCAAGATAAAATCTTCTGCCGTCGAAAAATACTTTTCTGTCAGCCCGATTTCACAGCCGATATTTTTTTCCAAAGTTTTTTCTGCGTAAAATTTCAAAATATCTTCGGGAGTTAAATTTTTTTCGACAAAAGCTCTGAACAAAAAATCATGATAGGGGTATTTCAGCGGATCGCCTTTTCCTTCGTCAACATTCTGTGCGTTTGAAAGTTCCGCACTTGGTACGATGTCAATAATTCCCTGCGGTATAACTTCCCGCTTATAAATTTTTTCGTTGAGATAGTTGGCGAGATTATAAATTTGAAATTTCCACAAGTCAGCCAATGCACAAAAAAAGCCCGCCTCATCTCCGTAGAGAGTCGCATAACCGACAGTTGTTTCAGCTTTATTTGCGTTGCAGGTGAAAACTCCGCCGACTGATGCCGCAACTGCCGCTAAAATTCTTCCGCTCCTGTCGCGTGCCTGAATATTTTCTTTGACGAAATTTGAAATTTCAAAGCCGACTCCTTCAAGCTGTTTAACAGTAAAGTCAACTGATTCTTGAATCGGAACAACGAAATATTTACAGCCTAAATTTTTGGCAAGCTGTTCACTTAAATTTTTTGTTGTCGCAGAATTAAAAACGCTGGGCATATTTATTAAATAAACATTTTCAGCACCTAAAATTTTTGTGTAGAGTGCGGCGGCAACAGCCGAATCAATTCCGCCTGAAATTCCAATGACAACTTTTTCAATTCCGATTTGTTTCAAAAATTTTCTTACTCCGTAATGTAAAGCACAATAAATTTTTGCAGTTTCGGAAGTATCGGGAAGTTTTACAGCAGGCAGTCCGTCAATTTCTTTGAGATCTATAAAATTTATTCCTTGTTCATGGGATGCGGCAATTTCGACAATTTCTCCGCGAGAATTACAAACTCTGCTCATTCCGTCAAAAGTGTAAAAAGTTTTTCCGCAGTTTTGTATACCGACTGAATCAACGCAGATTAGAGGACATTCTATCGGAAGTTTTTCAACGGCAAAATCTTTTTCAAGAAAAAAAGGTTCCGCAGAAAGTTTCACGCAGAAATTTTCTTTACAGCCGAATTCAGACGAAAAAATTTTATTGCTTGCAGTTTCAAAAATAATTCTGCCGTTTTCCGCGACAAAAGTTTTATCAATTCCGCCGAAAATTATTTTGATGTCAGAACTTGCAGAAACAATTTTTTTGCTGAAAAATTCGCAGTCATCAAGAAAAGATTTTTTTTCAAAGTTATTTCCCGCAAATGTTCCAGAAATACAAAAAGCAGGAAAAATTACCAATTCTGACTTTCTTTCTTTCGCAAAATCAATAAATTTCAAAATTCTTTCTGCATTGACTTCAGGTTTCGCCGCAGTAACTTCCATTTGTACATAAGCAATTTTCATGATTATCCTTCCTTTAAAAAAAATTTTGATGGACAAATGACAAAATTTTATAAAAAAATTATAACACAGAAAATCAGTGCTTTGAAGATTTTATTTTGATGTTTTTAAAATAAATAAAAATCCCGAGAAAAATAAATCGGGATTTTTTTGCAAAGTTTTTTTGACATATAAAATTCAACTGTGATATATTTCCGTGAAAAAATTTTTCAAATTAAAATAAAAGGAGGAACGCATATGAACCAAGTCAAAAAAATTTTTTTGACTGCACTTGTTTTTTTCGTCAGCGGTTCAACAGTATCGGCAGAAAAAATAAATATGTCGCTTACTGAAGGAATAAAAATGGCACTCGAACGAAATTATTCTATCGAAGAAAGTGCGGCGGATTTAGACAGTGCATATTGGGGTTTGCGAGAAGCACGGAGAAATACCGGGCCAAATTTAAGTTGGTCAACGGAAGCCGATGCAGTCGGAGGAAAAGCGTACGATAATTGGGGACACAAAGAATTTTCAAATCAATTATCTGTCACGATGCCGATTTACGCAGGCGGAAGATTAAAAAATAATATTGAATCCGCAAAATTCGGACTTTCAGGAGCAGAACTTACTCTGGAAAGAACAAAACAAAATGTTCGTTATACTGTTTCTGAAGATTATTTCAATATTTTAAAATGTCGCAGTCAAGTTGAAGTTTATCGCGAATCTGTAAATAATTTGCGTGCTCATCTTGATGACGTAAAAATTAAAGTTCTTGCCGGAACAGTTGCACAAAAAGATATTTTAAGTTCGGAAGTTTCTTTGGCACAAGGTGAACAAAAATTTGTGAATGCCATGAATGATTATAATGTTGCGATTGCGACTTTTAATAAAGATGTCGGGTTGCCGACTGAAACAGAAACTTTTGCAACAGAACAATTGAATTATGAAAAATATAATTTGGATTTAAATGACTGTGAAAATTATGCGGTTCTTCATCGTCCCGATCTTTTTCAAAAAGAATATGCACTCCGTCAAAGCAAAGCAGAAATGGAGTCGGCTAAATCTTCAGCAAGACCGCAAGTTGACGCAAAAGCCAGCAAAAGTTTTGCAGGCGATGCTCCTTTTAAAAGCAATATGGATGCTCAAGACAGTTGGAAAGTCGGACTTTCACTTAACTGGGATATTTGGGATAATCAAGTTACAAAAGCACAGGTAAGTAGAAAACAAGCTGCCGTCCGCCGTGCAGAAGCTGAATTGAACGACAAGATAAATGACGTGAAATTGGAAGTTCGTACAGCATTTTTAAATCTTCAAGCTGCTGAAGAAAATATTTCTACAATGAAAGAAGCACTTGTAAAAGCCGAAGAAGATTACAAAATTGAAGTAGTTCGTTATGAGGCTGGAGTCGGAACCAACCTTGAAGTTATGGACTCAGAAGAAAAACTTGTTTCAGCAAAAGGCGACTATATCAGTGCTCTTTACAGCTACAACACCAGCAAAGCAAGTCTTGATAAAGCTATGGGGATTCCGATTGATTTAGACATTGAACCTTATCGAAATGCTCTTGAAGATTCTGCGAAGGAGGGAAAATAAACTTGAAAATTATACATTCAAAAAAAATTGCAGGAATTTTATCAACTTTTATTCTTGGTGTCAGTGTAATGTTGACAGGCTGCGGAGAAGAACAAGCTCCACCACCGCCAAAAATTCCCGTTAAAGCAATAAAAATATCTAAACAAGATGTTCCTGTTAAATACGAATATCCAGGACAATTAAAAGGTACTGAAGAAGTTGAAGTTCATTCAAGACTTTCGGGCAGTGTCGTAGAAAAATATTTTAAAGGCGGAGATACTGTTCATGAAGGCGACGCACTTTATAAAATTGATTCAAGACAATACGAAACTGCTATTTTAGAGGCTGAGGCAAATCTTCATAAAGCTGAGGCAGAATTACAAAGTTCCAAAGAAGATTTAGATCGCGATGAAATATTATTTGAACATAAATCAGTTTCCGCACAAACTCTCGCGAATCAAAGAGCAACAGTGGCGGCTAATCAGGCAACTGTAGAATCATATCAGGCGGCTTTAAGGAAAGCTCATGAAAATCTTGATGATACTGTTGTTTATGCTCCAATGAACGGGAATCTTTCGTTAGATGATGTTGCAGTGGGAACATATGCAACTGCAGGAACTACAAAACTTGTTACGATAGGTGCAACAGATAAAATTTATGTGCAGTTCAGCATAAGCGAAACCGAATACTTGAATATCCTTAAAAAAGCAGTTGAAGAAGGTGCTTTGCAACAAGCGAATGGCGAAGAAATGCCCAATATCAAACTTATCTTGTCAAGTGGCGACGAATATCCGGCCATAGGAAATATTGTCGCTATAGACAGAGGTATGAACGATAATTCAAATTCTCTTACCATTAAAGCAATTGTTCCAAATAAATATGGTGTTTTGTTGCCCGGAATGTTTGCTCGTGTACGTCTTTTGGATATTACTGAAAAAGATGTTCTTATTGTGCCTCAACGTGCCGTGCAGCAACTTCTTGATGAATCTTTTGTACTTGTAGTTGGTAAAGACGGCAAGTCCGTTTCAAAAAATGTAGTTCTCGGCGAAAAAGTCGGCAGTTATTACATTGTCAAAAAAGGACTTTCTGCTGACGATACTGTAATTGTTGAAGGTTTGACAAATCTCAGATCAGGTCAAGAACTTGATGTCACGATGGTTACGGCAGAGCAAATGGGCTTTTCACTTAAAGAATCCGATAATATCGTAAATAAATCATAAGGGGGCGGGATTTTTGGCAAAATTTTTTATTCATCGACCAATCTTCGCCATCGTAATTGCACTTATAATTGTTATTTGCGGTACTATAGCCGGATTAAGTCTGCCGATTGCTCAATATCCCCAGATTACTCAACCGACTGTCGAAGTTACTACTGCATACACGGGTGCAAATGCCTCTGTTGTCAATCAAACTGTTGCACAAGTTATTGAAGAGCAAGTCAACGGTACTCAAGGAATGGACTATATGAATTCCACTTCCGATGACAGCGGCTCTTATGTTTTAACAGTAAAATTTGATCTCGGAACAGATGCCGATATGGATACCGTACTTGTGCAAAATAACGTTACAATAGCAAATGCAAGTTTGCCAAGTGATGTTCAAAGGGCAGGCGTTACGACAAAAAAATCTGCAAGTGATATGGCTTATGTTTTTTCGTTGCTCTCTCCCAACAGCACTTTTAATCGTACTTTCCTTATGAACTACGCAAAAGTACACATTATCGACAATATCAAACGCATTAAAGGTGTCGGAGATGTTTCGGAGTTCGGTTCCACTTATTCCATAAGAATTTGGCTTAATCCTGATAAATTATCAGAAGTCGGACTTACCGTCAGCGATGTTAAAAATGCAATAAGCGAACAAAATGTTCAAGCACCTGCAGGAACTATCGGACAATTACCGGTTCCGACAAATCAGGAGAAACAATATACCGGCAGTGTTGAAGGTCGTTTAAAGACTCCGGAAGAATTTGAAAATATTATTCTGAAAGCACAAAATAACGGTTCTTATGTGCGTTTAAAAGATGTCGGGCGAGTTGAGTCAGGACCTAAGACAACTTCACAAATTTCCGATTCAAACGGTGCTCCTTCTGCAGGTTTTGCAATAAAATTAACAAATGATGCCAATGCTATGGAAACTGTTGGTGCAGTTAAAAAAATATTGCAAGAAGCGTCTAAAGATTTTCCCGATGACTTGGAATATAAAGAAATTGTAGACAATACGGAATTTATTTCAGAATCAATCGGCGAAGTTGTTCAAACTTTTAAAGAAGCTCTGATACTGGTTATCGTAATTGTATTTCTTTTTCTTCAAAGCTGGCGTGCAACATTAATTCCTGTTTTGGCAATACCTGTTTCACTTATCGGAACATTTGCAAGTTTTGTTTTGTTGGGATTTTCTATAAACACATTGACTTTATTTGCAATGGTTTTGGCAATAGGTCTGGTTGTTGACGATGCTATTGTCGTTGTGGAAAATGTTGAACAACATATGAAACAAGACGGACTCGGACCGATTGAAGCTACTGAAAAGGCTATGAAAGAAGTTCAAGGACCGGTTATTGCAATAGCATTTGTATTATCCGCTGTATTTATTCCTGTTGCATTTCTTGCGGGTACAACAGGCGTGCTTTATCGTCAGTTTGCTTTGACAATCGCAGTTTCAATGGCAATTTCGGCTTTTGTTGCGATGTCGCTTACTCCTGCACTCTGTGCATTGCTGATGAAACCTCATGATCCAAACGCGAAGAAAAATTTCTTGGATAAATTTTTTGATGCCTTCAACAACTGGTTTGACAGAATGCAAAATCATTATACAGGTGCAGTCGGCTGGTGTATAAATCATGCAAAGAGCAGTGTTGCATCTTTGCTTATAATTTGCGTTTTAACAGGTGTTTTGTATAAACTTTTGCCTTCAACTTTGGTTCCTGACGAAGATCAAGGTTATTTTATTGCCGCCGTGCAGTTACCTGAAGGAACTTCCTTGAATCGAACTTATGATACTATGGATCAGTTGGATAAAGAAATCAGAGAGATTGAAGGAATTAGCAATGTTATGAAAATTGCGGGTTATGACATGCTTTCTTCAAGTACAAAATCAAACGCGGGAACTTTTTTCATAAAAACTACTCATTGGGATGAACGTAAAACTGATGATCTTGCCATTACTTCCATAATCGAGAAAGTAAACACTTTAAACGCAAATCACCCGGAATCAATGCTTATGGCTATTCTGCCTCCGTCCTTACCCGGTTTGGGAATGGTCGGCGGTTGGAGTATGGAACTTCAGGACATGACGGGACATTCTGACAAAGAACTTAATGAAACTGTTAAAAAGATTTTGGCGGCAGCTAACCAAAGACCTGAACTAGCAATGGTTTACACTACTTTTTCTACAGATTCGCCTATTTGTGCATTTGACATTGACAGGGATAAAATTAAACAACTTGGAATAAATCTTTCAGACGTTTTCACTGCTCTGCAAATAAATTACGGCGGTTCGCAGGTAGATGACGTTGTTCAATTTGGTCGTACTTATAAAGTTGTATTGCAATCCGACTCACAATATCGTTCTGAGGCTGAAGCATTAAAATTCAGCTATGTAAAAAACAGTGACGGGGCTATGGTTCCTCTTGATACTCTGCTTACTCCGAGATTGTCAACTTCTTCTTCGGTTATTTCCAGATTTAACGGTGCACGCAGTATGACAATACAAGGCGGAGTTGGTGAAGGATATTCTTCAGGTCAGGCTCTTGAGGCAATAGAAGAAATAGTCAAAGAAAATGCTTCTTCAGGTTTTTCTATCGAATGGTCGGGACAATCTCGCGAAGAGAAAAAAGCTGCAGGCTCTACAGGTCAAGTTTTAATGCTGTCAGTAATTTTTGTATTCCTTTGTCTTGCCGCACTGTATGAAAGTTGGAGTGTGCCTTTCGCAGTGCTTTTGACAGTTCCTACAGGACTTTTCGGAGCGTTTTTAGTTCAATACGGGCTTTTAATGTTGGAAGCATTTTTCGGTCATTTTAATCCCGGTTTACAAAACAGCGTTTATATGCAAATTGGTGTTTTGATGTTGATGGGCTTGGCAGCGAAAAATGCAATTCTGATTGTAGAATTTGCAAAGGCTCGTGTTGACGGGGGAATGGATCCGATAAAAGCCATAATCGAGGCTTCAGGCTTAAGACTTCGACCGATTTTAATGACTTCGCTGGCTTTTATACTTGGTTGTATGCCTTTGGCTATAGCAAGCGGAGCAGGTGCCGCCTCTCGTAATTCAATGGGGACGGCAGTTGTCGGCGGAATGTTTTTTGCAGTTGTTTTGGGTCTTTTCCTGATTCCTGTAATGTATTTTGTAGTTATTTGGCTTTCGTCTAAGTCAGTAAGAAATAAAGAAATAAAGAAATAAATTTAAAAATTTTTTTAAACTCCTTCGGGAGTTTTTTTATTGAATTTATTCAAGATTTTTCTGTTTTTTTCAGGCTTTGCGAGCGGTAATGTGGAAGAAATATCTGCTCCGACATTAACAATACATAAAAAAACACAGACGAGAAATTTATCGCCTGTGCTTTTTTATTAAAAATTATTTTTTAAATCTTATTGCATATACTGCGAAACTGCATAATCTGCTCCGCCGAGATCGCTGTAAGCAAACCAAGCTCTGTAATTATCCCAAGTAAAACGATAACGCTGAGAAGTCGGATAGCCGTATCCTTCAAAAGAAAGAATCAAATCACCGTCATTAGTTGTTCCAATGTAAGGACGAGTTCCGGGACTGTGTTTATAGTTGATGCTGTCAACATAGATTTCAATTTTTGCTTCAACAGGAGAATATCCGATAAGCCATGCTCTGTCGATTGACTGAATGACAAAAAATTGACGGCTGTCGGCAGTATTTTTTATGATTTTGAAAGTATAGCCCCAATTTACTTGCGGATAGTAGTATTCAAAAATTTGCTTTTTCTTCAAATAAATCGTTGCATGAAATTTTTTATCTCTGTCAGAGGTGGCAAGCTTACGCATCTGAACTTTCATATCTCCATAAGGAGTTGAAATATTTTCAAATTCTGCCTCGTTGTTCTTCATGTCTTCGGTAAAATTAACCGCTTTGTAGACAGTCTGGAAAGTGTCATAGGCAAAGCCTACATTTGTGCCGAGTGTAAACACTGCACACAAGACAAGAGCCACAAAAAATTTTTTTAACATTTATAAAAAACCTCCTATTAAAGCTGAATGAAACTTATCCTACTTGAACAAGTTGTCCACTGGCTCTGTTGTACTGGTAAGCAGAACCGTCGGCAAGTTTAACAGTGGCAGTGAGATCGTTTCCGATATCTTTGACGTAAAGTGAAGAACCTGTTCCGGCAAATTCGAAGTAGGCACCGCCCTCACCATCAACTGAGACACCGCCGATGTCACTCACGCTTACGTTGTAAAGGTTAATTGTGTCGTTAGAGTTCGCACCCCAGATAACGTCATTGCCGTCATATTTACCGAACAAGAAAGTTTGAGAACTCTCTCCACCGATCAATGTATCAGAAACCATACCTTGACCGCCCCACAAAGTAGAGCAGCCTCCGCTGCTTACGTCAATGATTTTATTTTCATTGGCATCGCCTGCATAGAATGTATTATTCTGATTTCTAAGATCAACAACATAAGATTTGGAATCAAAACCGATATCTTCAACCCAAAGTTGTCCTTCAAAGTAAGGTGTTACGAGTACGACATTATTAACTACAACATACGCACCATTAGAATATCTTGCATAATTAGGTACACTGTCGCTGAAATATGTAGAGTTAGAAGGAGTAGTGCCGTGACTGTTGTTGGAACCGTTGTTGTTGGAACCGTTGTTTTTGTTACCGTTACCGCCGGAAGTGCTGCCGTCTGATGAACCAAACATCTGTACCCAATAATTTTCGTACTGTGCACCGGTTGTATCAACTGCACCAACGCCGATTTCGGTAACGTCGGTTGCCAAGATATTTTCACGATGACCGGAGGAATTCATCCAAGATTCCATAACAGAGGCAACGTCAGTCTGACCTGCCGCAATATTTTCTCTGGCAGCAGTATAACTGTAACCGGCTTCAGTAAGAGCCGTGAAACAGTCTGTGCCATCCGGACGAGTATGGCTGAAATAAGTCGGCAGCTCTTCTGCACGCGTCTGAGCAGCCTGCATAATTTGATCAGAAACTGTAAGAGGATCCAAGCCCGCTTTAGAACGTTCCGCATTAACTGCATCTACCATCTGCTCAACCCAGTTGTCAGGAAGAGCCGCAAGTACGATACCCTCATCACCTATTTTGAGAGCAGTTTCATCGACATAACTGCTATTCTGCGAAACCTGAACTTCAAACCCCTGATCAGTCAAAACTTCGTAACCCATTGACAAATGCCTCCTTAAAAAAACGAAATATACAATATTATCTTCCCTCAGCTCATATTATTTACGAACCGATCGACTGCGCTAATATAATGAAAAAAAAGAAATTTGTCAACAGATAATTCAGAAAATTTTAGACAAATTGCAATAATCGATTCAATATTTGACTCAGACATTTTACATTCTATTCATGGATTTGTTTATTTTATCCGTAAGAATTCTTTTTACAATCAACCCTCAAAAGGATTTTCAACGACAAAAAAATATTTTCTTGCAACGTCAATGAATATGAAATATAATAAAATTGTTTTAGAACAAATTTTTTTTTAGTGAGGTAGATTTTATGGAGCGTTATTATCAAGAAGAAATTGAGCGTGCACCGCTCGAAAAAATCCGCGAAATTCAAAATGAAAAACTTGTAAAGCAAGTTAAACATGTTTGGGACAATGTTGAATATTACCGCAAAAAAATGCAGGAAAAAAATTTGACTCCCGATGACATTAAATCTGTTGACGATTTACACAAACTTCCCTTCTTGTCGAAAGCAGATTTGAAAGAGGCTTATCCTTACGGTCTACTTGCATGTGATTTGAAAGACTGCGTGAGAATTCATTCGACTTCAGGAACTACGGGCAAAAGAGTTGTTGCTTTCTATACTCAAGAAGATATTGACATGTGGAATGAATGTTGTGCAAGAGCGATTATGGCGGCAGGCGGAACAAATGAAGATGTCTGCCAAGTTTCATACGGCTACGGACTTTTCACGGGCGGTGCCGGACTTGACGGCGGTTCTCATAAAGTCGGCTGTCTTACAATTCCTCAAGGCAGCGGAAACACTGACAGACAAATTATGTTCATTATGGACTTGCAGGCAACAATTTTATGTTGTACTCCAAGTTATGCGGCATATCTCGGCGAAAGCATGAAAGAGAGAGGATATACTCCCGATAAAATTCCTTTGAAAATCGGAATTTTTGGAGCAGAAGCATGGTCTGAAGAAATGCGTCGCGATATTGAAAAAACTTTGGGAATTAAGGCATATGACATTTACGGCTTGACAGAAATTTCCGGGCCGGGCGTTGCGTTTGAATGTTCAGAACAACGCGGCATGCATATTAACGAAGATCATTTTATCGCTGAAATTATAGATCCTGATACAGGCGAAGTTTTGCCGGAAGGTACACAGGGCGAATTGGTTTTCACTTCGCTGGATAAAAAGGCATTTCCGCTCCTTCGTTATCGCACAAGAGATATTTGCACCTTGACTCGTGAAAAATGTTCCTGCGGAAGAACTCATGTCAGAATGTGCAAACCTAAAGGACGTTCAGACGACATGTTAATTATTCGCGGCGTAAATGTTTTCCCGAGCCAAATTGAAACTGTTCTTTTGAATAACGGTTACGCGGCGAATTATCAAATTATTGTTGACCGCGTAAATAATACTGATACTTTTGATATAAATGTTGAGATGACTCCCGATATGTTTACTGATAACGTCGGCGAAATTCAAGCACGCAAAAAAGTTTTGGAGGACGGTTTAAAATCCATGCTGGGTATTAAAGCAAAAATTAATCTCGTTGCTCCCAAAACCATTACACGCAGTGAAGGTAAAGCAGTCCGCGTTATAGATAAGAGAAAAATTTAATTTGGAGGTGTCTTTAAAATGAGCGTCAATCAAGTTTCAGTTTTTCTGGAAAATAAACCGGGTACTTTGAGTAAACTCACTTCGGTTTTGGCGAAACATAACATAAATATTCGTGCGTTGTCGCTTGCCGATACGAATGATTTTGGAATTGTCCGCATGTTGGTCAATGACGTTTATGAGGCAACGAATGTTTTAAAAGAAGAAAATTTTGTTGCAAAGTTCACTCCTGTTTTGGCTTATAAAATTTCTGACGAAACGGGAAGTCTTGACGAACTTTTAAAATTTTTCAGCGAGTCCGAAATAAATATCGAGTATATGTACGCTTTTGCAGGGAAAAAAGATGCCTACATGATTTTCAGAGTAAACGATACAAAAAAATCGGAATCAATCTTGACGGCAAAAGGTTTAAAATCTTTAACGCAGGAAGAACTTTCTGAAGTCTGAGAAGTTGTAAATTTCAGGAAATAGGACAGATAGGGGAGATAGTGGATTGTCATTTGTCACACTATCTCCTTTGTACTATTTCCTTAATCCTTAAATTTCTGCAGGGGGGAACTTTTTGGAAAGTTTGTATGTGTCTGAAATTACAGTTTTGGGAATTGGAAATACAATTTTGAGTGATGAAGGTTTTGGCGTTCGTGTAATTGAGTATCTGCAAAAAAATTTTACTTTTCCCGAAAATGTTTCGTTGATTGACGGCGGAACTTTGGGAGTTGAACTCCAGCATTTTATCATTGGAACGAAAAAACTTTTGATAATTGATTCGATTGACGGAGGAGCAGAACCGGGAAAAATTTTTCATCTGCACGGCGACGAAATTTTAAAACACTTCACGCAAAAAATTTCTGCCCACGAAATCGGAATACAAGATATTTTGACAATGCTGGAAATTACGGGTAAAAAAATTCCCTGCGTTGAACTTATCGGAGTACAACCTTACAGTTTAGAGGCGGGAACGGAATTATCTGAGCCGATGAAAAAATTTCTGCCGACTTTTGCGGAAAAAACTTTAGAAATTTTAAAAAGTTGGTATTAAAAAATTCCGCTTTGTTGCGATACAGAAATTTCACGATGAAGGGAGTGAAAAAATTCATGATTGAATTTGAAGAGATTGACGCATCCCGCCACAGAGTTTTGATTCAGCTTGAAAAAAAACTCGGTGTAGAATTTAAAAAACTTGAACTGCTCAATAATGCACTTACTCATACTTCCTACGCGAATGAAAAAGGAAAAATCTTCGATAATAATGAGCGACTGGAATTTTTGGGAGATGCTGTCCTTGAGCTTGCGTCAAGTACATATCTTTTTGAAAAATTTCCAAATATGCCTGAAGGTGAACTCACAAAAACCAGAGCAAGTATTGTCTGTCAGCAAACTTTGGCTGAACTTGCCGAAAGACTTGAACTCGGTAAAATGCTCCTGCTCGGTCACGGTGAGGACGCAAGCGGTGGCAGAACTCGTACTACAAATTTGGAAGATACTTTTGAGGCGATTATCGGTGCGATTTATCTTGACAGCGGCTGGGAAACGGCAAAAAATTATGTAATTCGACAACTTACTCCCGAATTTGAAAAAATCGGAACAGGAATAAATCCTAAAGATTCTAAATCCCAACTGCAGGAAATTGTTCAAAGAAATCCTTCAAGCAAAATTGAATATGTTGAACTCAGTGCGACGGGTCCCGATCATATGAAAGTTTTTGAATATGCTGTAAAAATTGACGATAAAATTTTCGGAACAGGTACGGGCAGGACAAAAAAAGCCGCCGAACAAACTGCGGCACAAAAAGCCCTTGAAAAGTTTCAAAAATAAAAAAATTTGACAGGATAACGGCGGTGTTGTAAAATGCTCAAAGTGCAAATCGGCGGGGTGCTGTGTGTGCCTTTTGAGTTTGAAGTTTCGGCGGCTGATTTCTGCGGTGATGATTTTCTTGAAAACGGAAAACTTGTCGGAGAAATAAAAATAGTCGGCGAAGTTGCAAAAGATGATGAAAATTTGAAAATTCGCGGAAAAATATTTTGTCAAAGAAAATTCATCTGTGACAGATGTTTGAACGCGGCGGAAGAAGATCAGATTCATGATTTTGAAGAAGAACTCGACAGCGGTGAGATTGTCGATAATTTTTTTGACATTACCGACATTGTACACGATACTTTGATGATTTCCCAGCCGATAAAAAATCTTTGCAAAACTGACTGCAGAGGACTTTGTCCGGTCTGCGGAAAAAATTTGAATGAAGGCAGCTGTGAGTGTGAAAAGTTTATTCCTGATCCAAGACTTGCAGACTTGCAAAATTTTAAACCGAATTGAGGTGTAAAAATGGCTGTTCCAAAAAGAAAAATGAGCAAATGCAGACGCGATAGAAGGCGTGCAAATTGGAAGTTGGAAGCTCCGAACTATGTAGAATGTCCGAGATGCCACGAACCTAAACTCCCACACCATGTGTGCCTGGAATGCGGTTACTATGACGGCAGAGAAGTTATAGAGACTGAATAAGGACAACGATTGGGCAGGCACAAAAAACCTGCTCATTTTTTTTGTAATGGAGATTAGAAAGTGAAACTTGCAGTTGATGCTATGGGCGGAGATAAAGCCCCTGCGGAAATTGTCAAAGGGGCGGTTCAAGCCGCAAAAAAATATTCCTGCGAAATTGTTTTGGTCGGCGATGAAAATAAAATCCGTGAATGTCTGAAAGGCGAGGATATAAAAAATCTTCCGCTGACTATAAAACATGCAAGCGAAATTATAGAAATGGGCGAACACCCGGCGGACGCAGTAAGAAATAAAAAAGATTCTTCGATAGTTGTAGCTACTCGACTTGTAAAAGACGAGGAATGTGACGCGGTACTTTCTGCAGGTTCTACGGGAGCCGCCGTTGCCGCCGCCCAACTTATTTTAAAACGTGTTCACGGAATCGGCAGACCTGCTATCGCTACTCCTATTCCCACTCCGAAAGGCGTTACACTCATGCTTGACAGCGGGGCAAATGTTGACAGCAAACCTGAACATTTAATTCAAAGTGGAATTATGGGAGCGTTATACGCCGAACATGTTTTCGGAATAAAAAATCCTAAAGTCGGTTTGTTGAATATCGGCGAAGAGGAAACAAAAGGCAATGAGCAGGCAAAAGAAACTTATCAGCTTTTTCAGAATGTGAAAAATATAAATTTCTGCGGAAATGCTGAAGGGCGAGATATTCCCGAAGGTCATTTTGATGTTGTAGTTTGCGACGGATTTGTCGGCAATGTGGTTTTAAAATTCGGCGAAGGTCTTGCACTGACAATTTTGAAACTCATTAAAGAGGCTGTAAATGACGGTGGAATTTTTGCGAAAATCGGAGCGTTACTTTTGAAACCGACTTTAAAATCTCTTGCAAAGCGTCTTGATGTTTCTGAGTACGGCGGAGCACCTCTTTTGGGCGTGAACGGTTATTGCATTATAAGTCATGGGAGTTCTGACGCAAAATCAATCTGCAGTGCGATAAAAGCGGCAAACGAATATGTTAAGGGAAATGTACTTGAACATATAAAAATTGGTATCAAAGATTAGAAAAAAAACTTGCGAATATAATAAAAACAGAATAATATAGGGGCAGGGAGGAAGATTGAATGTTTGAAAATAATCCAATTTGTAAACTGCTGAATATTAAATATCCGATATTTCAAGGCGGTATGGCTTGGATAGGAACTGCCGAGCTTGCCTCTGCCGTATCGAATGCGGGCGGCTTGGGACTTATCGGGGCAGGACATATGCCGCCGGATATTTTGAAAAAAGAAATTCAGAAGTGTAAAGAGCGTACCGACAAACCTTTCGGCGTGAATATCATGTTGATGTCGCCTTTCGTCAAGGAAGTTATGCAGCTTATGCTTGATGAAAAAGTTCCCGTTGTCACAACAGGTGCAGGAAATCCCGGCGAATATCTGCCGGCATTGAAAGAAATCGGAACAAAAGTTATTCCCGTAGTTGCAAGTGTCGCTCTTGCCAAAAGACTTGTCAAAGGCGGAGTCGATGCGGTTATTGCGGAGGGCTGTGAATCTGGAGGACATATCGGAGAAATTTCGACTATGCCTCTTGTTCCTCAAGTTGTCGATGCGGTTGATGTTCCTGTTATTGCGGCAGGCGGTTTTGCTGATTCAAGAGGCATGGCGGCTGCTTTTGCACTTGGAGCTCATGCAATTCAAATGGGTTCGCGTTTCGTAGTCAGTAAAGAATGTATTGCCCATCCGAATTACAAGGAAATTGTTTTGAAAGCAAAAGACCGTTCGACTGTTGTCACGGGAAGAACTTTGGGACACCCTGTCCGCGTAATTTCAAATAAACTTACAAAAACTTTTTTTGAAATGGAATCTGCGGGAGCGTCTAAAGAAGAACTCGAACAGCTCGGCACAGGCAAACTTCATCTCGCAACTCACAAAGGCGACGTTGAAAACGGTTCTGTTATGATCGGTCAAATTTCGGGTATGCTTGAAGATATTAAATCGGTTCAAGAAATTATTGACGATATTGTAAACGGTCTGCCTAAAGCGGTGGAAAATCTTCAGAGTAATTATCTTTGATTAAATTTTTAAAAAGTGTAGAGAGTGTAAATTTTTTTGGCTCTCTACATTTTCTATTTATGCACAATGAAAGGAGTTTTTTTTATGAGCAGTTTAGCATTTGTATTCCCGGGACAGGGTGCACAGGCTGTCGGAATGGGAAAAGATTTTTACGAAAAATCCGACATGGCAAAAAAACTTTTTGATGAGGCGGACGAAGCTCTCGGCTACTCAATTAAAAAAATGTGCTTTGAAGGTTCTGAGGAAGATTTAAAACTCACTGCAAATACTCAACCTGCAATTTTAATTGTCAGCGTAATAGCGGCGGAACTTTTGAAAGCTGAAGGAATTACCCCGAATATTGCGGGCGGTCACAGTCTTGGAGAATATTCCGCACTTGTTGTGGCTGGTTCTTTGAAATTTTCTGACGCTGTAAAATTGGTTCATAAACGCGGGCAATTTATGCAGGAGGCTGTACCTGTCGGAGAAGGTTCAATGGCGGCAATTATTGGACTTGACGACGAAATTATTATTGACGCTTGCAAAAAGGCATCGGAAGTCGGAGAAGTTCAAGCTGTAAATTTCAACTGCCCGGGTCAAACTGTTATCGCGGGAAATGTTGCGGGAGTCGATAAAGCTGTAGAAATTTTAAAATCTGCGGGAGCAAAAAAAGCTGTCGTTCTTCCTGTCAGTGCACCTTTTCACAGCACTTTGATGAAACCTGCCGCCGAAAAACTTTCTGCAGAACTCGACAAAGTTGAAATAAAAAATTCAAATTTCCCTGTTGCCTCAAATTTCACTGGAAAACTTGAAAATTCTGCTGAAGAAATTAAATTAAATTTAGTTTCGCAAGCTGATAATCCTGTTAAGTGGATTGACTGCGTGAACAGCATGAAAAATTTCGGAGCAGATATTTTTATTGAGTGCGGTCCCGGAAAAACTCTTTGCGGATTTAACAGAAGAATCGACAAACAAATTAAAAGTTTCAACGTCGAAAATTTAGAATCTCTCGCAAAAACTTTAGAAAGTTTAAAAGCATAAAAAAAATTTTTTTAACGTATCTTCTGAAGATGCGTTTTTTTTTGTTTCATTTTTTTTGAAAAATTGACGCACAAATTTTTTTTGTTATAATTTAGAAATCTTAATTTTGGAGGTAATTTTTCATGGCAAAAGAAAAAATTTCAAAAGTTGTTTTGGCTTATTCGGGCGGGCTTGATACTTCTGTTATCATTCCTTGGCTGAAAGAGAATTATGACTGCGAAGTTATTGCAGTTTGTGCTGATGTCGGACAGGGCGACGAACTCGGCCCGGTTCATGATAAGGCTTTGAAATCCGGTGCGTCAAAAGTTTATATCGAAGATTTGACAAAAGATTTTATCGAAAATTATATTTTCCCGACGCTCAAGGCAAATGCAGTTTACGAAGAAAAATATTTGCTCGGAACAAGTTTTGCTCGTCCGATTATCGCAAAAAAACTCGTTGAAATTGCAAAGGCTGAAGGTGCTGAGGCTATTGCTCATGGTGCAACGGGAAAAGGAAATGATCAAGTTCGTTTTGAATTGACTGTCAAAGCTCTTGCTCCCGAATTAAAAATTATTGCTCCGTGGCGTGAATGGGATTTAGACTCCCGCGAATCTGAAATTGAATATGCGAAGGCTCACAATATTGAAATTCCGACTGAAAATAAAAAATACAGCATGGACAGAAATATTTGGCATTTGTCGCATGAAGGTTCTGATCTCGAAGACCCTTGGAACGCTCCCAATAATTCAATGTTCTTAATTTCAAAAGCTCCCGAAGATGCTCCCGATAAACCTGAAGAAATTTCTATTGATTTTGAAAAAGGTATCCCCGTCGCAATTAACGGAGTAAAGAAAAATTCTGTCGAACTTATCACCGAATTAAATGAAATCGGTGCAAGAAACGGAATCGGCATTGTTGATATTTGTGAAAATCGTTTAGTCGGCATGAAGAGTCGCGGAGTTTATGAAAATCCTGCAGGTTCAATTTTGTATTATGCTCATCGTGAACTTGAATATCTCTGCTTAGACCGTGCAACTTTCCATTTTAAACAGCATGTCGGAATTAAATACGGTGAATTAGTTTATGACGGTATGTGGTTCTGTCAACTTCGTGAGGCTCTTGCAGCGTTTGTTGATTCTACACAGCAAACAGTCACAGGTACAGTAAAATTGAAACTTTACAAAGGAAATATTATTTCTGCCGGTTCAAAATCTGATTATTCACTTTACAGTCAGGAATTTGTCACTTTTGAACATGATGACGTTTACAACCAAGCGGACGCAACAGGATTTATAAATCTTTTCGGTTTGCCGCTTAAAGTTCGTGCGTTGGTGACCAAGCGTGACGCTTGACCCTGCTGCTGCGACTGAGGTTTTCTTAAATCCAACTTTGTCGCCGCATTTAAATCTGAACTGTAAAGGGCGTGATAAAAATTAGTGAAAAACTTTGGGGCGGACGTTTTGAAAAATCTACCGACGAAATGATAAATGAGTTTCAAGCGTCGATAAATTTTGATAAAAGAATGTATCGAGAAGATATTGAAGGTTCAATCGCTCATGCAAAAATGTTGTCAAAATGCAAAATTATTTCTGATGACGACGCACAAAAAATTATTGACGGCTTGAAAAAAATTCTTGCAGATATTGACGAGGGCAAATTTAATTTCAGCGTTGAACTTGAAGATATTCACATGAATATTGAAAGTGCATTGACGAAAAATATTGGAGAAGCGGGCGGACGTTTGCACACTGCACGAAGTCGAAATGATCAAGTTGCTTTGGACATGCATTTATATGTTCGCCGTCAAGTCGAAGAAATTCAAAAACTTATCGCAGAACTGCAGGACGCTTTAATAAATTCTGCTGAAAAAAATTTAGGCGTAATTATGCCCGGCTATACTCATCTTCAACGAGCCCAGCCAATTTTATTTTCTCATCATTTAATGGCTTATTATTTCATGTTGAAAAGAGATTTCGCAAGATTTCTCGGAGTCGGACAGCGTGCAGATATTATGCCTCTCGGTGCGGGAGCATTGGCGGGAACAACTTTTCCGATTGACAGAAAATTTGTAGCTGACGAATTAAAATTTACGGACATTTATTTGAACAGTTTGGACGCAGTGAGCGACAGAGATTATATTTTGGAATTTTTGTCGGCGGCTTCAATTCTCATGGTTCATCTTTCAAGATTGAGCGAAGAAATAATTTTGTGGTGCAGTCGTGAATTTTCTTTTATTGAATTAGATGACGCACATTGCACAGGCTCCAGCATGATGCCGCAGAAAAAAAATCCTGACGTTCCTGAACTTGTTCGCGGAAAAACTGGCAGGGTTATCGGTCATTTAATGGCAATGCTCACGACCGTTAAAGCTCTTCCGCTTGCTTACAATAAAGATTTGCAGGAAGATAAAGAGGGACTTTTTGACGCGATTGACACTGTAAAATTTTCTCTCGCGGTTTTCGCACAAATTATCAGAGGAATGAAAATTAAATCTGAAAATATGCGGCGTGCAGTTGAAGAAGATTTTTCAAACGCTACAGATTTGGCGGATTATCTTGTTAAAAAAGGTTTACCTTTCAGACAGGCTCATGAAGTTTCGGGAAAATTGGTTCATCATTGTATTGAACGAGGAATTTATTTGAAAGACCTTTCGACGGAAGAATTTAAAAATTTTTCGGAGAAATTTGCGGAAGATATTCACGATGCAATTAAGCCGGAAACCTGTGTAAACTCCAGAAATTCTTTGGGCGGAACTTCAATCGAGCAAGTTAAAATGCAAATTAAAGCAGCCAGAAAAATTTTTTGAATGAAAATAAAATTTTTTGAACTCTGTTAAAAGCAGAGTTTTTTTTTTTGCGGGAGTGATTGAAATGAGAAAAGCTATTTTGAGTTTGACGGAGCAGGGAAAAATTTTGGCTGAAAAAATTTCTGAAAAAATCGGCGGGAAAGTTTTTTGCAAAGGAAAAGATTTTGACAGCATGAAAGATTTTGTCGGAGAAATTTTTTCAAAGTTCGACGCGATTATTTTTATTTGTGCGGCGGGAATTGCCGTCAGAATGATTGCCCCGCATATTGTCAGCAAACTTTCAGACCCTGCAGTTATCGTGATTGACGAACGCGGAAAAAATTGTATAAGTCTTTTGAGCGGGCATATCGGCGGAGCAAATAATTTGACGCTGGAAATTTCAAAAATAATAAATGCAAATCCCGTTATCACGACGGCGACGGACGTTGAGGAAAAATTTTCTGCGGACAGTTTTGCGAATAAATTCGGACTGATTCCCGAAGATAAAAATTTGATAAAAAAGATTAACTCGGCGATTTTGAACGGCGAAGAAATTTTTTTTACGGCGGGGAAATTTAAAATGAATTTGATTCCGAAAAATTTAATTGCGGGAATTGGTTGCAGACGCGGAGTTTCTGAAGAAAAAATTTTTTCTGCACTTGAAAACGCGTGCAAAATTATTTCTCAACCGATTGGGCGGGTAAAAATTTTGGCAAGCGTCGATATAAAATCTGATGAAGTCGGCTTGATAAATTTTGCGAAAAATTTTGGGAGGGAAATAAAATTTTTTAGTGTGGAAGAACTTCAGAAAAAAATTTTTGAGTACAAGCTGGAGGAGTCTGAATTTGTCAAAAAAAATATCGGAGTCGGGAATGTTTGTGAGGCGGCTGCGTTATGTTGTGTAAGTTCTGGGAAATTTGCATTGACGAAAAAAATTTTTGATGAAGTTACGATTTCATTGTTGTGGGAAAATTTATAAATTTTTGTTTCCGTGAAAATTTTTTGTGACTGAGAAATTTTTTTGTGGTAAAATTCCATAAAAAATTTTTGGCGGTGAAAAATTTATGAGTGAACTTTTGAAAACTGAAATCTGCGGAATAAAAATGAACAGCCCGATTTGTACTGCGTCAGGGACTTTCGGTTTCGGAGAAGAATTTGAAAATTTTGTTGACTTGAAAAAACTTGGCGGAGTTGTGGTCAAGTGTATTACTTTAAAACCGCGTGCGGGAAATGCCGGCGTAAGAATTACAGAAACTCCTGCGGGAATGTTGAACAGTATCGGCTTAGAAAATCCCGGAATTGAAAAATTTTTGTCGGAGATTCTTCCGCGAATCAAAAATAAAATGAATGTCATTGTAAATATTTCCGGTTCAAGCGTCGAAGAGTACGGAGAACTTGCAAAACTTTTGGACGTGGACGGAGTTGCGGCAATTGAATTAAATATTTCTTGCCCGAATGTAAGGGACAGCGGAATTATTTTCGGAACAAATTCAAAAGCGGCGGCGGAAGTTACTCAAGCCGCAAAAAATTCCACAAGCAAGCCCGTTATCGTGAAACTTAGTCCGAATGTTACGGATATTACGGAAATTGCAAGAGAAATTGAATTTGCGGGAGCAGATATGATTTCGATGATAAATACTTTAATGGGCATGGAAATAAATATTGAAACTTGGCAGCCGACTTTGGGAAATATTACGGGCGGACTTTCAGGAAGAGCAGTAAAGCCGGTTGCTTTGAGAATGGTTTATCAAGTTTCGCAAACCGTAAAAATTCCGATAATCGGCATGGGCGGGATTTCTTCTGCAGAAGATGCTGTGGAATTTTTTTTGGCGGGTGCGTCAGCTGTTTCAGTCGGCACAGCAAATTTTTTAAATCCGAGCGTCACAATGAAAATTTATGACGACCTTGAAAAATATTTGCAAAGAAAAAATTTTTCAAACATAAAAGAAATTATCGGCAAAGTTAAAATTTAGAAAAATTTTTTATGAAGAATAAAAAAAATTTCATGCAGGAAAAAAATTTGTCGAGGGAGTATTAAACTCCGCTAAATAATTCTACAAAAAAATTTGTAAAGGAGATTTTTTATGTCAGGACATTCAAAATGGGCAACTATCAAAAGAAAAAAAGGTGCGAATGATGCAATTCGCGGAGCAATGACGACAAAAATCAGTCGTGAAATTACAATCGCGGTAAAAATGGGCGGTTCAGATCCTACAGGTAACATGCGTTTGAAACTTGCTCTGTCAAAAGCAAAAGCAAATAATGTCACGAAAGATAATATCAACCGTGCAATTCAAAAAGGTCTTGGAGCGTCAGACACTTCAAATTACGAAGAAATAAATTATGAGGGATACGGTCCGGGCGGTGCGGCTTTGCTTTTGGATATTCTTACGGACAACAGAAACAGAACTGCCGCTGATGTTCGTCATATTTTTTCAAAGTACGGCGGAAATTTGGGAGAAACCGGCTGTGTCGGCTGGATGTTCAAGAAAAAAGCTGTTTTTGTCGTCGAGAAAGAAACTTTTGATGATGAAGATACTTTGATGGAAATTGTTATGGACGCGGGTGCGGAAGATTTCGACTCTGACGAAGAAACTTTTGAAATTACTGCCGCTCCCGAAGATTTTGACGCGATTGAAAAAGTTTTGGCTGAAAAGGGAATTGAAACTGCATCGGCGGAAATTACTCAAGTTCCAGATACAACTGTAAAACTTTCTGGGGCAGACGCTGAAAAAATGCAAAAACTTCTCGACGCTCTTGACGAAAATGACGACGTGCAGAATGTTTACGGAAATTATGAATTTGAAGAATAATTTATTAGAAATTTTTTTAGCCTTCGGGCTATTTTTTTTCAGCTACTTTTGAAAAGTAACCAAACATCAAATAAAAACTTTTTTTTGCAAACTGATGAAAAAATTTTTGCAGATTTTATAAAAATTTTTAGTTGAATTTGTGAAAAATTTTTCTATTACTCAAAATTTCAAATTTGTTTTTGCCTGAAAAATTTGTCGTCGGAGTAATATACAAAGTGTTTTAATTATTTTGCTCTTAATGAATTTGCCAAAATTATCGCAGAAAAAATTAAAACTCCTCCTGCGGCGGCAATCGGCGGAAAATATATAGGAGGATTTTCAAAAATCTGTGACAATGACGGCGGAATTAAAACCAGCCATGACAAATAAGCAATTCGTCGATTTATTTTTATCAAGTTCGCGGCACGAATTGCAATATCTCTAATGATTAAAAATTTTTCGGGCGAAGGGATTTCAAAATCCATTTTTATTTCCGAGTTCTCATTCAGAAAATTTTTTGTGCCGTCATTCACAAAAACAGAAACATCAGCATTAACAAGTGCGGGCAAATCATGAAATTCATCTGCGACAACTGCAATAGTTCTGCCTTTCGTGCGGTAAATTTGAATTTCGCGGGCTTTATCTTCGGGAGAAAGTCCACTTTTTACTTCGTCAAGACTGAAATTTTTTGCAAAAGTTTTAGCAGTTTTTTTATTCGACGCGGTTATTAAAATTGTTCCCAGATTTTTTCTTTTCAGCATGGAAACAAATTCTTTCGATTCAAGTTTTACAGCGTCTTTCAATGTGATAATTCCGCGAGCATTTTTTCCGAGTCCGAGCAGCAGCGGAGTTTTTCCATGAACTGAAAGTTGGTCTATTTTTGTTAAAAGCGACGAACTGACAGAAACTCCCTGCTTTTTTACCCAATCGGGATTTCCTATCCACATCGGAGTATTATTTACAATCGCCTCAACTCCACGCCCGGGAACTTCATGGGAAGCCGAAAGACTTTGAAGTCTTAAACCTCGTCCGACTGCAGCTTTGTAAATTGTTTTTCCGAGTGCGTGACTTGCATTTTGTTCGGCGGTTGCGGCGAATGATAACAAAACTGACTGAGATAAACCTTCAGGCACTAAATCAGTCACAAAATAATCTCCGTCCGTCAAAAATCTGTTAAGCGGCATGGCAACTGTATCAACTTCCGCCAAAGTCAAAAAAGCGTCGGTATTATTTACTTTAGAATTTTCAGATTCGACCGCACGTTTTGAAAGAAGAATTACAAGCGGCGACGATAAAGCCAAACATATCGGGGAAAGTGCAATTAAAATTGTCAATCCCGCAAAAAATGCCGGTTCATCTCCCCGCGAAAAAAAAACGTGCGACGTAAAAATTGCCGTCGCAACTAAATCAAATAATAAAACTACTTTTATTTTCATGTTAATTCATCTCAGATAAAACTAAATCAAGAGCGTTTAAAACATCGTCAACATTTTTTTCGGTAATTACAAGCGGTGGCTGGAATGCCATGACATTTCTGCCGACTCCTCCCTTGCCGATAATAAATCCGCGATTTTTCAAATTTTCAAGAACTTCATCAAGTTCTTTGGCGGCGGGAGTTTTATCTGCGTGAACAAATTCCGCACCGATCATCAAACCGATTCCGCGAACATCTCCGATAATCGAATATTTTTTTTGCAGATTTTTCAAGCCGTTTTTGAGTTGTTCGCCTCTTTCTTTTGCATTTTTCATCAAATTATTTTCGGAAATATATTCGAGTACGGCAAGTCCCGCAACAGACGAAACTGGATTTCCGCCGAGTGTTGAGGCTCCTGGTCTTGTATAAGTGTCGGCAATTTTTTCAGTAGAAATAAAAGCACTTATCGGCTGACCGTTGCCGAGTGCCTTCGCCATGCTCATAATATCGGGAACAACATCAAAATTTTCAATCGCAAACATTTTACCCGTCCGAGCAAAACCGGTCTGAACTTCGTCGATAATCAGAAGAGCAGAATATTTTTCAAGAATTTCTTTGACGCGTTTGAAATAATTTTTCGGCGGAACAACAATTCCCGCGTTTCCTTGAATGGGTTCGGCGATAAGTGCGGCAGGTTTTCCGCTTGTTGCAGTTTGAATAATTGTTTCAATTTTATTCGCACATTCCAAATCACATTCAGGATATTTTTTTCCGAGCGGGCAACGATAACAGTAAGGATTCGGAGCAAAATTTATTCCGCCGACTGGAGAAAAATCTGTCCTCCACATTCCGATGCCCGTCAAACTCATCGTGAGTTTTGTTCTACCGTGCAGACTGTTTTGAAGTGCGATAAATTCCGAACTCCTTGTATAAATCGACGCAAGAAGTAAAGCACCTTCATTCGCCTCAGTACCTGTCGAACAGAAAAAACTTTTTTGCAAATTTCCGGGCGTAACTTCAGCAAGTTTTTCTGCAAGATTAACAAAATTTTCCGTGAGATAAATATTGCAGACGTGCTGAAGATTTTTTATTTGTTCGCAAATTTTTTCAGTGATATACGGGTTGCAGTGTCCGCAATTTATAACGGAAACTCCCGCATACATATCCAAATATTTTTTTCCTGCGTCGTCAAAAAGATATTGCATTTCTCCGCGAACAAATTGCGGGGGATCAGAATAAAAATGACCAAGACAGGGCATTATAAATTTTTTCTTTTTCTCAAGAATTTTTTCAGCACCGATATAATTTTTCAAAGTTACATTCTCCCTTCTGTTTCAAGTCTTTCAGCGGCGAGCATAAGTCCGACAAGTAACCAGTATTCCCGCATTATTGAAAGCTGATTCATATTTGTATCAGTCATTCCCTCTGCCAATAGCCCAATTAAAATTAAAAATGCCGTCAAAGCCGCAGAAAATTTCAATTTAGATTTTCCGCTCCGATAAATCCTATAAAACTCCCACAAAAAATATCCATGCAAGACTATAAAGGCAGTCAGTCCGAGTATTCCGCCTTCAGTCGCTTCTTTCAAAAAATTATTGTGCGGGTGAGTGTGTCCCGGTTTGTCGGGCGTTTCTCTTTCTTTTGCGTCAGGAGAAATATATTTGTCGTTGTAAAGTCGGAAAAACATTTTTTGCCCTGCTCCGTGCATCGGATAATCTTTGAACACTTCTATTGCTGACTGCCACATCAAAATTCTTTCGGAATTTGATTGAAATTTTGCGTCCGTCAAAGTTTGCAGTCTGTCTTGAGCAGTTGGCGAAACCGCAAAAAATATCATCGCCGCAGACAAACACACCACACTGAATTTTAATGCAAGTTTCCTGTAATTTTTTTCTACAGCGACAAAAATTATTATCATGAAAATAAACGCCAGCCATGCCCCGCGAGTAAATGAAATTCCCAGACAAAAAACCGTCAACGCACAAGCAAACATCGCCAATTTTTTTGCCCAGTTCGGCATAATCGGAAGGCAGGCGATAAAAATTTCTGTCGGGAACTGCATGAGCAGAAAAGAGCCGAAAAATGTAGGAGATTTATTAAATGCGGGCGGTCTGTCCATTCCCAAGAAAAATTTTTGATAACAGCCCATAAAGTCGTTGATTATGTTGGCAACAAGAATCACAATTAAAATATTTCTCAGTTCGTATTTACTCCTCACAAACAGCAAGGCAAAGAAAAACGGGAAACATCTGTGAATTTCTGCGGCAAATTCTCTAAAACTTACAGGCGGCTGAATTGAAAGCATCGCGACTAAAAATTCGCACAAAAAATAAAAACCGAAAACCCAAATATATTCTCTATTGATATTCGGCAAAGTTTTTGTCCGAAATGCTTTATAGATTATGTACAAAATTCCCAGTCCGACCGCGATACTTGAAATTGCCGTAGAAAAATTTATCGTTGCCGCCAGAATTAAAATTACCAGATACATTTTTTTATCACTCACAAATCAAAATCAAAAAACAACTTTTTTATTTCTGCCAAGTTGAAAATTATCCTGCATATGTTCCGTTCAACGTAACAATAAAAGACACGGTAAAAATAATGAAAAATTTTTTATTCAAAATTCCTTGATTGAAAAATAAGCGGTCTGCAGATATAATTGCGGTAATTTATTTTTTCGGAGGTTTAAAAATGGTAAAAAGAATTTTTGTAGAAAAACGAGCGGGCTTTGATATTCCCGCACAAAATATGCTTGAAGATTTCCGCGAAACTATCGGAATAAAAAATTTAAAATCTCTGCGGCTTTTTGTCCGCTATGATATTGAGGATTTATCTGACGAAGATTTTTTGAAAGTCCGCGATATTGTTTTTCGTGAACCGAATGTTGATAATTTTTTTGAAGAACTTCCGAAAGAAATTGACTTGAAAAAAACTTTTGCGGTTGAATATCTGCCCGGGCAATTTGATCAGCGGGCTGATTCTGCGGCTCAATGTGTTCAGCTTGTCACTGGAAAAGAACGCCCGATAATTCATTCTGCACAAGTAATTTTTCTTGACGGAGAATTTTCCGACGAAGATTTTCAGAAAATAAAATCTTATTCAATAAACGCGATTGAATCCCGCGAAGCAAAATTTGATCTGCCGAAAACTTTGAAACTTTCTGCAGAAATTCCCGCTGACGTTGAAATTATTTCTGACTTCAATAATTTTTCTGACGAAGATTTAAAAAAATTTTTATCTGAACGCGGTTTTGCGATGAGTTTCGACGATTTAAAATTTTGTCAAAAATATTTTCGCGAAAAAAATCGTCCGCCGACAATTACGGAATTAAAAGTTATTGATACTTACTGGTCAGACCATTGCCGACACACAACTTTTAACACGGTTGTTGATGAAGTAACTTTTGCCGACGGAAAATATAAAACCGAATTTGAAGAAACTTATAAAAATTATCTGGCTGAAAGAAATCCCGAAAAAGATATTTCTTTGATGGATTTGGGAACAATCGCCGCAAAAATTTTGAAACGTGACGGCATTTTAAAAAATCTTGACGAATCGGAAGAAATTAACGCCTGCAGTATAAAAATTTCTGCCGACGTTGACGGACGCAAAGAAGATTGGCTGATTATGTTCAAAAATGAAACGCACAATCACCCGACAGAAATTGAACCTTTTGGCGGTGCGGCGACTTGTTTGGGCGGAGCGATTAGAGATCCGCTTTCAGGTCGTTCATACGTTTATCAGGCGATGAGGGTTACAGGTGCGGCAGATCCCAGAAAAAAACTTTCCGAAACTTTGCCCGGTAAACTTCCGCAGAAAAAAATTGTACGCGGAGCGGCTCAAGGTTACAGCTCATACGGAAATCAAATCGGACTTGCAACAGGACAAGTTAAAGAAATTTATCATGAAGGTTATCTTGCAAAACGCATGGAAATTGGTGCGGTAATTGCGGCGGCTCCTGCTGAAAATGTTGTTCGAGAAAAACCTGTTGCGGGCGACGTTGTAATTTTATTGGGCGGTCGTACAGGTCGTGACGGAATCGGCGGGGCAACCGGTTCAAGCAAAGTTCATACAGCTGAATCTCTCACGAAAAGCGGAGCGGAAGTTCAAAAGGGAAATGCTCCCACTGAAAGAAAAATTCAACGCCTTTTCAGAAATCCGAAAGTCAGCAGACTTATAAAACGCTGTAATGATTTTGGGGCTGGCGGTGTTGCCGTTGCTGTCGGTGAACTTGCCGAAGGTCTGAAAATAAATCTTGACGCGGTCAGAAAAAAATATGACGGTTTGGACGGTACTGAGCTGGCAATTTCCGAATCGCAAGAAAGAATGGCTGTTGTTTTGAATCCTGCGGACGTTGAGAATTTTATAAAATTTGCCGACGAAGAAAATTTGGAGGCTTATAAAGTTGCCGAAGTTACTGACGACAAAAAACTTGTCATGACTTGGCGTGATAAAAAAATTGTTGAGGTTGACAGAAACTTTTTCGACACAAACGGAGTCAAACAACATGTCAAAGTTCATGTTGCAGGTGTTGAAAAATATTTGCAGACAAAACTTTCAGACGACGTAAAAACTTCTTGGATAGAAAATTTGCAGAAATTAAATGTTTGCAGTCAAAAAGGTTTGGTAGAGCGTTTTGATTCGACTATCGGAGCATCAACAATTTTAATGCCCTTCGGCGGAAAAAATCAGCTTACTCCCGCTGAAGGAATGGCGGCAAAAATTCCCGTCGAAGGAGAAACTAAAACCGCAACAGTCATGACTTTTGGCTTTGACGCAAAAATTTCTGAGTGGTCGCCTTATCATGGAGCAGTTGACGCAGTGACTTCAAGTCTTGCGAAATTGACGGCTATGGGTGCAGATTTTTCGCAGGCTTATTTGAGTTTTCAAGAATATTTTGAACGACTTGAAAAAGTTCCCGAAAAATGGGGAAAACCTTTTGCGGCACTTCTCGGAGCATTTAAGGCACAAAAAAATTTCGGTGTGGCGGCAATCGGCGGAAAAGATTCAATGAGCGGAACTTTTGAAAAACTGAATGTCCCGCCGACTTTGGTGAGTTTTGCGGTTGCTCCATGCGATGCAGATAAAATTATTTCGCCTGAATTTAAAAATATCGGCAGTAAAATTTATCTTGTCGAATGTGCAAGAGATGAATTTAATATTCCCGTTTTTAAAAGTCTTAAGAAAAAATTTGCGAAAGTCCATGAATATATTTCTGCAGGAAAAATTATTTCTGCGGCAAGTATCGGAGTCGGCGGAATTGCTGAGGCTGTTTCAAAAATGGCAATCGGCAACGACATCGGATTTAAATTTTTTGAGAATGTAAAACTTTTCCAGAAAAATTACGGCAGTTTGATTCTTGAAGCGGCTGAAAATGTTGAACTTGATTTTCTTGAACTCGGCGAAACAATTTCTGAACAGAAAATTTTATTTGACGGCGGAGAAATTTCTCTTGACGAAATAAAAAATATTTGGTCTGAACCGCTTGAAAAAATTTTCCCGACCAAAGTTAAAAATATTTCTGACGAAAAAATTTCAAATAGTTTTTATCGTGCAGAAGTTTTGCAAAAATCAAAAATTAAAACTGCCAAGCCGAAAATTTTTATTCCAGTTTTTCCCGGTACTAACTGCGAATATGACAGTGCGAAAGCGTGGAGAAATGCGGGAGGAAATCCGAAAATTTTTGTAATTAGAAATTTGACTCCTCAAGCTGTCGAAGAAAGTATTTCTGCAATGGTTGAAGAAATTTCTAAGTCACAAATTATCATGTTGCCGGGCGGTTTCAGCGGCGGTGATGAACCTGACGGCTCAGGAAAATTTATTGCGGCTATGTTCAGAAATCCGAAAATTTCGGAAGAAGTCATGAAACTTTTGAAAGATAGAGACGGTTTAATTTTGGGAATTTGTAACGGTTTTCAGGCTCTTATCAAATTGGGACTTTTGCCATATGGCGAAATTTGCGAACTTGAAAAAGATTCTCCGACACTCACGCATAATAATTTGGGTCGTCATGTAAGTCAATTTGTCCGCACGAGAATTACAAGCAATTTATCTCCTTGGCTTGCGGGAAATTCTGTCGGCGATGTTCATAATATTGCGGTAAGTCATGGCGAAGGAAGATTTTCTGCAAACCCCGACTGGCTGAAAAAACTTTCTGACGCGGGACAAATTGCAACTCAATATGTTGACTTGAACGACGAGCCGACAAATAATTTGCCGTTTAATCCTAATGGTTCTGCTTGGGCGATCGAAGGAATTACTGACGCAACAGGAAAAATTTTCGGCAAAATGGGACATTCTGAAAGAATTGGCGAAAATGTTTGCAAAAATATTTCAGGCGAAAAAAATCAGAAACTTTTTGAGGCGGGAGTAAATTATTTCAGCTAAAAAAAATGCGTAGTGCGTAATTAAAAAATTTTCTTCTAACAATTACGCATTACGCATTTCTAATTTTTAATTATTTTCCAGTGGTTGCATCAAATTCAATTATTCCCACAGCATACGGGGCAACTTCATATTGCTGAAAAATAAAATGAACGTGAAGATTGTTGTCAAAATAAAAATCTTCAGGAATTTTTGTAAGCTGTTTAAAACCGCTGTAAAGCATGAGATTATTTTTTTCTACATATTTTTTTAATTTCCGAGTCAAATTTTTCGGCGAATATTCTGACTCTCCGTATTCTTCTTTAGCAATTTCGCTAAGACTGTCGGCGGTAATTCTTTCGCCACTGTCTGAATTAAAATTTAAAGTTCTGCGTGCTGTAGAAGGGTGGGCGGCTCCTTCAAGATAAAAATATTCCGTCAAAATTATACTCAAAATTCCGTTTTCATGATTGCAAGGAACTTCAAAACTTATAGAAACTTCTTTGGCTCTTGAGGATTCAAGACCGTCGGCGGCTGTCGTTTCAACGTGAACCAAAAAACTTTCAACTGCTCTGCGGATTTCAGAATTTATTTTTCCTGCGGCTTCGGGATTTTTCACAAAAACAACGGGATAAATTAAATCGTCGTTGTTTTTATATTTTGCGGAATCAATTTGAGCCGCATGGACTGCCGAAAAATTCATCAAAAAAATTATCAGTGCAAAAAAAATTTTTCTCATAAAAATTCCCTCCAAAAAAGATTTAAAAATTTATAATACCTGCAAAAAAAATTCTTGCAGGCATTATTTTTTTGTACAAATTTATTTTACATTGAAGTCGGGGCAGAAACTCCCAACAAATTCAAAGCGTGTTTAATTGTGTGAGCCGTAATTTTTATTAAAGCAAGTCGAGCCTTTGCAAGTTCTTCGTCAACTCCCAAAATTCTGCAGTCACGATAAAATCCATGAAATTGTGCCGCTAAATCATAAGCATATTTTGCAATAGTTTGAGGAGCAAAATTAACTGCGGCTTTTTCAATTTCTTCGGGATATTCAAAAATTTTATTTATCAAATCAATTTCCGCGTTTGAATTCATCAGATTAAATTTAATTTCGCCGTCAAGTTTCAAGCCGTTTTCTTCTGTCTGTCTGAAAATACTGCAGATTCTTGCATGAGCGTACTGAATATAATAAACGGGATTTTCTGAAGATTGTTTTTTTGCAAGGTCTAAATCAAAATCAAGTTGGCTGTCAATCGACCGCATTAAGAAAAAATATCTTGCCGCGTCTGTTCCGACTTCTTCCATAAGTTCGCGGAGAGTGATACTTTCTCCCGTGCGTTTCGACATCTTTACAAGTTCTCCGCCGCGATAAAGTGAAACCATCTGCAGGAGCAAAATTTTTAATTTATCAGCGTCAAAACCTAAAGCACTCATCGCCGCTTTAACTCTGCAAATATATCCGTGATGATCTGCACCCCAAATATTTATCATAGTTCCAAAATTTCTGTCGAATTTATTTTTATGATAGGCAATGTCAGCTGCCAAATAAGTCGGAACTCCGTTTTCACGAACAACAACGCGGTCTTTATCGTCGCCGTATTTTGTAGAGTTCAACCACAATGCACCGTCTTTTTCGTAAATTGTCCCGTTGTCTTTCAAAATTTTTATTGCGTCTTGAATTTTTTCCGGGTGTAAAGTTCTTTCACTGAACCAAACATCAAAATTAACTTTAAAATTCGACAAATCTTTTTTCAGTTCGGCAAGTTTATCGGCGTAAGCCAAATCCATTAAAATTTTCAGGCGTTCATCTTCAGGAAAATTTAAAAATTTGTCGCCGTGTTCTGCAATAATTTTTTTTGTCGTGTCAATAATGTCAACTGCGTGATAACCGTCCTCAGGAAATTCAACTTCCTGCCCCAAAAGTTCAAGATAACGGGCATTGACAGACTTTGCAAGATTTTCCATTTGATTTCCCGCGTCGTTGATATAATATTCGCTCTCGACGTTGTAACCTGCCGCCCGCAAAATATTTACAATCGCTGAACCTGCCGCCGCTCCTCTTCCGTGACCGACATGCAAAAGTCCCGTAGGATTCGCACTGACATATTCAATTTGAATCATCTGATTATTTTTTGCGGGAAGTTGTCCGAAATTTTCGCAGTCATCATAAATATTTTTCAGTTTTTGATAAATTACGTCCGACTTCAAATAAAAATTCATGAAACCCGCACCGGCAATTTCAATTTTTTCGATAAAGTCCGCAGAAATTTTATTTTTAATTTCTTCAGCAATTTTTTTTGGCGAAGTGTGAAAGACTTTTGCCGCCTGCATTGCAAAATTTGTTGAAAAATCTCCAAATTCTTTTTTTGGCGGAACTTCCAATTTTATTTCCGGCAGTTCTCCCGACGATTTAAAAATTTCTTCGTTAATTAAAGTTTCGACGGAATTTTTTACTGCGTCGATAATTTTACTTTTGATTTCCAAATTTTTTAACTCCTTTTAAAAAAGTTTTTTTTATTATATCACGTCCGAAGAATTTCTGAAACAAAAAAAAACGGCGAGGATTTTTTTTTAGCGATTTTCTTAAATAAAAACAAAAAAAAAGGGGGGGGGGTAAAAGAATTGATTTTATCGGAAAATGCTCTGTCTTTATATTTACCGCCATATAGTCACGACTTGAATCCAATCGAGCTGCTTTGGTCGAAATTAAAAATTTTATTCGCAAATGGAAAATTCGTGATGTTAAACTTTTACGAAATGCTATCAAAGCCGCTGTTTTCAGAATTTTACTGTCTGATTGTCAAGATTGGTTCGCTCACTCGGGTTACTGACATTATTTTTCCAAACCGCTATAGTTTTTTTGCTCAATAAGGAATTGCTGACTTTTGTTCTCAATCCTCTTCAAACCAATCAATTAAGAAAATCTTTGACGCTTCGTAAAACCAAAACCGACAAAGTAGATGCAAAAACCATTGCTGCAATTCTTACATCAAATCTTGACCTTAAGCCTTACACTGACGCAAATTTCAAAATGAAGAGCTTAAATCGCTTACTCGTTATCGTTTTGATAAAGTCAAACAACGTACAAAACTCAAGCAATCTATTGCCAGATTTGTAAATATTCTGTTTCCTGAACTTGAAAGCGTTGTTTCAACTTTGCATTTGAACTGTATCTATTCAATGCTCTTGAAATATCCGGGTGCTAAAGATATTGCAAAATCAAGGTTTGATAAATTTGCCAATCTCATCGAATCAACTTCAAACGGCAAACTTGACAAGATGAAGGCTAAAGAAATTTGTAACCTTGCAAGAAAATCTGTCGGAGTTTACGTTTCATCGAAGACTATGGAACTCAAGCACACCATCAAACTCATTCAAAATTTGGATTCTGAAATTGAAGAAATTGAGGAGCAAATTCAAACTCACGTTCAAGATTCTCCGATTGCCACTGTACCCGGAATCAGTTTCAGAACCTGTCTAAAATCTTTTGAGAATAAGGGTAAGTAAAGCCAGAACAGTCATC
>JAFZMV010000113.1 GCA_017553205.1 Selenomonadaceae bacterium | reverse complement strand
GTGGTTGGAAAAGAATCGCCGTTTGTGGAAAAATTGTGAACGTAAACTTCACACTTCAATGCAGATGACTGTTCTTGCTTTACTTACTCTTATTCTCAAAAGATTTTAGACAGGTTCTTATACCGAAATTAAAGCTATCGCAAGCGGTAATCCTCTTATCAAAGAAAAAATTGACATCAGCGTTAAACTTGAACGTCTTCGCGCCGCCAAAGCCGAATTTTTAAAATCTCACGAACATCTTGCAACAAAAATCAACATTACTTACCCGAAACTGATTCGCGATAAACTGGAACAACTTGAGAAAATCCGAGCCGACATCGAAACTATCGAAAATCATTCTTCCGATAAATTTTCTATCGTTTTGAACGAAAAAAATTTTACAGACAAAAAAGACGTGGCTAAATTCATCGCAGATATTTTGAAAAATAATCATAATTCTTTGCGTTCTCTTCACGGCGAATATAACGGCTTAAAATTTTACGTCGCTATGAATCATTCAGTTATGCGTGAAGAAATTGTTTTAGCCGGAAAATTTCATTCTCAAAGTTTTACTTCTTCCGTTGCAGGCGACAATATCAACCGAATTATGAAACTTGCCGAAAATTTGCCGTCCATTGCAGAATCTGAGCAAAAAAATATCGAAGCCATTCAACAACAAATTGAAGCCGCCAAAACCGAACTTGCAATTCCTTTTCCACAACAGGACGAATTTGAAAAATTAAAACTCCGTGAGGCTGAAATTTCGGCTCAACTTAATCTCGACTCTGAAAAACAAACTGACATTGAGGAAGAAAAAGAACGCCGATTGAACAATATTTTTTCCGTCGAACCTCAAACCAAATGCGAGAAAAAATTTTTGCGACAAATTTTTAAAAAATTTTTTTTGCAGAAATCGACGGAGAGAACATTTTTAGTTGAAAATAAAAAAATGGCGTAATGACGCGAAATATAATTTTTGTTGAAATGATTTATTGTAAAGAAAAAAGTATTTTTGAGCAAAAAAAATCCGCCGACTTTCGCCGACGTTCTCTTTCTATTTCACTAAATTTTTATTCAAGTTTCCCCTTGTTTTAGGAAGTTAATTGTGCTATCATTTCATTGACACATAGAAAAATATGGCAAACCAAAATCCCAAAACAATCAACAGGGGATTTCCATAACGGATTTCGTGTTTAATTTTATAGATTTTATATTGTTCTGTCAACTGAAATTTTTTGAAAAATTTTTTGGAGATTTTCGGAGAAAAATTTGAATTTCACAACGAATTTTTATTTAAAGCGTTGTCAAAATTAAGTTCAATTCGTTTTCGCATTGTGATTCTATACTACTGCTTTGAAAAGACCGACGAAGAAATCTGCCATTTGCTACAACTTTCTTCTCGTCAGTCTGTTCAATATCAGCGACAACAAGCCATTGTTCAACTACGCCATTGGATTAAAGAAATGGGGGTCGATTATTCTTTTACTTAATTTACATCGCAATAATTCGCACGAACTTCTCAATGAAGACTTGATTAAAAAAGTTAAGATGAATGACACTACTGCCATTCTCACTTTGCTCGACATTTTCGAGAGCGAAATCAAAAAAAATTCTTATCGCAAACTCTACGATGAATGGGGCAATCTTGCCGCTGTCATTTACGATGAGGACATTTCCTCTCAACTTAAAGTCATTTTGATTGACGCTTTCAAAAAACTTAAATTGCCTTAAAAATTTGGGGAGTCGGATTTTAACAAAATCGAGCATCAAAAAAGCCCCGAACTTTCGGTTCAGAGCTTTCTATTTGCCTTAATCCTCGCAATGTGTTAAAATTCAGCTACCACACAAAATCAACAAAGAGGAGGAACTAAAGAATATCTGTCAGATTTATAAATCTGTTAGATATTACCACCTCTTTGTGAATTTGTCAAAGGAAATTCATTTTGAGGAGGCATTTTTATGAACAAGGTTTTTTACCACAACGAAAAAGTTAAGGCGGACATCAAGAACACTCTGCCTGACACTCTTATCGCTTACAACATCATTGAAACGGCTCGCAAATCCGGTATTGTTTGTCCGAATTGCGGAAACGGCTCCGGCGAAGACGGCACAGGAATTATTCCCAGTGAATATAATGGTGCTCCCAGTTACTACTGCCACAAGTGCGGTAAGCATTTCGATAATTTCGACTTGATTGCACATCATTTTAATCTGGACGTGAAAAAGGATTTTCCGAAAGTTTTGGCAGAAGGTGCGACTTTGCTCGGCGGTGTTGCCAATATTCCTGTAGGTTCTGCTCGCGTTCCTGTAAAAAAACAGACGGAAAAAATTCAGGAAGATTTTTCCGCTTTCATAGAAGACGCTTTTATTAACATCGGAAATCTTCCCATTGACGCTCGGCGTTCCTTGACCTTGAAAACTTTGGAGCATTTTACTTGCGGTTTCGCTCCTTCTTGGCGGCATCCCAAAACTCCTAACGCTCCCACTTCCGCAAGACTTATTGTCCCGACATCGAAATTTCATTATCTGGCGCGTGCCATTTCGCCTGACGTTCCCAAGCAATATGCAAAGCAACATGCAGGCGAAAAAGAAATTTTTAATATCGAGGCTCTTAAATCTGATGCCACTGTTGTTGTTGTCGAAGGCGAATTTGATGTGATGAGTATTTGGCAGGTTTCCGAAGGTAAGATTCCTGTTGTTGCTGTCAGCGGTTGTTCCAACTACAAACTTTTACTTAATTGGCTTGATAATAATCCTGACTGCAATATCAAGTTTATTGTAATGTTTGATAATGACAGTTCGGCAAATAATCCCGGTCAGACTAATGCAAAAAAATTTGTTGACGAACTGAACAAACGCGGGTTTCCTGCCGCCAATAAACTTTTGTCTGACAAAATGGACTTCGACGCGAATGATTGGTTGCAACAGGACTCACAAGCTCTCGCTCAACGTATTTCTGAAATTTTTTCCGAAGGTTCGGCTGAACTTGAAATGATTGAAGACAAAATTAAAGCCGACGCTATTTTTGATAAAAAGGTTGCGGCGTTTGAAAAAACTCACGGCAAAATTGCCGACGACACTTTGGCGGAACTCAAAGAGGCAGTCGCTTTTCTCAGTGACATTTCGGTTGAAAAAATTACTGCCGACCTGATGAATTCTGAAAATTTACATCGTGCTTTGGGGCTTTGCAGTTTTTACAGTTTCAATAATTCGCTTGTGAGCGATTTTGTCAAAGTTTTTCAGAATGCTAAAAGCGTCGCCAAAAAGTCCGACAATGCAGAATTGAATTTCTTGACCGTTTTTTCCCTTGACGATTTACGCAAAATTATCAAAAAATCTGCACGTCTTGTAGAAAAATCGCATGAAGATTTTCAAAAACAACTGGCGAAAGAAAAACGCATTAAGGAAAGCGAAAGCCGCAAACTTCAACATATTCAACACGTTCAGGAAAATTCTTCGCGCCTTGAAGTTTTGAAAAATATGCCACAGACTCCCGAACGCGATGATGAAATGATTCAGATTATTCGCGATAATTGCGACTGGAAATGCAATCGTCGAGGTGAACCTGTTGCTGTTCGTGCAACGGCTGCCAATCTTAATTTAATCTTTGATAATGATCCGCTTATTCAGGGAATTATTGGTCACGATCAATTTTTGAAAGCCGATGTTATTTTGAAGAAATTACCGTGGGACAAAGGCGGTTCACGAATTGGGCAACTTTGGTCTGACATTGATGATGCTTACCTTCAAAATTATATAAGCACCAATTATACCGAACTCTATTATCCCAGACGTTATTTTGATTATCTCAACATGAAGGCTCATAAAAATTCTTTCCACCCCGTCAAAGATTATTTTGAAAAATTACCTGCGTGGGACGGAACGCCACGTGCAGAAACTTTCTTCGTTGATTTTCTTGGTGCGGAAGATTTACCTTACACTCGCGAAGTTACATTCGTCAGTTTACTTGCCGCCATCGCCCGTATCTACAATCCGGGTTGCGAATATCAATATATGCCAATCTTTCAAGGCAATCAGGGTATCGGAAAAAGTCATATCCTCAAAATGCTAGGAAATGCTTGGTATACCGAACTTCTCGACAGCGTTGATGATTCTCATGCTCTTGATGCGATTGACGGCAGTTGGATTACGGAAATTCCCGAATTACATTCTTTTACCAGAGCCGGTGCAAATTCGATTAAGGCTTTTATTTCACGAGATACTGATAAACGTCGCAGAGTGTATGCACGTCGTGCTGAAGCAATTAAACGAAGTAACGTTTTCTTCGGCACTACCAATGATTCTCGACCGCTCAAAGATTTTACCGGTGCACGGCGTTTTCCGATTATTAAGTGCAACAATGATTATTGTACTTTCAAGGAAGGTTTAACCAAAAATTATGTCAATCAACTTTGGGCTGAACTTTTCCAAAAATATAATGAGTTTGTCAAACTTGACGGCGGTCACTTTAATGATAATCGTCTCAGATTTTCTCGCGATACTCAAAATATGATTGAACAGGTTGCGGAGGATTACACGATTGATGATACGATGGTAGGCGAAATTCTCGAGTTTATCAATCTGCCTATTCCATATCAAGTTATTTGGAATCTTCTTACCAAAGATGAACGCAAAAAATTCTGTTCTGAACATCACATTTATATTACACGTGATGAATTGATTCGTCGTCAACATTCCAGAAAACGTCCTGTTGAAATGGAAGCGTTGATGGAAATTCTTAATCGTTCCGATCAAAATCTTGAAACTTCAATTGCCAATGTTAAAATTTTCGAACACGGTGCTTGTTGTGACGCTCTCAAAATTTACGGCGTTGAACTTCGTGATTCAATTTGTTCTGCCGAAATTTATAACGAGTGTTTCGGTTTCGGTTTCGACCAGCGCAAAAATATAAACCACATTGCCGATATTCTTTCCCGTGACTTGCCAGACGAGTGGGTGCGGTACGGACGAAAGCGGTGTAGCATCTACGGCGATCAAAAGTCAGTTTATGTTCGTGACATCTCTGAAATTGTTTCCGAACCTGAACCGACCGTTCGCGAAACTGTTGAAGTTGTTCAGGTTGACTTAAAGCCGCAAGATATTCCAGACGGTAGCAACACTGTTACTGAATCTGTCGAAACTGTTCAAGTTGAATCGGAGTCGCAAAATGTTTCTGACAGCAATGATTCTGTTACCGTTTCTGCTGAAATCCATAATGTACCGTACTTTGAAGAAGAAGAATTTTTGACTGAAGACGAAATCAATAATGGTGTTGAAGACGACTTTTATCAACTTGAATAAGCATTACTTCTTCCGCTAAATCCTCCTCCAAATTTCCTGATAATGTTTTGAATGCCTTTCATTTCAAAAAATTGCTTGATTTGAAAGTTTATTAAGTGTTGCCATTTTTCAATCCGTTGATTAATTTCCAATGTAAAATTTACATTGGAACGATATTTTATTGCTAAAATCAAAAAAATTTCGTTGCTATTTTTTTTAGCACGACTTTTTTTGTGTATTTTTTTCATTTCATAGAAAAAAATTTTACTTTGAAGGCAAAAATTTATGGAAAGGGACTGTATGGAAATCTCCGAACTCCAAAATTTTTTCGACTTTCTAAAAATTACCACCTACTTTTAAGAGAAAAAAACAAGTATATTTTTTATTCAGTGAAAAAATTTTCGCCTAATGATGTTTCCACACGGTCCGTCCGTCCGTTCGGTTGAAAAAATTTTTGTTGGAAAAAGGTTTAAACAAAAAAACAATTAGACAACTTTACAAGAATCTAAAACAAAAATTTTGTGATATACTACGGGAAAAAATATCGGGAAGTGTAGCAAATGGCGCGGAATGTTGAATATGAGCAACTGTTAAAATCATACAGCAAAATCCAAAAGGAAAATAAAAAGTTGCGGAAAATGTTGACGCAGGAAAATATTTCGACGCTGGAAGTATTGGTACAAGAATGTATGAAATATAATCGAGAACAACTGAAAAAAATAGCATGGGAATTACAGTTGACAGAGTATGACAATGAAAATGTGGAAAATGTGATTGCACTTATGGAATTTTTTAAAAATGTTTGGGAAGATTTAAATTCGATGACGGAGTTGGAAAAATGAGCAAACTGAATTTAAAAAATTATGTGGCGGAGAAAATGTTGCACGAAATTTACACGCCGAAAAAATATGAAAAAAATTGCGAAGAATTGCCTGAAACGTGCGAAGATTACAAAGAAATCGAAAAAATTTTAAAAGAGTATGCGAGAGAGTTCAAGGAAGAAATGAACAGGCGAGCGGTTTTAATAGTTTTGGATTCGTTGAGCCGCGAAAAAAAACGGCTGATAAAATTAAAATATGGTGAACAAAAGCAGTTGGTATCGGTGTCGCTAAAATTAAATGTGTCGATAGCGCAGTTGATGGTGTGGAATCAAAACATAATTGAAAAAATTACGGAGTGCATGATGTATCGACTGACGAGGGAAGATATATATTGCAAGAAAAAAATCTTAGGGATGTTGGAAATGATGACGCTGACAATAAATTTTTTTTCGGAATTGTCGGTAGAATATAAGCAGGTCAGACAAAATTGGCTGGAGGAATTGAGACGAAAAAGAACCAATTATCAAAACTTGTTGAATCGATTGGAAAAATTTGAGAACCTGTCTAAAATCTTTTGAGAATAAGGGTAAGTAAAGCCAGAACAGTCATCTGCATTGAAGTGTGAAGTTTACGTTCACAATTTTTCCACAAACGGCGATTCTTTTCCAACCACGCAAAAGTACGTTCCACAATC
>JAFZMV010000112.1 GCA_017553205.1 Selenomonadaceae bacterium | reverse complement strand
TACGTCTGTCAATTTATGTTTCACATAACCTGCATGACGCGGATCTTCTATTTCGGAAAAATATTCTTGCATTTTCAGTCACTACCTATTTTTTTTCAGAGTGTATCATTTTTATCCGAAATTTTTATGAAACGCCCGTGTGATTCAGGTACTGGCGTTTCATAAATTTTTTCTTATTGAATCGGGAAAATTTTTGATAAAGATAAATCAAGTTATGAATTTTTTGAAATTTATCTGTCAAATTTTACAGATTTCTGAGCATAAATTATCAGAGACATATTGCAAATAATTTCTTGATTTATTTGTTGCAAAATGTTAAATTTTTTCGATTCATCTGTGACATCGCAAAGGAATAATTTTTAAAGGTTGAGGTCTTTAATGGGAAAAGATTTACGAAATAATTTTACGGACGCTTTAAACGAAGAAATTACGTCACGAAAAATTTTTGATAAAACTAAAACTTCTGACGAAAAAAATATTTTTTTGTCAGAAATTGAAAATAAAATTGATACCGCATCAGAAACAAAAAATACTGAGGTAAACGAAGCTGACTTCGATCCGAAAAATTTTGTTGAGAAGAAACCGCCAATGGTTATCAGAAGAAAACTTGAGGCGAAAGACGATTTTGAAAAAAGAGTTTTTGCAGAGGCGGAAAATGATTTTTACGACGAAAAAATTTCTGACATAGGAGAACATTTGCGTTCAAAATCAGAAGACAAAAATAATTTTGTGCCGACTTTTCACAGCAGAACTTTCAAAAACGAACCGCAAGAATCGACTGAAGAAAATTTAACTCCCGATCCTGAACTTTACAGAAAATTAAGCCGTGCAGAAATTGCCGGAGTAACTCTCTCTTTGTTCATGCTGGTTTACGGTTTTGCAAATTTGGATAAACCGCTTGTCTTTGTGTCAATTTCTTTGCTGTCGCATTTATTAAGACCGTTTATCGGAGCATTTTTCGGAAAATATAACCGTGATGTTCAAAATGCACTCAGAAGTTTCAGCATAGTATTATTTTTGGGAGCGTTGTTATTTATTTTCATATAGACAAAAAAAATTAATTTTTTGACTTATTGACTTATAGTAACCTGCTCATATATAATTGGGCGGAATTTTTGCGAATAGGAAAATTTTTTTTGTTTAAGATTTTAGTTTTAAAGTTGAAGGGAGCATCGCATGCAGTATGCCAGATAAAAAAACCTCGCCGTTTGAGAATCGAACCGGGGTATTCTCGATGATAAAAATTTTGCAGCATTTCGGAATAAAGAATTTAGAGGAGATTTACAAAAAACATTCTGAAACTGATGACAAACTGAACTGGGATAAATTGCAGAAAATTGCAAAGAAGCACCGCATAAGAAGCAATTTAGTTCGTCCTACTGTCGAAGAACTCCGCGAAGTTAATTATCCCGTTATTGCAAAATTGACTGACGGCTCTTATGTCCCGGTAGGCAGCATAAACGACGAAGTTGCACTTGTCATAGATCCGAAACAGCAAAAAGCGGTAGCCATTCCGATAAAAACTTTTTTGGAAATTTGGACTAATGATTTTTTAGTTTTCTCTGCGTCATTCAGCTGGGATTATTTTAAAAAGCGGTACAATATAGACTGGTTCATGCAAGTCATGATTCGATATAAAAAACCGCTCAGTGAAGTTTTAGCCGGATCTTTTTTCCTGCAGTTGATGGGAATCGGTATGCCGCTTATAACGCAGGTAATTATCGATAAAGTTATCGGAAATAACGGTATGTCAACATTGACTGTAATAGGTTGCAGTATGATTGTATTCTTCTTCATGCAGTCGCTGTTGTCTTTTTTAAAAACTTATCTTTTGAATCATACGACGAATAAACTTGACGCAATACTTGGAACAAGAATGTTCAGGCATTTGGTAGCCCTTCCGTTGCCGTATTATGAAAGTCGGCGTGTAGGTGATACTGTTCTCCGTGTCAATGCCGTATCACGCATAAGAGAATTTTTCACCGGTCAAGGTTTAACTACCATACTTGATGTATTTTTCTCATTCATCTTTGTTGCGTTCATGTTGTGGTATTCAGTGCCTTTGACTTTAATATCACTGTCAATTATTCCGCTTTATATAGTTCAAAATATTTGGGCTGTCCCTATAATGAGAAAGAAAGTTTCGGAAGTCTGGTCAACTAAAGCGGCAAACAACGCTTTTCAAATTGAATCCATTACAAACATTGAAACTATAAAGGCGTTGGCAGTTGAACCGCAATTTGTAAACAGATGGGAAAATCTTGTTGCAAGAAATATCAGAAAAAACTTCGAGAATTCAAAATTTAATTTAGTAGTAAATTCTTTCACGAACCTGATACAAGGAACAATATCTATGGCAATTCTTTGGTATGGCGGTCACATGGTTATGGACGGTTATTTTACTCTTGGTCAGTTGATAGCATTCCAAATGATTTCCAAGCAAGCTATGGATCCTATTACAAAACTTTTTACAATGTGGCCTCATCTTCAGTTGATTGCTCTTGCTCTGGAACGTGTCGGAGATATTTTAAATGCACCGATTGAACCTGTTATAAACGAAATAGGAAAACGCGGGGAAAACAGAATTGACGGTGCGATTGAATTTAACGATGTTTCATTCCGATACCGTGTAGATCTTCCGCTTGTTTTGAAAAATATAAATCTTCAGGTTGCACCCGGCGAAAAAGTCGGTATAGTCGGCAGGAGCGGTAGCGGTAAATCAACTTTAACCAGTCTTGTGCAAAATTTGTATCTGCCGGAATCAGGAAAAATTACCGTCGGCGGTATCAGAACCACTGAAGCAAATTTGGGCTGGCTTAGAGATCAAATAGGCGTTGTCATGCAGGAAAATTATTTGTTCAATTCCAGTGTCCGTGACAATATAGCAATCGGCAGACCTACAGCAAGCATGGACGAAATAATTCGTGCGGCTCGTCTTGCAGGTGCCCATGATTTTATTCTTGAACTTAAAGAAGGATATGATACAAAAGTCGGTGAACGCGGTGACGCATTGAGTGGCGGTCAGCGTCAAAGAATTGCAATAGCCAGAGCACTTTTGGCAAATCCTCCAATTTTGATTTTTGACGAGGCAACTTCTGCACTCGACTACGAATCAGAAAGAATTATCATGAACAACATGAACGCTATCGGACAGAACAGAACTATGTTAATCATCGCTCACAGACTCAGTGCAGTTCGCCGTTGTAACAAAATCATTGTCGTAGACAAAGGACAGATCGTTGAAAGCGGATCTCATGATCAGCTTATGGAATTGGGCGGACTGTATAAATATCTCTATGACCAGCAAGAAAGCAGGGGTTGAAAATGAAATTTTGGAAATGGCTGATACACGGTGACGACTCACAAAAAGAAACTGAATTTTTGCCGGCGATATTGGAAGTAACAGAAACGCCGCCTTCTCCAACAAAGCGGCTTGTTATGTGGTCAGTTTTGACTTTATTGGTTGTAGCACTTGCTTGGGCTTTTCTCGGACATATTAACGAAGTTGCAGTTGCTCCGGGTAAAGTTATTCCTTCAGGACAAGCAAAAACCGTGCAGGTAAAAAATAAGGGAATTGTTAAAGAAATTAGCGTTAAAGAAGGTCAGGAGGTAGAAGAAGGAGAAGTTTTGGTCTTACTTGATCCGACTACTACAAGTGCAGATTATGACAGTTTAAAAAAGCGTGCGGCTTATTACAGAATTGATATTCAGCGTTTAACCGCAGAACTTACGGGACAACCTTTTATCCCCGAAGAAGATCCCGACTTAGAGGCTCATGACTTGGCGGCAGAATTGGCACTTTATCAAAGCAGAACCAATGATTATAAAACTCAGCGTGAAAGCCGTCAGGAAGTTATCCGCCAAAAACAGGCAAGACTTGAGGCAAGTCGTGCAACTTATGAAAAATATAACGAAGGTTTGAGAATTGCTAAAGACAAAGAAGGTCGTTTAACCGAATTGATGAACGAAGAGGCAATTTCCACTTTCCAACTCCTTGAACAGCAGAATCAAACTATTGAATATGCAAAAAATGCACAGTCCCAGCTTGATGAAATTACAAGTATTCAAGCTGAAATTGCAGAGGCTGAACAAAATTTAGCAAATGTCGATGCGGCTTATAAAAAAGAAATTATGACATCTTTGGTTGACGCGAAGAAAGAATATTATTCCGTCACTGAGTCCATCAAAAAAGCTGATGAAGATTCCAGAATGGCTACCATAGTCGCTCCTGTTTCCGGCAAAGTTTATAATCTTGCGATTCATACTATCGGCGGAATTGTAACCGACGCACAGGCTTTAATGCAGATTGTTCCTGAAGATGCCTCACTTGAATTTGAAGTTTATGCAGATAACAAAGATATTGGTTTTATCAGACCCGGACAAAAAGCGGAAGTCAAAGTTGAAACTTTCAACTTTCAAAAATTCGGAATTATTGATGCAGATGTTATAGAAGTTTCCGCAGACGCGGTTAATGAACCTTCGGACGTTGAGAAAAACAAAAGATTTAAATTGATTCTCAGACCTACAGGAAAAAAGACTGTTGATGTTTTCGGTGAGGAAGTTCCGCTCGCAGTCGGAATGAATGTCAGTGCGGAAATTAAAATCAAAGAAAAACGCATTATTGATTTCTTCTTGGATCCGTTCCGCCGTTACACTTCCGAAGCATTGAGGGAGCGTTGATTTATGGCTGAAGATAAAAATAAAAATCCCAACTCCAATGAAGAACAAAAGGAACAAAGTTTAGTTCCAACCGAAAATAAACTTGAAAAACCTAAACCAAAAGGCAAAAAGAAAAAAGCCGGCAGGACTGAAACTCGATCTTTAGAGGATCAGGCTAAAAATGCCGCCATGATGAATGCAAATGCCATTCGTGAAACTGAAGAAGGCGGAAGAGTCAACGGCATTGATACAGGTCTTGCATGTTTGGTGGCTATTGCAAAATTTTATAATATTCCTGCGGATTACAGACAGCTTGAACGTGCTTATGTTCTTCAAGAAGGCAGCGTTGATTTTATTACTCTTGTCCGTGCAGCAAGAGAACTGAAATTAAAAGCAAGAATTTACAGCGGACTTAAAGAAACAGACCTTGACAGGCTTGTTTATCCCGCGATGATAAAAATGCGTTCCGGCAGAAAAATTGTAATTACAACAATAATAGACGGTGACATTTATATAATGGATCCCGTTTTTTCTCAACAGCCGGTTAAAGCTGACAAATATAAACTTCTTCTTGACTGGACGGGCGAGGCAATTTTATTCACCCGCCGTTATGAACTGGACAAGAAATTTTCAAAATTCGGTTTCAAATGGTTTCTGCCTGTCATAACAAAATATACGCCTTACTTGAAAAATGTTTTGTGGATGTCACTGATCCTTCAGCTTTTAGGTTTGGCAGGACCGTTTTTCACTCAGAATATTATTGATAAAGTTTTGGTACACCGTGCGGCAGATGCTCTTGATGTTTTAGTTTTTGGTATGCTGACATGTACAGTTTTTCAAACTTGGATGACTGGTCTTCGTGCGTATTTGTTCACGAATATTTGTTCAAAAATGGACGTTGCGTTGAGTTCAAGGCTGTTTAAAAATGTATCTGCACTGCCTTTAAAATATTTCCAAAAATGGCAGGTCGGTGACGTTGTTTCCCGTATGGAAGAACTTGAAACGTTGAGATCATTTTTGACGGGTTCAAGTTTGACAATTTTGCTGGATATAGTTTTTGCTGTGGTTTATTTTTGTGTTATGTTTTTCTACAGCAGAGTTTTGAGCATTGTAGTTTTAGTCCTGATACCGACTTTTGTAATTTTGAATTTGGTAGTTGCTCCGATTTTCAAAAGACTTATCAACGAACAATTTTTAATCGGCAGTGAAAACCGATCTTTCTTGATTGAAACTTTGACGGGCATGCGTACTGTTAAAGGAACGAATGTTGAAAAAAATTTCATCAGCCGTTATGAAGAAATGCTTGCACGTCTGGTCAAAGCAGGTTTCGACGTTTTACAAGTCGCAAATATTGCAAACAGCATCGCAACTTTTCTGCAAAGTATTTTCAATCTTGCAATTCTCTGGGTTGGTGCATTCTATGTTATTGAAGGTGAAATTACAGTTGGTGAATTGATAGCTTTCCAAATGATTGCAGGTCAATTAATCGCTCCGATTATGCGTCTTATAAATCAGTGGCAGTATTTCCAGCAGATTCGAGTTTCTATTGACAGATTGGGCGATATTATGAACGAGGAAACAGAACCCGCTTTCAATCCTTCAAGAACAACTCTGCCGAGTCTGCGTGGAGATATTTCAATGGAAAAACTTGTTTTCAGTTACACTCCTGAAGGCGGAAAAGTTTTAGACAATATCAACATAAAAATTCCTGCCGGCATGAAAGTCGGAATTGTCGGAAGGAGCGGCAGCGGTAAATCAACTTTAACAAAACTTATTCAACGTCTGTTTCTTCCTGACAGCGGAAGAATTTTGGTTGACGGTGTTGACATTGCACAGGTTGAACCCGCATGGCTCAGAAGGCAGATCGGTGTTGTTCTTCAGGACAGCAAACTTTTCAGCGGCACGGTCGAAGAAAATATCAGAATCGCCTGCCCAAATTCCACTCATGAAGATGTTGTTAAAGCCGCAAAACTTGCAGGAGCCGATGATTTTATCAGTCAGTTCCCGAACGGTTATGAAACATTCGTCGGTGAACGCGGAAGCCTTTTGAGTGGCGGTCAGCGTCAAAGAATTGCTATTGCCCGTGCTTTGATTTCAGATCCCAGAATTATAATTTTTGATGAGGCGACTTCTGCTCTCGATTACGAATCAGAAAATATTATCATGGAAAATATAGACCCGATTTCTCAAGGAAGAACCATGTTGATGATTGCTCACAGACTTTCAACTGTCAGAAACTGCGACGCAATTATTGTTATCGACAAAGGCAGAATTATTGAGGCAGGTTCTCATGATGAACTGATGAAGAGAAACGGAGCCTACGCTAAACTTCATCAAGCACAATTAACCTAAAAAGTTTTTCTTACACTAAAAATAATATGCTCTCCATATGAAAGACAGAAAAAAACTGTCGACATATGGGGAGCATTTTTTAATTAAGAATGAGTAATTCGTAATGAGAAATTAAATTTTTCAGATAATTATGCATTTCTAATTGCATTGTCACCGCAATTTTTTGCAAAATAATTTTTTAAGGATATTTAATATTTTTAAGGCAGGCAGAAAAATTTTTTGATATAATAGTCATAAAATAATTATTCTACGGAAATTTAAAGGGAGTGTTTGAAATGAAATCAGGAAGAAATTTTTTTCTGACAGTTTTTTCAGTGGTTACTTTTTGTTTATGTTTTTTTGCAGAAGTTCATGCTGAAAAAAAAGTCGTCGCCGTCATGCCGCTTGAAAATGTTTCGGGATATGCAGAGTATAAAGTCGCGGAGATTATGACGGAAAATTTAATCGTCGAAATTCAAAACAGCGGAAGTTACACAGTTGCTGAACGTACTCAAATGGGCAGAGTTTTAAAAGAACAGGGATTTCAAAATCTTACTTCAGATTCTCCCGTTGAAATCGGAGAAATGACGGGAGCTCATTATTCTGTTGTCGGAAAAGTTACTATGGCTGTCGTTGCGAATAATCCTTCGGGAAATGTTTTGGGAAATTTTTTGAATCAGTTGAACACTGGCGGCAATAATTTATTAAGCAGTGCAGGAAATTATATTCACAATCTCAAGGCAAAAGTTGCAATGGACGTGAGATTTGTTGACAACAAAACTGGCGAAATAGTTTTTGCAAGAACTTTTGAAGGAAGTAAAAGCGGGCAAAATCCTCAAGCCACTTTAAATGCCGCCTGCAAAGTTGCCGCACAAAATTTTTTGAAAGAATTACAAAGTTTAAATCCTTTCGCCGCTCGTATTGCAGAAATTTCCGGAGATGAAATTTATATTGATGAAGGTTCTGAAAGCGGACTTCGCAAAGGTGAAACTTTGATAGTTGCCCGCGAAAGTTCTCCTATTGTCATTAAAGGAAAAATCGTAGGAATGAAAAATAATATAGTGGGCAAAGTCAAAGTTGTGGAAGTCAATTCTGAATATTCCATTTGTAAAGTTGAAGGCGGTACTTCTTCAATCAAAAAAGGCGACATTGTGAAACGAGGTTAAGTCATGAAAAAATTTTTTATCCTATTTTTAACGATGATGATTTTTTTCAGCGGTTCGGCACTTGCAAAAAATGTCACCGTTACAGGTTCTGGAGTGACTGCCTCCGATGCCGAAAATGATGCTCTCCGCATGGCTGTTGAAAATACTTTGGGCGTTTTGGTCGATTCAAATACTCTCGTTGAAAAAAATATGGTAATTCAAGACAACATCTACACACAGTCCAGAGGATTTGTAACCGATTATAAAGTTATCAGCAGACAACAGACTGCAAACGGCTGGCAGGTTACAATTAACGCGACTGTTGACGATAATCCCAATTCAAAATTGATGAACGAATTAACGCGACTGGGAATTATAAATAATCAGTTGAGAAATCCGAAAATTGCCGTATATGTTCCCGAAAGTCATATACAGTACAGAGTCCCCGATCCTGCAGGTGAAACTGCAATAGTCAAGGCCTTAATTGACGCGGGATTTTCTCAAGTGACTGAAGTCGGTTCAAGAATGACAGTCAGTAAACCTTTGAAAATGTCTGCAAATGAATTGACTAACGCGGCTAGACAATTTGGAGTCGATATTATGATAGTCGGCGAGGCTTTCAGCGAAGGAGTCGGAGATCCTTCTCAATGGTTGCCCGGTCATCAAAATTCAAATATGCATGCATGTCGTGCAAGAGTCGAAGCAAAAATGTTTATCGTTAGAACAGGTCAGATTATCGCGGCAGACGGAAAATTTGCATCGGGGTTGGATAATTCTCAAGCCGTCGCATCAAAAAAAGCGTTGGCAAAAGCAGGTCAGCAGATGGGAGAATATTTTGTTCAACAGATAACGGGAATGTATACCAGTCAGCAGGGAATTGAAGTTGTAGTTTACGGTGCGGACTTCTCAAAAATAAATAAAGTTCAGTCGGCAATCGGCAGTGTTCGCGGAGTGAAAAGCTGTAATCTTTCAAGCTACGAAGGCGGTAAGGCAATTTTCACGGTAATGTACAGCGGAAGTCCCCAAACTCTCTACAATCAAATTCAATCTTTGACAGACGCTGATATAACTTTGCAGTCAATTTCTTATAATACTTTGACTGTAAGTGTAAGATAAAAAAAAATTTAAACGGAGGGATTTTTATGAAAAAAATTTTGGCGGTGTTGATGACTGTCCTGCTGATGATAACGGTGGCGGGCTGCGGTTCAGAACCGTCGAAAAAAGACAACACGGGCGAAAAAACAGTCGGAGTACTCATGCCTAACAGAATTTTCAAACGCTGGATAGCTGACGGAGGAAATATCAAAAGAGATCTTGAGGCTAAAGGTTACGCGGTAGATTTGCAGTATGCTGAAAATGATATTCCCGTACAAATTGAGCAGATGAATAAAATGATTGATAACGGTGTCAACTGCTTAATTATCACGGCGATTGACTCCACAAAATTAGTTGACACTATTGCAAAGGCAAAAAAGAAAAATATTCCCGTTATTGCTTATGACAGATTGTTAATGGATACTGACGCGGTTTCTTATTATGCAAGTTTCGATAATAAGGGCGTTGGAGTTCTTATGGGCAGACATATCGAAGAAAAACTCGGGCTGAAAGAGGGCAAAGGTCCTTATAATGTAGAATTTTTTGCCGGTTCTCATGACGACAACAACGCACATTTCTTGAACTCGGGATTATTTGAAATTCTTCAGCCGTATATTGACAATGGTCAAATTGTTGTGCCTTCCGAACAAGTTGACTTTGATCAAATTTCTGTTCTTCGTTGGTCGCAGGAAGTCGCAGAGGACAGAATGGAAGAAGTTTTAAACAAATATTATTCAGACGGAAAAAAACTTGCCGCTGTTGTTGTTCCTTCTGACAGAATAGGCTACGGTGTTGCGAATGTACTTGAAAAACACGGTTACAAAGTCGGAGAAAATTGGCCGATTATTACCGGTCAAGATGCTGAACTTGAGGCGGCAAGAAATGTACTCAGCGGCAAACAAAGCATGACTGTTTTTAAAGATACTCGTATTCTTGCAAGTAAATGCGTAACAATGGTTGAGGCGGTACTTGAAGGAAAAGAACCTGAAATAAATGACACCGTTTCTTATGACAATCATGTTTTTGTTGTTCCGGCTTATTTGTGTACTCCGATACTCATCGACAAAAGCAACTTGCACAAGGAATTGATTGACAGCGGATACTACACTGAAGAAGAATTGAACGGGAAATAAATTTTTATTATGAAGAATTACAAAAGGCTTTTAGCATATATCAAGCCCTATATGGGCAGATTTTTTTTAGCGATAATTTGTATAGTAGTTGCCTCCGGTGCAAATTTATATCTCCCTTGGATTATCAAGGACATGATTGATAAAGTTTTGGCTGAACGTGATATGGCAATGCTTAATATAATTTCGGTGAGCATTGTTGTAGTTTTTGCGATTCGCGGATTTTTTTATTACTGGCAAAGTTATCTTGTTTCTTATATCGGTCAAAGAGTTGTTGTTGATGTTCGTGAAGTTATGTTCAGGAAATTTCAGCGAATGCCTATGGCTTACTTCGACAAACACCAGACAGGCGAAACTATGAGTTATGTTACAAATGATGTGGCGGCGATTCAGTCCGCACTTGTTGACAATCTCATAGAATTTTTCACGGAGGCGGCAATTTTAGTCGGCTCAATCGCCATGATGTTTTATCTTGACTGGAAATTGACTTTGCTGACTTTGATAACTGTCCCTATGGTCGGTTATGCCATGAAAATTTTCGGACGTAAAATAAAAAAATCAGGGACAGTCATTCAAGAAAGAATTGCTGACATTACTTCACTTTTGCAGGAAAGTATTTCGTCGATAAGAATTGTAAAATCTTTCGTGCGTGAAGATTATGAGATAAAAAGATTTCAAGTCGAAAATAATTTAAATTTCCGTGCGATGATGAAAAATGTTCAGCTGACAAGTTTATTGACTCCGACAGTTGAATTTTTGGCGGCGGTTGCTGTGACTTTAATTGTTTGGTTCGGCGGTTATGAAGTTGTCAACGGAATAATGTCGGCGGGAGCGTTGGTGGCTTTTTTAACTTACGCGGTAAATTTGGCAAATCCCGTTAAAAGACTTTCGAGAATTTACGGACGCATGCAACAGGCTATGGCAGCGATTGACAGAATTTTTTATGTTTTGGATTTGAAGGAAACTGTAAACGACAAAACAGACGCAGAAATTTTGCCGAAAGTCAAAGGACATGTCAGCGTTGAAAATATTACTTTCAGCTACGATGAAAAACATAATGCTCTGGAAAATGTAACTTTTGAAGTTCAGCCGGGTCAAATGATAGCTTTTGTAGGTCCGAGCGGTGCGGGAAAATCTACAATAGCAAATTTAATTCCGAGATTTTACGACGTGAATGCAGGTTCAATAAAAATCGACGGGCATGACATTCGCGACGTTACTACAAATTCTCTCCGCGAACAAATCGGAATTGTTCCGCAGGAAACTTTGTTATTTTCTACGACTGTCATGGAAAATATCAGATACGGCAGACTTGACGCGACTGACGAAGAAGTTATCGCGGCGGCAAAAGCGGCGAACGCTGATAAATTTATTCAAGACTTGCCCGAAGGTTATCAAACTCAAATCGGTGAACGCGGTTTAAATTTGAGCGGCGGTCAACGTCAAAGAATGGCAATAGCCAGAGCAATGTTAAAAAATCCTCAAATTTTAATTTTGGACGAGGCAACCTCCGCACTTGATACTGAAAGCGAAAAAATTGTTCAGGCGGCTCTTGATGAACTTATGAAAGGTCGGACAAGTTTTGTAATTGCTCACAGATTAAGCACGATTTTTGGAGCGGATCAAATTTTTGTTATCGACAAAGGACAGATTTGCGAACACGGAACACATCAGGAACTTTTGAAACTCGGCGGAGTTTACAGCCATCTTTATAATATTCAGTTCAGTAATGTTTAGAAAAGACTTTTCAACATTCTTTGAAGATATTGCAGTTCAGAAATTTTCTGCCAGTCTGTTTGTACTCTTTCCGATCTGATATATATCCGCAGATATTCAATTATAACCGGTATCATCTCAATGCATCTCAAACAAATTTTTTGTGTAATTGCTCCGGGTATTCTTAAAATTTCAGGAAGACTGTCGAAAAGTAAAAGCCAATCTGCCGCAGAATTCTTTTGATAAATAGTCTGCTGAATCCAAAAAAGTGCGTACTGTGAAAGCGGTTTATCTTGAACCTTCAATTCAAATTTTTCACTTACAACAAGGCAAGTCAAAAAAGTTTCCATTTTGTCTTCAAAAAAATTTTCAGGAACATTATTTGGACTTACGGACAATAAATTTTTTTCAAGTGCTTTTTTTACACGTTTTTTTATTTCCTCTTCGTTTTCAATCGAAAATTTTTCGCGGGAATCGCGATATTTTAAAATACTGTCATCAAATTCATCGTTATAAATATGTTCAAACGGGTGCCTTGAATAAACGTTAAAAGTAAAATCTGCGGCACCTCTTTGAACTTTTTTTTCATATTCTTCGCGAGATTTCATGCAGTAATGATTCAAAACAATTTTTTCAACAGTCGGCGGATTGTTTAAATGAAATCGAACTGGTTCTCCGTTTTCATTAACTGCCGAGAAGTCTACAGGATAATTTGCAAAATGCGGATTGAAAAAATAATCTAATCTTCTGGGATTGGCAATAAGTTTTACAGTTGCATTTCCGCCGGGAAAATTAATTTTATAATCTATAGGAATATTTTCATCTGAAGCACGTTTTGTAAATCTTTCCAAAACTCCTTTGGTTAAATCTGCTTTTTCTAAATTATTCGAGCCGAACAAATGCCAGTTGACAGAAAGTCCGCTTGCGTCAGGTTTATCAGATAAAATTTCGTCAAGCACTTCAACAATGCTTTGATTTTTTTGCGGGAAAATAAATTCGTCCGCGTCAATAAAAGCCATGTATCTGCAGAAAAATTTAAAATTTTTCGTTGCGTCATCATACGCCTCATACTGCCGAGCTTTACCGGGATAAAAAATATAAGTAACAATTCCCGCGTCAATATACGGTTGCAAAACTTCTTTTTGATTGTCGGGGCTTTCGTTGTCATAAATATAAAAATGATTTACTCCCGCAAGTAAATGATAATCCAACCATTCTTTGACGTAAGGACCCTCATTTTTCATTATGGCAACAACAGCCAAATCGTATAAAAATAAATTTTTGTCAACAGCCATTTAAAATCATCTCCAGTAATTAATTTTTGAAAAAATTATATTTTTGATTTCGTTATTTCAAACCAAAAAGCAAATGCCGCAAAAATTGTTATTGATAATTCCCTGTAAGACAAAAACGGATGTACAAAAGAATGATTACTGAAAACCGTGAACCAAATAAACGGCAGAATCATTATCAATCCAAAAAAGATAAAAATTTTTTTGTCGAAGGAAAATTTAATTTTTTTTCTGATTAACAAGTAAATTGCAACGATAATGCAGACAACCAAAATTATTCCGCCACTCCTGAAAATAATTCCGACGATATTATCAAAAACTTGAAATATTGAAAAACTTTTTGCACCTTCAACAGCGTTTAAATTTAAAGACGTTCTGTAAAGTGCGGAAAAAATAGCGTCTTGAATAACATTAACTTCCGTCAACAAAGAAGCTGAAATAAATTTTCCTGACCACATTCCAAAATAACCGAAAAACCATGAAAAAATATTTGCTCCAAAAAATTTTAAAATTTCTTTTGGCTCTTGTGAAAAAATTTTTTCTTTGTTCATCAGACCAAAAATACAAAATGGAAGTCCGAATGTCACAAGCGGATAAGTCAACAAATCAAAATATGCCGTCAAAATTCCGACTGTCATGAAAAAATAGATAAAAAAATTCTTCCTCAATAGAAATTCGTTCTTCATCAAAATAAAAATTATCGAAAACATTGTTATATAAAACACGCTTGAAAGTTGAAAGTCCAATCCAATCGTCAGAGGATTCATTATCAGCAAAGTTACTGCAAAGGCGAAAAAATATTTTCCGCCGAAATTTTTTTGAATCAAGAACAACACTGACAAAAATAAAACAAACTGCAGAACAAAATTTAATTCGTAAATATATCCCAAGTCCGTGAAAAATAATAAAGTTTTCAGCGGAACAAGATAACCATGCCAATATCTGGGATAAATAAAAGAATTTTCATCAAGCTGATTAGAATTTTTTTGCAAAACATTCGATAAAGTTTTTGTCGGCGAATTCTCAATAAAATTCCAAGAAGGATTTAACATCGAGGAATAAATAATATTTTTTTCGACGGGATAAGCCGCCTTCATCAGCATAATACCGACAGTAAAATTATCTGTTTGAGTTTGAACAGTTTTTCCCCAACGCGGGTGATCTTCCGTAAAATTTTGAATGACAAGAGAATTTTGGAGATTCTTATAAATTTTTTCAGTCGGCAGAGAATAAGACAAGAATAAAAAAATTGCTCCGATAAAAATTGAAAATAACAGAATCGAAAACATATTCAACAGAATTTTAAAATTTTTCATCAAACAAACTCCTGAAAATTTTTTGAATTAACTTCGAGATTATAAAATTAAATCCTTGTTTAAAAATTCGAGAATTTGAAAAAAATTGACAACAAGTCTACAGCGTGATAAATTAACCGCCGAAAATTTTTAATCAAAATAAACAGTATCGGAGGAAAATTTTTTTATATGAGTAAAAATTCAGGAATAAGAAATATCGCAATTATTGCCCATGTCGATCATGGAAAAACAACTTTGGTTGACGCAATGTTAAAACAAAGTCATATTTTCAGAAAAAATGAACAGGTTGCCGAACGTGTCATGGATTCGGGAGATTTGGAAAGAGAACGCGGAATTACAATTTTGTCGAAAAATACGGCGATTTTTTATAACGACATAAAAATTAATATTGTCGATACTCCGGGGCATGCAGATTTCGGCGGAGAAGTTGAACGCGTTTTAAACATGGTTGACGGCGTTTTGCTTTTAGTCGATGCGTTTGAAGGTCCTATGCCGCAGACAAAATTTGTTTTAAGAAAAGCATTTGAACATAAATTAAAACCGATTGTCGTTATAAATAAAATTGACAGACCTGACGCAAGAATTGACGAAGTAAATGACGAAGTTTTGGAACTTTTCATGGAATTGGGTGCAGATGATGAGCAGTTAGATTTTCCTGTGATTTATACTGCGGCAAAAGCAGGAATTTCAAAAAAATCTATCGACGACGATAACAAAGATTTAAAGCCGCTGATGGATACAATTATCGAAGAAATTCCCGCACCTGAAGGAGATGTTGACGCACCTTTGCAAATGGTCGTCACAACTTTGGAATCTTCGGACTATCTCGGAAAAATTGCAATCGGCAGAGTTCAACGCGGAAAAATTAAATCGGGAGAAACAATCGCTTTAATAAATTCTTCCGAAACTAAAAAAGCAAAAGTCGGAAAAGTTTACACATATGACGGCTTGAACAGAGTTGCGGTCGATTCTGCAGAAATGGGAGAAATTATTGCGGTAACAGGTTTAAGCGATATTTCAATCGGCGACACCATTGCCGATGCAGAAAATCCTGAAGCTTTGCCCGGTATCAGAGTTGACGAACCGACTTTAAGCGTGACTTTTGGAGTCAATACAAGTCCCTTCGCGGGAAAAGAAGGACAGTTTGTAACTTCCAGACATATTCGCGACAGACTTTTCAAAGAGGCTGAAACAAATGTTGCTCTCCGCGTTGAGGAAACTGATTCTGCGGACGTTTTCAAAGTCAGTGGACGCGGTGAACTTCATTTATCAATTTTGATTGAAACCATGCGTCGTGAAGGTTACGAAATGCAAATCGGAAAACCTGAAGTCGTTTATAAAATTGTTGACGGACAGAAAATGGAACCGATTGAAAATTTGACTTTGGAAGTTCCTGCAGAATACATGGGAACCGCTATGGAATCTCTTGGCAGAAGAAAAGCTGAAATGACTGACATGACAGAAATTGCAGGATACATGAGAATAAATTTCTTAATTCCTGCACGCGGTTTAATCGGTTTTCGCTCCGAACTTTTGACGAGTACTAAAGGCAACGGAATCATGAATCATGTTTTTCATGGTTATGCTCCTTACAAGGGAGATATACCCGGCAGAAATCGCGGAAGTTTGGTAGCGTTTGAAGAAGGAACTACTACAGGTTACGGAATTTTTAATTTACAAGATAGAGGTATCATGTTTATTGAACCGAATCAGAAAGTTTATGAAGGCATGATTATCGGCGAAAATTCCAGAGAAATGGATATTGACATCAATCCCTGCAAACAAAAACATGCTACAAATATGCGTTCATCAAATGCAGATGAAGCTATCAGACTTGTTCCGCCGAAAGTCATGAGCCTTGAACAGGCTTTGGAATATATCAACGATGATGAACTTGTTGAAGTTACTCCTACAAGTATCAGACTTCGCAAAGCAATTCTTGACAGAACAACTCGCGGAAGAAACGCAAAAAATTCAAGAAAATAAACTTAACGAAAAATTTTTCAAAAAAAAATCTCCGATGAAATTTAATCGTCGGAGTTTTTTTATTTATAAAGTTCCTTTTGTTGAAAGTACACCCTGAATTTTTTCATCATGTTCAACGGCAATTTTTAGAGCGTGTCCCAGTGCTTTAAATATCGCCTCAACTTTATGATGAGAATTTTTTCCGTATAAAATTTTTGCGTGCAGAGTTATCCCCGCATTAAATGAAAACGCCCGAAAAAATTCTTCAACAAGTTCCGTGTCAAAATTTCCAATCATCGGGGCAAATTCTCCGCCGTCAATAACTAAAAACGGTCTGCCGCTTATATCCAAACTCACAAAAGCCAAACTTTCGTCCATCGGCAAATAAAAAGTCCCGTAACGTTTTATCCCGCGTTTATCTCCGAGTGCATTTTTTACGGCAAGCCCCAAACAAATTCCAATGTCTTCAATGCTGTGATGTCCGTCAACTTCCAAATCTCCCGTGCAGTCAATTTTTAAATCAAACTGCCCGTGAACCGCAAACAAATTCATCATATGATCGAAAAATCCGATTCCTGTTTTTATGGAATTTTTCCCGCCGCCGTCCAAATTTATTTCAGCAAAAATTTTTGTTTCTTTAGTTTCACGCTCAATTTTTCCGATACGCAAATTAAACTCCTCCAAAATTTTTCAGCTCGCTAAAACTTCGTTGCCTGTTTCAGTTATCAAAATAGTTTTTTCCCATTGAGCAGACAAACTTCCGTCCCTTGTGCGAACAGTCCAGCCGTCATCTGCGTCAACGACAACTTGTTTTCTGCCCATGTTAATCATCGGTTCGACAGTCAAACTCATGCCCGGCACAAGCAACATTCCAGATTCCGCCGCACAGTCATGACTTACAAAAGGATCAAGATGAAAATCTTTTCCGCAACCATGTCCGCCTAAATCCGTGACAACTGAATAACCGTTTTCACGAGCCATTTTTCCGCAGACCGCTCCAATATCTCCGACAAAATGCCAAGGCTTTGCCGCCAAAATTCCGACTTCCATAATTTCGCGAGTAACTTCAATGAGTCTTTTTGCCTCCGCAGAAATTTCACCTACAAAAAACATTCTGGACGCGTCAGCAAAATATCCGTCCAAATCCGTTGTGATGTCAATATTCAAAATATCTCCCGACTTCAAAACAGTTTTTTTTGACGGAATACCATGACAGACGACATTATTAACGGAAATGCAAATACTCTTCGGAAAATTTTCAAAACCAAGACAACTTGGGTGAGCTCCATGACTTACGATAAATTCATGAACCGCATCATTTATGCTTAAAGTGTCGATACCTTCTTTGACGAGAGAACCCGCCAAGTCTAATGCTCCTGTATTTATTGTCGCCGCTTTTTTAATTCCTTCAATATCAGCCGCATTATTTATAAGTTTGTGTCTTGGACGAATCTGACCTTTATTTTTGTTGAATTTTATCGAATCAATTTTTTCGTCAAAATCCAAATGACATTTTTTATATTTTTTTCCGCTCCCGCACCAGCAGGAATCATTTCTGTTCATACTGCGAAACATCTCCCTGAAAAATTTTGTAAACATTTTTTAATCCAATCTTTGACTAAAAAAGCGGCTTTCCCTCAAACAGAAGGTAAACCGCTTATTTTTTTATTCGATGAAAATTTTTTTTAGAACATCATATTTAAAAGATTTCCCGTGTTTGAAATTGAAGTCATATTTGCATAAGCTCCGCTTGTATAAAGTGCGGCGGCGGAAAGTTGATCTCCGAGCATATTTTTTGCAGAGGGGAAAAGATTTTCGCGTTGACCTTTCGCCGTTGAAATATGACTTTCTGCTTTTCCTGCAAGACCGTCCTTGCCGAGTACGCTTGAAACTTTTGACGGATCATTTGCAATAGTTTTTGCGAGTTTTTCTTCGTCGATTTTCATTGTGCCGTCACTGTTCACGCTGATTCCGATTGACTCATAATTTGCTGAACGATAAGTTGTATCACCGAAATTTTGAGCCATTCTGCTGACGCGTTTTGAAACTGAACTGTTATCAGACAAAAAATTTATCGTGTTGTTATAATCATCAACAAATTTTTTTACGGTATCAAGAGCCGCCTGCATGTCTTTGCTGTAAGTTGTAGTCGTAGTTTTTTTGCCGTCCTCGTCAACGCTGTCAGTTTTTGTAATAGCGTCCTCACCGACTTTGAAATTGTAAGATTTAATTTTTTCTGCTGAAGAACTCAACGCAGAAATATTTTCGTCAAACTCCGAATAAAAAGCCTCTTTCGCGTCGTCGTAACTTGACAAAACATTTGCAACGCCTGATTTAATTTCGCTGAGTCCGCTGAGTGCGTTCATTGAATTTGAAGTGTAAGAATTATACGAACTCCAAAGCGAATTGATAGAATTTTGGGCGGCATTCTGTTTTTTATCCGCTGAATTTGTATTAAAGAACGACGAATAAAAACCTGTACCGACCATGTTGGAAATTGTTGACATTTCAATCACCCTCCTTGAAAAAATTTCCTGACAAAAAATTTTCTCAATTCTACACAATGCAAAAGAGAAATGCAACAAAAATTTACTGAATTACTGCACGGGCAAACATTTTCATGTGTTCGATTGCTGTATATTCGCTTGTGAAATTTTCCGTCATAATAACAAGTACGGCATCATTTTCTCCGTTGTAAATAATTCCGCCGTCGTCATAAAGTCCGCTGAGTGCTCCTGTTTTATGTGCGATAACTTTTCCGGGCAAAGCTGAAGGAAAACAATCTGTATCAGTTTGACCTTTTAAAAATTCTATCATAATTTCGTCGCAGGTTTCATTCACGCAATTATGATTATAAATTTTTGTGAAAATACTTCCCAAATCTTTTACGGAAGAAAAATTTTCTCTGCCCGCGTAAATTGCGTCCATATCCATCATTTTACGACGGAGAATTGTATCGGAGTAACCATTTTTGGAAATGTAATTATTTATTGTATCCATTCCCATTCTGTCAATAACAATATTTGTTGCGGTGTTGTCGCTCTCTGTAATCATCAGGCGTAAAACTTCTCTCAGTGAAAGTTCTGAACCGGACGCATAACCCGCCAAAATTCCTGCACCGCCAACTTTATCGCTGGATTTTAAAATAATTGTTTCATCAAGAGAAATTTCTCCATTTTGAACTTTTTCCATGACTGACGCAAGAATAAAAACTTTTATCATGCTGGCAGAACGCATGGGCTTGTTGTTGTAAATGTAACATTCGGAAGATTTTTTCGGATAAGCAAGAAAAACCGCGTATTCTGTTCCGTCATTCAAAGTTGAATAAATTTTATTTTCCACGCCTGCAAATAAATTTGATTCGGCTTTTACTGTGGAAACTTTCGGGAAAATTTTTTGTTCGTCAGTTTTTTCTTGAACACAGCCCGAAAAAATTATAACCGCAGTCATTAACGCGGAGAAAAAAAATTTACTTTTCATTTTTACACACTCCTAAAAAAAATAGCGGTCAGAAAATTTTCCTGCCGCTGACAACGAAAAAATTTTTTCACCAGTTATTTACAACGTATCTGTAAATATTAGACGCTACGGGAGATTGTCCGCCGTTTACATAGCCTGAATACCCTTCAGAATTTTTATAATACGGACTGCCGTTCATCGGATAAAAAGAATAATTTAAATAATCGTAGCCGGCTCTTACTTGGCAAGTAAAAGTGTACGGATTGTAACTTCTTATGCTCACAGTATGAGTAAGAAGATAAACCGCCGAGCCGTCACTGTAATTTCCGACGTAGACTTCTGATGCCTCTGCTTGTGTGTTCTGACCGCTGACAAAAATCAGAGCAACTGCCAGCAACATCACCGACAAAATTTTTTTCATGACTTCCTCCTCCTAAAAAATACTGTCAACTACCAGCGAATAAATTCGCTAGCTTGGGGAGTGAACCCCAAAATTGCTTAGATACGGCTGACTTGCTCCAAACTTTTCAGTCGGAGTAGAGGTCTGCTAATCACCAGAGCCATTTAAGTCCGCAAGTTGTCAAACGGACTGCACTCATCAAGAGTGGCTTACAAAACTTCTAACGCTTTTTACGCAAAGACCCAGCTTGGTTCTCGCTCAGTGCCTTCGCACGTTTTACGAAGTGTGCAAAATTTATC
>JAFZMV010000111.1 GCA_017553205.1 Selenomonadaceae bacterium | reverse complement strand
GACTCGGAAGAGGCAACCGTGTACGGGCTAATTGGCATAGCCTTTGAGAATAAGGGCGGCTTGACCGTCAATCTTTTCAAGAATCCCCCGCATTTATGCGTGGAGAGTGTCAATGCCTTTTTCACCTGACATTCTATCTCTCCTATACAATTTATGCGATTTCTTTTACGTTTGAGTTATACAATTTTATAAAATTTTGATAAAAAAAGCAAAAAAATAAGATTTTGAGAACCTGTTTTGGTGAGATAATTTCATCAAAGGAGGTTTTTAAAATGGCAAGTTATCATTTAAGGCTGAAAAATGACAGCAAACCGAACGGAACGAAAGTATCGGCGAAAGGACATGCAGACTACATTTTACGAGAAGACGGGAAAACGCACTCGGATTATATCAATCGCGAAGGAGAAAATCTTCAGAATGATTGCATTTTCAAGATGGTGCATCTACCGAGTTGGGCAGACGGATCGGCACAGAAATTTTTCAGTGCGGCGACAAGATACGAGGACAAAGGCAACCGTCGTTTCAAAGAAATTGAAATGTCATTGCCGAATGAGTTGAATTTGGAGCAGAATCGTGAGATCGTGGACAGATTCATAGAAGAGAACTTGAAAAGTCATTATTATGCGTATGCGATTCACGAGAAAAACGGAGCAATATCAGGAGAAAGACATCCGCACGTCCATATTATGTTTTCGGAGCGACTGATTGACGACGTTGAAAAAGTGAAAGAGCGTCTGGCATATAAGTATTTCAGTCGAGCCGCCAAACCGCTCAAAGGCGAAAAAGAGGCAAGTTTTGAAAGACGACGGGAACACGGTGCTCCAAAAGATAAACGTTGCCACAGCAAAAAAACAGAGTAGGCACAGCAAACAGACCTGCCTACTCTATTTTTTTATTTTTTTGACCGTTTCCAGTCTAAATCTCTGAATTTAACCAATGGAACACTGCCGGCTTCAAAATCAATAAGTTCCGAAATACCGACCAAATTATTACGTAACAAGTTGGTTTGTGTCAACGCACTCTACTGCATCCTCGTGCCGTCAGAACTGTAGATGTTCCGCCAAACGTTTCGCGACCTGCCTACTAAGCATGGCTAACATTCTGACTTGGACCGAACAAGACCTACGGAAAGGTTTCATCGTTGCAAGAAACGATTGCTACTACCTATCTCGACCGCCGCGACACACTTAGCAAGCCGAATCCTAGATTTGCAAATTAGACATTGAAATAATAATTCCTGCTAATCAAAAAAAAATTTTTGACGGAATTTGAAAGAATCAAGGAGTTGAGGAAACGTGTAGTAACGGGCAAGAACGCGCAGAAAAAATCGGAGTCGGAATATTTGTCAAAAGCGGATCGAATTTTATTGCGCGACTATGAAAGAACGATAGCGGAAAAATATAATTTGGAATCACTGTTGAAAAAATTGATAAAGCCGTCCGAAAAACAGCCAAAAAATTTGAAAGCATTTCAGGAAATTGAAAGCGGGGTGAGAGTAAAAATTTCTGCTTTGCAAAAATCAATGATTGAGATGTATCCACAAGTTCAGAATGTCGAAGAAAAAATGAAAAATCCATATCAGCTCAAAAATGTTCATTTGGTCACTTACAACATTTTGCAAAATAATCTCGAAAATTTGAAAGAGTTGCAAAAAACAAGCGAGGAACTTTTACGCGATGCACGAGAATTGAAAAATTTGACAGAGTCGAAAGAAAAGCCTCAAACAAGTTTTTCTTTTTCAGAAGTGAGAGAAAATTTACGTCAGCAATGTAAATTTTTGAAATCCGAGTACGAAAAATCTTTGGACGAAAAAAGCAAATTAATGTGGAGAGTGATAAATCCGTCACGAGCAATTTCAATGGCGGAAAATATTTTTGTTCATGGCGATTTAAAAAAATTGCGAGAGGAAAAACGAAAATATGAAAAATCGGTTTCGAATTTTGAAAAGAAATTTTTGAAATGTCAGCAACGTGAAGTTGATTTCAAAAATACAAAATGGAAAAATTCTGCAGAAAAAATTCAGGAGCAATATTACCTGACGAAGGAAAAAATTATGTTGGAAACCGCTCGTCAAAAATTGCAAAATACGAAAAAATTTTTGGAAAGCGAATCAGAGAGATTGGAAAAAATTTGCAAAACGGAGGAGGCAAGGCAAAAAATTTCAGTTATCGCCGCTGGGATTTTGAAGAAAAATTTAAAAACAGCGGAGGATTATGAAAAAGCAAAAATTCGCTCAAAGGATTTATCTCAAAAACTCAAACTTGCCAAAAAACGACTGGAAGGGTTGCGGGGAAATAGTTCGAGAAAATTACAAAATTATTCTTTCAGTGTAGCACAACTCGAAAAAGAATCTGCAAAAACTTCATCGAGTGATCCGAATTTCATAGTGTCGCTGATAGCAGATGCGTTGAATGGAAACGAAAAAGCGATTCAACTTGTCGCCTACTGTCCCGACGATTGTTTAAGATTGCCAAAAGACTGGGACATGATGACCGAAATGGAAAAAGATGAGTTGATGCATAAAAAGATAATGAGGGAGTTGTAATTTTCCATAATTTCATTTGCCCCAAATTTTAATTTGGTTGGCAAATGTTCACTTACCACTTATCTTGCGATAAGTGCGAAAAAACCGCAGGTTGACGCGGAATTTCGACGTGAAAAATTTGTCGCTCGTCGAAAACTCGCTGAACCTGCGGTTGACTTTTTGGGGAAAAAATTTTTAGAAATCAGTTTTGATTTTCATCAAAAAGTTGTTTAACACGCTCCTGAGAAAGAGAAGTAAAATCCATAATGTCGTCAAAAGATTTGCCTTTTTTTATCAATCTGATGACGCGATTTTCTTCCTCTTGAGCATATTTTTTGCGTTCTT
>JAFZMV010000110.1 GCA_017553205.1 Selenomonadaceae bacterium | reverse complement strand
TCAGAATAAATTTCGTAAGCAGAATCCTCAGACAAATTAACTTGCTTGCCAACGTGATATTTTTTCTGCGAGTAGTCCTTGCAAATTAAACCATTTTTGCAAACCAAACGGAAAATCAACGGCTCTACACGAAGACTTCCCAAGCCGACTTCAGAATTTGAAATTACAAAACCCGCCTGAACGACATTACCGACTGCGACTTCAGCTTTCATTCGTTTGTTGACGACTTTCAAGTACATTCTGGTTGGCGTGACTTCGCAACTTTCAATATTTGCCCCTTTCATTTCTTGAATTACCGGCAACACCGCCGCACAAAGTTCAAGATTATCCAAGCGACGGTAACGATCTGACAAAAACGCTCTGACATTTCCGTCCAAAACACGAATCATTCTGCGTTCAGGATTTTGATTCAGCCAACGATTGACATTTTCGTCGAGCAAGTCATGGGCTTCTGCTTGCATTTTCTGATAGTAGCGATAAGGAATGTTAAGACGGCTTGCAATCTGTTGATGAGCAACCTCATTTACTCCGAATTTCTGCATTTTGTTGTCAAGCGACACGATTAAATTTGAACCGTGATGATCGCTTTCCATTTTGAGCGAACGAGTGTCCGCTAAAAAGTCCTGTCTGTTGTTACGCTGACGCTGAAGTTCGCGTCCCAACTCCTGCAATGTTTTTCCCTGTTTCATAGGAAAATCTCCTCCAATCTTAATTGAGACAAAACAAAAAACCGAACTTCAAGAGCTCGGTTTTCATTTCTATTGTATTCAATTATAATTTTCGAGTTTAACGAAGATTCACTGTATTATCATTTTGTATCAATCTGATCGACTTCAGTAGGCTCTGAAATTTTAAATTTAATAATTTTGCCTAACTTTAAACCACGAATTGCATCATCAGTTAAATTAGAAATATCCAGCAAATCGCTATTTGCAGAAATCGAATTTATTTGTCCTTCTTTGTCTTCAAAATAAAGCTCAAAAGCACAACGATAATGTTTTTCATCGACATAAGCAATGGTGAAGATACCGCTAACGTAATTTTCGTCACTTTTCGCTTTTTTATCCAAAATAATTTTGTCAATTTTTTCAGTGAAAATACTGGGAAAATCCTCAATATCAAATTTGATTTTTGGAGTTTTAAACATTTCAGTCAAAAGTTTTGAAATATCGGTTTCCTCGATATTTTCAAAGAGCGTTTTAAGAAATTTAATAGGCATTTTTTTACCTCCAGAAAATTATCCCACTGAACCTATTGTCTGTTCAATATAGGGTGTTATATTAGCTTCGCCACGTTTTCGTCTGAGTTCTGCTTGAACCTCTGGCGGTAATTGATTTTCTGCAAGACCTCTTCTTTCCGTGATTCGCTCAGTCCAAGTACCATCTTCTTCTTTAAAGTATAACTTGTGTTTGATACTTGCAGCATATTCGTCCAACTTTTCGGCAACAACCATAGCAACATGCTCAAATTTACCGCCAATTTTTTGTCCGATTTTTCTGATGACATCTGCAACTTTCGGCAAAAAGTCGGCAAGCCACTTTTGAATATCATCCCAAAAATATACTGCGGCGGTTGCTCCTACTCCGATTCCGATTAAAAGCGGAAGAAACCAAACCATATAATTTTACCCCCTCTTAATAGGTCTGTTAAATTTTCTTGCCTGTTCGCGTACATACTCCTCTGAAACTTTGCGTTCAATAACTGTAGTATCATCGTCAATAGTTTTAGAAAAATTATAATTAGATGATTTTCTTGCCAATTTTTGACGAATGGCAGGCGGCAATTCATCTTCAGATACTGTTGTTCTTTCTGTTACTATTTCTTCCCAGACCGCAGGTTCTGAGTATCTTGGGTATCTTGGAAAACCAATACCATCAATAACAACAATATCAGTAATAATGTCAAATAAAGTCATTATTTAAATCCTCCTTCTGTGCTTTTTGATTTGTTTTTTTACATAGGCTTCGGAAACTTTTCTTTCGGTAACAATCACTCCCCTATTTGCGTTTTTGCTGGCAATGATTTCATGAACTATTTCAAAAACAAATTTTTTATCGACAATTTCAGAATTTTGTCGTGCCGCTTTAAATGCCGCCATTAAAACTGCGTTTGCAATGTCACTTCCTGAAATCCCATCAAATTTTTCTGCCAGCTCATCAATATCAATGTTGTTCGGCATTGTCGGCAAAATATAATGTTGCCAAAGTTTTTTTCTGCACTCAAAGTCAGGCAGTTTAAATTCAATGTGCGTTGAAATTCTTCGCATAAATGCAGGGTCAAAATTTTCAATGAAGTTAGTTGCAAAAATTACGAAGTCTTGATAATCGTTCATAAGCATGAGCATTACTGAACGAGTTTGATTTACACTGACATCATGAGCACTTTGCATGCCCGTTACACGCTTGCTTAAAATAGCGTCGGCTTCATCGAAAAACAAAATACTATTGGATTTTTTTGCCGCTTCAAATGCTCTGCGAATATTTTTCGGAGTTTCGCCTACATATTTCGATTCAATATCGGCGTAATTGACGATTAAAATTTTTCTTCCAAGATGCTTTGCAATCGCATGAGCCGCCATAGTTTTTCCGGTGCCGGGTGCACCATACAAATTTATTCCAATTCTTTTTGACTGCTTGTAAACTTTTTGCAAGCCCCATTCCTCAAAAACTTTTTTACTATTCTCTGCGTAATTAGCAACATCTAGAATTTTTTCTTTTACCGCTTGAGGCAAGATAACCTCGTCAAACGAATATTTAGGTTCTTCGGGGAAAAATTCTATTGCAGGTTCTTTAGATTTTTTTGAAGGCTCTGCTTGAACTGAATCTTCGTCAGTTTTTTTTATTCTTTTCCATTCGCTCATTAAATCACTTCTAATTTTTAATTTTTCAATCTACGATGACAGCGACACATCATCAACTATTTCTAAATTCTCATACCAAAGTTTTTTCTCAAATTCCGTGAACGTCAAGAAAAACGAAGGATCAATTTTCAAAATTTCGGCTATCTCCAATAAAATCCCCAGAGAAAATTTTCTGCGATACCTGTCTTGTTCCATGCCGACCAAAATTTTTTCCTCAACATTTAACTTTGTGGCAAGTTCGTCTTGTTCCATATAAAAAATTTGAAGAATTTTTGAATCTCTAAAATTTTAAAGTTTTGTCAGCGAGTGCCACCACATTTGCTTTTCAGCGTCGTTGAATGTAACAAGAAGAGCAATATCAATTTGCAAGCTGTCCGCTATGTCAATCAACAGCGACACAGAAACATTGTTGTTGTATTTTCCTCTTTCAATGCGGCTCAATGTACTTTGCGTGATGTGGGCTTTTTCTGCCAACTCTTCTTGCGACATTTCTCTCAGAGTTCGGTAGTAGGCTATTTTTGCTCCGACCTGCTTAAACAAAATTTGTTTTCGGACATCTGTTTCTTTTTTGACTTTTTTGCTTTCTTTTTCTGGTGCTTCACTCACTTCTTTCTCGCCCCCTTTGTAAAATTATCTCATAAAATCAATAATTTTGCTTGCCTACACTCGCCTATTTTCGTCATACAGTCGCCTAAATACGAATATATAAATTTTTTCAGATTCTAAATTCTTCATTTCTATAGTACATAATTAAAAATCCGCTCTTTCACTTGGAGCGGATTTAAAATGTTTTAATTTTTAATCAACTAACATAATAATAAATAAAATTAGGAGGTGAACTATAATGTTCAGTAACTATTCAATTACCAATGAAGAACTCGGAGCGAAAGTCAAAGCCGCTCATCAGAAACACATTGAACACGTTGAAGCCATGCGACCTGTATGGGAAAAGGAAGGTCAGGAATTTAGAGCTGTCAGAGAGGATTTAAAAGTTTCGCGTAGCGAACTTAGCCAACACATAGGCATTTCGGATCAGGTTATAGCCAAATTTGAAAAAGGGCAGTCTGTCCGCAGTCGCAATATGCTTAAACAGTCTTATCAAACTTCTTTAAAACTTATTCAGCATGAACGCAATAATTCTGTTCAGTCTATAAATAATAAATAACTGTCGTTTCAACACATAAATAAAAAACGTGAAAGGACGGAGAAATTATGGACAACGAGATGTCACCATTGATCACCGTAGAAGAACTTTGCGAACTTTTAATGATTGGAAAAAATGCGGCTTACAAACTTTTAATTTCTGGGGAACTCAAGGGATTTAGGATCGGTCGTATCTGGAAAATTCCGCGTCAAAGCATTGATATTTACATTCGAGAACAAAGTAATTTGAACTAGGGCGTGTTGGTAAAGTGCCGAAAATAAAAACATAAGCAATTTTTTTCTGATAAAATGTGTTTGTTAAAAATTCATCGGAAAGGAAATTGCTTATGTCGAACACATTTTATCAAGGACGTTATTCGGTTTCAAATAT
>JAFZMV010000109.1 GCA_017553205.1 Selenomonadaceae bacterium | reverse complement strand
TTATTTGCAAAGTACTTCTTTAGCACCCGTGACTGTCGACATATTGTCCGCCCTAAGGTCTGGGTGAGTACAACTCTTGAGCAACCTCAAACCCGAAACGACTTCACTACTTGCAAGGTACGAGCCGTTGATGTTTTTTCATTATTTTTTTTATAGAGGAAGGCTAACCTCTGATTGAATTTTAAAATATGTACTATTGAAAGCCAACATTGCGACTTATATCTCCATAGCCAAAACTAGGGGGTGTCACGCCGCTTTCTGATAAAAAATTTTAGAGGAACGCTTTTTGACTGCGGAAGTTTATCATAAAAATTTTTCCGCGTCAAATTACAGTTTGTCAATCGTGGCATTTAGCTTTTATTTTTTCAACAAATCCGCCGGTGACAGTAATTCTAAGTACAAATCTTCCGTTTCCGCCAAAATATTGATAGATAGTTTTTCCGTGTTCTTGATGGACATTATCGGCAGTTCCGTAAGAATCTGTAATTGTGTATTCGGGCATACCGACAGCAACTCCGGCATCAGTTCCCATGCCCTGTTTGAGAGTTTCAATTTCTTCTACAGTTCTGTTGTCTGCAAACTCAATAATCAAACCGTTTCCAAAAATAAATTCGTCATCGTCTACACTGCCAACAGGCTGACCAAGAACGGCGACAACATCTTCATAAGTACACCCGAAACTGATTCCGTCAAAAGCAAATCTCGGATCAGTATTTTGAGCCGCCTCAACTTTTGTTGAAAACGTATCAACAAAATTATCGGGAGCAACACTTGCAAAGCCTGCAGTCAACATCATAGCCGCACAAGCGACAGCAATTTTCTTTTTCATGAAAAAACCTCCTTATTATTGTTGAGGAGCGATTTTTGTTTTGAGGGAGCGGGAACCGTCTTTATTTTCGATAACGACGATGCCTTTAATCGGATTGTGAGTTTTTGCGTCCATAGTGATAACGCCTGTGCCGACTTTCAAGTCTTTAATGTTTTCGATATTTTCACGGATTTTGGACATATCGCCTTTACTGCGGGAAATTGCATCAATTAACATTTTTCCTGCGTCATAACCGAGAGCCGCAAAAACGTTGGGATCTTCTTTGTATTCGTCTTTGTAAGCCTTCAAGAAACCTTGAACATCTTCATCGCCTTCAAAATAATGTGTGCAGAAGAAAGTATTATTGAGTGCGTCTTTACCTGCAATCTCTACAACTTTTGAATCGTCCCAGCCGTCAGTTCCGAGAATTATCGCGTTAATTCCGAGTTCGCGAGCTTGTTTTACGATTTTGCCGACTTCTTCATAATAAGCGGGAACAAAAATTACATCAGCATTTGCAGTTTGAATTTTTGTCAAAGCCGCTTTAAAGTCCTGATCTTTTGCAAGGAAAGCCTCTTCCATTACAACTTTTCCGCCCAAAGATTCAAATTTTTCTTTGAAAATTCTCCCGAGTGATTTTGAATAATCGGAGCTGGAATCAAGATAAAGTACTGCGGTTTTTGCAGATAAATCTTTCGCCGCAAATGCCGCCATAACTTCAGACTGTTGAGGGTCTATAAAGCAACTGCGGAAAATATACTCTTTGAGAGTTCCGTTTTCAACAGTAACATCGGGATTTGTTGCGGCAGGAGCGATAACTGAAACTTTATTATCAGCCGCAACTTGGGATTCTGCAATAACATTCGCTGTAACAGCAGGTCCGACTAAAGCAACAACTTTATCATCGGAAATTAATTTTGTTGCCGCGTTTACTGATTCAGCCGCCTCAGATTTGCTGTCAGCATCTACGACTTTAATTTTTTTGCCGTCAATTCCGCCCGCGTCGTTAATTTCTTTTACAGCGAGTTTAAAACCTTTTGCGGCGTTTGAACCGTATTGAGCATGATTTCCCGTCAACTCAAAATTTGAACCGACGACAATTTCATCTCCCGAACCTGCAGAGCCGCCGCCGTTTTCTCCACCGCAACCCGCAAAAACCGAACAAGCCAACAAACCGCTCGTAATAAGTGCGGCAAGTTTCTTTTTACTGAACATAAAAAATAATCCCCTTCCATAAATAATGCGGGGAATTTTCGACGATATTTTTATTTTTCCTGCCAAATTATTTTTCTATTTTATATTGAGCGTGCGATTTAAATTTTCAATTTCTTCTTGCGTATATTCAATTCTCATTGACTTCCAACGATCATGAAGCCAAAACCATTCTTCTGGATATTTTTTAACATGATTTTCAATCAATGTCGCTAAATGCTGAGTCATTTTAAAAATATCTGCACGTTTGTCAGAAGTTTTTTCTGTGAAGAGCGGCGGGAAAATTTCAAGCGTGTGAGTTCCGTCAGAATTTTTATGCATGAACGCGGGGAAAATCGGAATTTTTTTCAGTCTGGACATCGCCGCCGCACCTGTCACAAAATTTGTAGCCTGATTGAAAAATTTTACTGCTACTCCGTCACGTCGTCCAACATCTTGATCCATAATCAATCCGATAAAATTCCCGTCGTCCATCATTCTGTACATTTCGCGAACGTCGCTTTTATAAGTTATGTGCATGCCGATTAAAGTTCTGTACTCATTTATAAATTTATCGGCACCGCCCGACCTTTGTTTTTTCGCAACTCCGACTAAAGGGATTCCGTTTTGAGCAAAAGCCCCGCCCATAAGTTCCCAGTTGTCGCTGTGAGAAGTCATGATAACTGCTCCGCGTCCGTTTCTTTCAGGAGAATTTATATAATTTGTCAAATTTTCCAGCCCGACAACTTTTACATGATTTTTCATATCGTCTTTGAGTTTCGGAAAATTCAAAACCTCAATAAAAATTTCTCCCAATTTAATCGAAGATTTTTTTGCAATTTCGGCGGCGGTTTCCTCGTCAACGGGAAGGCATTTTTTTATATTTTCCCGTGCCAAATTTTTTCTTCGTGCAGGTACAAAAATCCACAAAAAATTTGCCAGTCCCCGACCCAATTTTATTGAAAGTCTGAACGGCATAAGACAAATAATTTTGCTGATAAATTTCAAAAAATAATATCCCAACATTTTATTGCAAATTTACCGAACCAAAATAGGCTTTAATCTGTTCTGGAGCAGGATTTTTGAAAAAACATTTTCCTTCAAGCCACTGCACATTTTTTAAAGGAAGATTTTTCAAATTATCTACGCTTTCAATAATGTCACTGCCGCCCGAAGTACAAATCGGGAGAATTTTTTTCCCGCTGAAGTCGTAACTCTCCAAGAAAGTTTCAATAATTTTCGGAGCAGTGTGCCACCAAATAGGATAAGCAATAACTATGATGTCGTATTGTCCGATGTTCGCATTTTTGTCGGCAAGTTCAGGACGTGCGGTTTGATTTCTCTGCTCGACAGTTGCCCGCGTTGTTTCATCTTTGTAATTTAAATCTTCAGTAGTGTAGGGAACTGCAGGTTTAATTTCATACAAATCCGCTTTTAAAATTTCGGCAGAAGTTTCCGCAAGATTTTTTGTACTTCCCGTGCAGGAAAAATACGCGACGAGAATTTTATTTTTTTCGGAAATTTTTTCGGAATCTGCAGATTTTTCATCGCCGTTGCATGCCGTCAAAGTAAAGGACATCATCAAAGTTAAAAGCATCGCAAAAAGTTTTTTCATAAAAAAACCCTCCTTCTATTTTCGATAATTTTGTTGATTCTGCCAATTTTAAAAATTTCCTTTTGGATTTTCGGCAGGAAAATTTTTCAGTCGAAAGAATTTTAACAGTCTTAAAAAATATTTTTTGCGAAAGGAAGAAATTTAAAATGAAATTGATTTTACTTGAAGATGTCAAAAAAATTGGTAAGAAGGGCGAAATTGTAGAAGTTGCCGACGGTTACGGCAGAAATTTTCTTCTCCCCAAAAAACTCGCCGCAGAGGCAACAACTGCAAATTTAAACACCGCTAAAACAAATGCGGAAAACAAAGCCCGCAAACTTCAGCGTGAAGCCGATGAAGCTAAATTGCTCGGCTCGCAGCTTGAAAAAGTTATCGTTAAAGTTGCCGTAAAAATCGGCAAGGACGGAAAACTTTTCGGATCTGTCGGCGGTTCGGATATTGCGAAGGCACTCAAAATCCAAAATAATTTGAACGTGGACAAAAGAAAAATTTCAGTGCAGGGAGAAATTACCGGCACGGGAACTTATGATGCTGTCATAAAACTTCACCCGACTGTAACAACAAAGATTAAAGTCGAAGTTATCGCAGAATAATTTTATTGATGGTTGTCAGTTGTCAGTGATTAGTCGTTATCAAAAATTCCAGTAACTAAAAAACGGACAGCTGACAATTTTTTTTTGGAGGAAAAAATTATGCATGATAAAAAAATTGCAGTACTTATCCCGTGCTACAATGAAAGTTTGACAATCGAAAAAGTTATTTCAGATTTTCGTCGTGAACTCCCTGAGGCAACAGTTTACGTTTATGATAATAATTCTTCGGACAATACGGCAGAACTGGCGAAAAAGGCGGGTGCAGTTGTCTGCCATGAATACAGACAAGGAAAAGGTAATGTTATTCGCTCGATGTTTCGTGACATTGAGGCAGATTGTTACATTATGACTGACGGAGATGACACCTATCCTGCAGAGTACGCTCGCGAAATGTGCGAACTTGTTTTACAAGGTAAAGCCGATATGGTTATCGGTGACAGATTGAGTGCGACTTACTTTGAGGAAAATAAAAGACCTTTCCATAATTTTGGAAATTCACTGGTACGCGGTTGCATAAATACATTTTGGAATCGCGGAAAAAAAGCTCAAAAAATTCTTGACGTTATGACAGGCTATCGTGCTTTCAGTCCCATGTTTGTAAAAAGTTTTCCGATTATTTCACAAGGTTTTGAAATTGAAACAGAAATGACAATTCATGCACTGGATAAAAATTTGCTGTTGCAAAGTATTCCTGTAAATTATCGTGACAGACCTGAAGGAAGTTTCAGCAAGTTAAACACTTACGTTGACGGTGCAAAAGTTTTAATGACAATTTTTAATATGTACAGGAATTATCGTCCGCTGAGATTTTTTGGAATAATGGCAATTTTGTTATTTTTGATTGCGTTAGTTTTATTTCTGCCGATTTTTGCAGAATTTTTGCAGACAGGACTTGTGCCGAAAATTCCTACACTTGTAGTAAGCAGTATTTTAGGTTTAAGTGCGTTGCTCTCTATCGTCTGCGGTTTGATTCTTGACACCATAGCAAACAACGCAAGAAAAAATTTTGAAGTCAATTTGAACATAATAAAAACTTTACTGGATAAAAAATTCTCATGATAAAAATAAAGAAGTTCCTCGCGAAAATTCCGTTGATAAAAAATCTTTTGTGTTAGGCGTAACGTTGTTCTATTTTTTGTCAGTTATGTCATTCAAAAAAAATTTTGGAAGGTTGTACTGTTTATCATGTTGGAAAATTTATTTAGCAAGCGTTGGACAATAGGCGGAATTTTAATTTTACTTTCGGTGATTTTTGAAATTCATGGCTCTTCGATATCAATATACGCAGATATGCTTTTACATCCTGAACTTAGTGATGTAATTTTGGGCAAATATAGGGGAGTTCGTTCGGATGAATGGCTTGTATTTACACCATTTGCATTTTCGCAGTACTTCAACAATTTTGGATTTATAAGTGATATTGTTCGTGCCGCACCGACAAATATGTTTATGACTTACGGTCAGGCGGTCTGGCACCCTGCAATGATCTTTCGCCCTGCACAAATCGGATATTTATTTTTTGATCAAGGCTCGGGACTTGCATTTTTCTGGACAAGCAGATGTGTAATTTTATTTTTAATTTCTTTTGAATTTGCTCGGCTGATTTTAAAAACGGAAACAAAACTTTCTATCATCTATGCAATAATGATTGCATTTTCTCCGCTGGCTCAGTGGTGGTGGGCAGTCAACAGTATTGCAGAAATTTTGGCGGCAGGTCAAGGCGTTGTAGTCTGCTGGAAAATTTACCTTGAACAGGAAGAAAATCGAAAAAGATTTTTGTATGCGGCAGGATTTTTATGGTGTACAGGCGTTTACATTTTGGCAATTTATCCTGCGTGGCAAGTTTCTTTCGGCTATGTTTTTTTAGCCTGCTTGATTGCCGTTTCACTTCGTCAATCAAACGTACTGAAAATCTTATGGCACGACAAATTTTTTTGGATCGTGGGATTTGCGATAATGCTCGCACCGATAATACATGTAATTTACATTTCAAGAGATATGATTGAATTACAAATGGCGACTGAATATCCCGGTAAAAGATTCACTACAGGCGGAAATTTACCTGTTTCTTTGTTGCTTGAATATTTGGCAGCTTATGGTGCAAGTGCAATTTTGCCTTTTAAAGACATTTGGGACACCACAAATAATTGTGAACTGGCAAGTTTCTTTTCAATGACTCCTCTTGGTTTTTTGATGTTCTTTTACCTGCGGTTCAAACTCAAGCAGAAAGATTTTTTGATGACTGCACTTTTCATAATCACAATTTTATTTTGCATTTGGGAAATTACAAACATACCTGATTGGTTGGCAAAATTCAGTTTCATGGGTTATGCTACAGACAATCGCGTTCGTTCTGCAATAGATTTTGCACAACTGGTTATGGTGTTTCGTGGATTGATTTTAATGAAAAATTTTCCGTCACCGTCTATTCGTCTGATTACGGCAACAATTATTGCGATTTTGCCGTTAGTAGCCGTTCATCTTTTTTTGCCTGACGGTTTTAATATTCAAGAAAATTTTTTGATTTTCGTATTTGTTGCGTTGAGCGTGTTTTTATTTTTAAGTCCGATGAATAAAAAAATTTTTACAACATTGTCTTTAATGATGTTGATAATTGGCGTGACTGTCAATCCCATTAACAAAGGCGTTGACGTGATTTATAAAATGCCTGTGGGACAGAAGATTTCCGAAATTGTTCAGCAAGATAAAAACTCACTCTGGATCGTTGAAGATGACGATGTGATGTTAAATGATTTTCCAATTATGTTTGGTGCACCGACAATCAACAGCGTAAATGTCTATCCTATGCTTGAACGCTGGGAAAAATTCAACATAAATGAAACAAACAAAATAACTGATTATCCTGCCGTCAAACCTTGGAAAAATTTTGATCCTGACAGAGAAGATTTCAAAGATTATAATAAGTACGCACACATAGTTATCATACTGCAAAATGATAAGCCGACGAATTTTTATTTTCCTTTTACAGATTCTTTTAAAGTTTATCTCAATCCGAATGATTTGAAAAAACTTGAAGTAAAATATATTTTTTCCAGACACGACAACTTAGAAAAATTTTCTACGCCGCAATTTAAAATCCAAAAAATTTATGATGACGCAGGCAGTTTTATTTATAATGTTGAATAAAATAAATGCTCTTGAATTCGGAAAACAATGTTAAAAATTTTAGGATAACGGAGGAAAAATTTTGTTTAAAAATTTATTTGGGAAAATTTTTGGTAAGAAAAAAAATGTAATCGTACAGCCACGAAACGAAACAGAAATTGACAGAGATATTGCCGCACTTTATTCAATCGTGGTTGATGTCATGGGTTCTGACAGATTAGTTTTACAGGCGGGAAAAATGGATGCTTTAAGATATTTGCGTTCACCTGATCCCGGCGAAAGAGTTTTGGCACTCAAAAGAATTTTGGAAGAAAATCCCACACTTGGACCCGCTCCGAAAAAATCTGAAATTCCCGCCGAACTTATAAGACTTTCAGAAATTATGGCTGATATGATTGCCCGCCGTCAAATTGAGGACAAAATTGAAAGAAAAGTTTCTGAAAAAATGGAACACGATCATCAAGAATATGTTAAGGATATTCGACTGCAAATTTTGAAAGACGAAAAAGGCGGCGAAGAATCTCCGCACGATGCAAAAAAACGCGAAGAACTGGAAAAACTTGAAGAAACAAAATTAACTCAGTCTGTCATGGAACTTTTACGCCCGAAAAGTTTGGAAGAAATTGTCGGACAGGAAAGGGCTGTTAAATCTCTTCGTTCAAAATTAGCGTCGCCGTATCCTCAGCATTTAATTTTGTACGGTCCTCCGGGTGTCGGAAAAACTACCGCCGCCAGATTAGTTTTGGAGTCGGTGAAAAGTTTGGAGTACAGCCCTTTTGAAGAGGACGCACCTTTTGTTGAAACTGACGGAACAACTTTGAGATGGGATCCGCGTGATATTACAAATCCTTTATTGGGTTCAGTTCATGATCCGATTTATCAAGGAGCCCAAAAATCTTTGGCAGATATTGGAGTTCCTGAACCTAAGCCCGGACTTGTTACGGACGCACACGGCGGAATTTTATTTATCGACGAAATTGGCGAAATGGATTTAATGTTGCAAAATAAATTGCTGAAAGTTTTGGAAGATAAGCGGGCATTTTTTGAGTCTGCTTATTACGATCCGACTGATGAAAAAGTTCCGCCGTATATCAGAATGTTATTTGAAAATGGAGCTCCCGCTGATTTTGTTTTAATCGGAGCAACAACTCGCGACGCAGGCTCTATAAATCCCGCGTTGCGTTCAAGATGTGCGGAAATTTATTTTGAACCGTTGACACCTGCTCATATTGTTCAGATTGTTAAAAATGCCGCGAAAAAATTAAACGTGGAACTTGATGACGGAATTGCAGAAACTATTTCCGAATACACAATAGAAGGACGTAAAGCGATAAATATTTTGGCGGACGCTTACAGCCTTTGTTTAATGAGGAATGAGGAATCCGTTTCAATGAGGAATGAGGAATTAGGAATTAGGAATGAAGAGATTTCGTTAAAAATTTCCAAGCAAGATATTTATGAAGTCGCACAAGTCAGCAGACTTTTTCAGTACGTTACAAAAAAAGCGTCAAGCAAAGCGATTGTCGGTCATATTTTCGGTTTGGGCGTGAGCGGTTTTATCGGCTCGGTTATTGAAATTGAGGCTGTAGTTTTTCCTGCTACTGAAAAAGGCAAAGGCACTATCAGATTTAACGAAACTGCGGGAAGTATGGCGAAGGATTCAGTTTTTAATGCGGCAAGCGTTTTAAGAAAAGTTACTGGAAAAGATATTCATGATTTTGATGTTCATATAAATGTTATAGGTGGCGGAAATATTGACGGGCCGAGTGCAGGCACTGCGATTTTGTCAGCGTTGGTCAGTGCAATTACAGGGAAAAAAATTCGTCAAGATGTTGCGGTAACAGGTGAAATTTCTTTGCAGGGAAAAGTCAGACCTGTCGGCGGAGTTTTTGAAAAGGCTTATGGTGCAAAACAGGCGGGAATTAAAACTCTCGTCATTCCGAAAGAAAATTCAAAAGATATTCCACGCTGGCATTTGGGTTTAAATATTCACCCTGTTGAAACTGCTGAGGACGCTTTTAAATGGATTTTTGAAGAGGAAAAAATTCCTAAGCCTGATAAAAAAATTTCAGATGACGAAGAAAAAATTTTGGAGAAAAAAATTGAAGATATTGCCTCAACAACTTTGACGGCTGAAGAACTTGAATTTTTGAATCAGAAAAAATAAAGTTATCTTTTGCAAAGTTTTATAATAATTTTTTCTAAAATTTCCGCTCCTGCCAATCCGAATTTTAATTTATAATCTGCGTCGGAAACTAATATAAAATTTTCTTCCAGCAGTTTTATCGAATAAGTTTCGGCAGTTGCGGAAAATTTTTTTGCAATAAAAGGGTGCATTTCCAAATTTTTTGCGAGTGCCTCACCTTTTATTCCCTGCGAAATAAAAAATTTTGCTCGTAAAAGTTTTCTTATATGATTTGCCAGCATAATTGTTAAAAGCGGAATTTTGGTTTTGTCGCGTGTCTGTGTTCTGAAAATTCCTATTGCCGCTTTTATTTTTTTTGCGTCAATCGCGTCAAGCAGTGCAAAATTTGAAACTTCGGGCGGTTCTGTCAAAAGTCTTTTTAAATCTGCGGCAGTGATTTCAGAATTTTTTACGGCGAGAGAAATTTTATTAAATTCGTTTTCCAAATACCAAAGCGAAATTTCCGGCAAAACTCCAATTCGTTCAGAAAAAAATTTTCGTGCCTCAACATTCATATTTTTTTTGATGGATTTTAATTTGTCGTTAAGCCATTCATCAATCTGCCAGACTCTTAACGGATCTGCCTCAAGTACCGCACCGACTTTTGAAATAATTTTATAAAGTTTTTTCCGCTTGTCCGCAGATTTTGCCGTGAAAATTACAAAATTTGTCGGCTGCATATTTTGAAGAATACTTTCAAGCCGTTCAGATTTTCCTTCCGCACCAAAAAACGGGGCATTTTTCACTATAACAATATTTTGAGGACTGAAAAGCGGTGCACTGTCAATCGCGTTTATAATTTCTGAAACGGGAATTTTTTGACTGCCGTCGAAAATTATTATTTCAGATTTATCTGCAGAAAGTTTTTCTAAAATTTTTTCTCGTGCTTTGTCAATATAAAAAGTTTCTTCTCCGCACAAAAGATTGACATTTTTTATTTCTTTGTCTAATGTGCTGATAAATTCTTTAAATTTCAAAATTTTCACCTCTGGAAGGAGTTTTTTAAAATGATTTATCGTGATGTTTACGCCGAAATAAATCTTCGTGCGATTGAACATAATTTTACAGAAATTCGCCGTCACATTCAACCGACTGCAAAACTTTGTGCGGTCGTCAAGGCAAATGCTTACGGGCATGGAGCCGTTGAAGTTTCAAAAATTGCCGTGAAATGCGGTGCGGATTTTTTAGCCGTTGCAACTGTTGAGGAAGGTTTGGAACTTCGGCAGGCAGGTTTTAAAGTTCCTATTTTGATTTTGGGTTTGATTCCTTACGATTCCGCAAAAATTTCTGTGGAAAATAATTTGACGATGACTGTTTCTGATTTTGAACTTGCAAAAAAAATTTCTGACGCGGCTGTCGAAAAAAATATTTCCGCGAAAGTTCATTTGAAAATTGAAACGGGCATGGGACGTATTGGAATTTTTCCTGATGATGCCGTCGAACTTGCAGAAAAAATTTCTAAACTTCCCAACGTTGAACTTGAAGGAGTTTTCAGCCATTTTGCTGACGCTGATTCTTCCGACAAAACTTTCACATTTGAACAGCTGAAAATTTTTAAAGATACCTGCGAAAAAATTTCTGAACGCGGAATAAAAATAAAAATTCGTCATATTGCAGAATCAGCCGCAATTTTGGAAATTCCCGACGCTCATCTTGATATGGTTCGTGCGGGGATTATAAGTTACGGACTTTATCCTTCTTCCGAAGTCAAAAAAACTATCGAACTTCAGCCCGTAATGACTTTAAAAGCCCGTGCAGTTTTCGTAAAAAAAATTCCTGCGGGAACTTCTATCGGTTACGGAAGAAATTTTATTGCGGAAAAAAATTCTGTAATTGCAACTTTGCCGATCGGTTATGCTGACGGATATATCAGAGCGTATAAAAATTTTCATGTTGAAACTCATGGAAAACTTGCACCGATTGCAGGAAGAATTTGCATGGATCAATTTATGGTTGACGTTACGGAAATTCCCGAAGTAAAAATCGGAGATGAATTTATTTTATTCGGCGGAGAAAAAATTTCTATTGACGACGCGGCTAAACATTTAAACACGATAAATTACGAAATTACTTGTCTGATTTCTGATCGAGTGCCGAGAATTTATTTGAGCTGAAAAATTTTTGACATTCAAAGACATTTTTTATAAAATTTTTCAAAATCAAAAAAATTTTTTGGAGGCAAATGAATTTTGGACATGACAAATATTTTGGCGGCGGCTGTAATTTCTGCGGGCGTGGTTTTAATTCTCGGACCGATTTTTATTCCTATTCTTCATAAATTAAAATTCGGACAGAGCATAAGAACCGAAGGTCCTAAAAGTCATCAGGCAAAAAGCGGCACTCCTACAATGGGAGGAATTTTTTTAACTGCGGGAATTGTAATTTCAACTTTGGTTTTCGCGGAATGGACGGCAGAAATTTTGCTTGCACTGTTCATTTTAATCGGACATTTTATTTTGGGATTTTTGGACGATTATATAAAAGTTGTTCAAAAAAGAAATTTGGGACTGAAAGCTCGGCAGAAATTGGCGGGACAAATTTTTATCGCGGTCGTAATAATTATTATCTCCACGACAAAATTGGGAATTGAAACAACTTTATGGATTCCGATAGTCGGAGCAACTGTGGACTTGGGATTTTTATATTATTTGCTGGTGGTTTTTGTTTTGGTCGGAGCATCAAACGCAGTAAATTTGACTGACGGACTTGACGGACTTGCGTCGGGAAATGTTGCCATCGCGTCGAGTGTTTACGGAGTAATTTGTCTTATCACGGGACATTATAATTTTGCAATTTTCTGTGCGGCAGTCGTCGGAGCATGCATAGGATTTTTGAAATTTAATTTTCACCCCGCAAAAGTTTTCATGGGCGATACGGGATCACTTGCATTGGGCGGAGCATTTGCGGCGATGGGACTTTTGACGCATACAGAATTATTGCTGATAGTCGTCGGATTGGTTTTTGTTTGTGAGGCGTTGTCGGTAATAATCCAAGTCATTTCATTTCAAACGACAGGCAAAAGAGTTTTCAGAATGTCGCCGATTCATCATCATTTTGAATTAGGCGGTTGGAGTGAAATAAGAGTTGTATTTACTTTCTGGACAGTCGGTTTAATTGCCGGAATTGTCGCCTTGATAATGTTGGTCAGTGTAATGACGGGATTAAATTTAGGATAAAATTTTTGTAGGAGGAATTTTTCATGACGAAAAAAGAAATTAACGTTTTTGATTATGCGGGAGAAATTTTAAAAGCCCTGCCGAAAGGAATTTTGTTGACGAGTGAGGCGGAAGACTGTATCAACGCCATGACAATCGGTTGGGGAACAGTCGGACTTGAATGGGGAGTTCCGATTTTTACCGCGTATATTCGTAAAAGTCGTTTCACTTATGAACTTATTGAACGTACGGGAGAATTTACAATTTGTATTCCTTACGGCGGAAAATATGAAAAAGAAGTTTCTAAAATTGTCGGAATCTGCGGAAGTCAGAGCGGCAGAGATTTAGACAAACTTGCAAAAGTCGGAGCTCATATTGTTGACGCTGATGAAATTCGTCCGCCTGCGATAAAAGAATTGCCGCTTACTATTGAGTGTCGCGAAGTTTTTAAAATGGAACAATCTGTAAAATCTATTTCAAGCAGATTTAAAAAATTTTATCCCGAAACTTTAAACGACGAAGGCGAAAAAGTTTTTGATAATCATGTTGCTTATTACGGAGAAATTTTAAAAGCCTACATAATCGAAGAATAAAATAAAATGAATATTAATTCCTGAAACAAAAAACGACTGCCTTAAAATGACAGCCGTTTTTTTATTTTCATGAACGCATAAGCGACCAAATTTCTACAGGATTTTCAACAGGGATTTTTACAATTTGCTGAGCATGAGGAGCGGAGAAAATTTTTTCTCCCGACTCGTCAAACATTGCAGAAATTTTTTGCTGAAAAGTTTTTCCATGCGGCTGAAAAAATTCTACCGTCTGATTTATTTCAAATTTTCCGCGTTGTTCAATCGTAGCAATATTTTTTTCTGCGTCGAATTCTCGAACAATCCCCAAAAATTCCGAAGAGCGTTTTGGTTTTGACGTGTCATAAATTTGGGTAGTTTCTCCGTCCGAAATAAAAAATCCAGTCGTGTACGGTCTGTGAGCAACTTTATCAAGTTCGGAAATCCATTCATCACAAATTTTAAATTCAGCAGGATTTTTCAAGTAACTGTCAATCGCCACCCGATAAGTTTTTACAACACCCGCAACATAATTCACGCTTTTCATTCTGCCTTCGATTTTTAAGGAAGTTACTCCGCAGTCAATAATTTTGTCGATATGCGGAAGCAAACACAAATCTTTTGAATTCATGATATATGCTCCGCGTTCGTCCTCATTCACAGAAAAAAATTCTCCGTCGCGTTTTTCTTCGACCAAAGAATATTTCCAGCGACAAGAATGAGTACATTCGCCCTTGTTGCCGTCGCGTCCCGTCAAATAGTGCGAAAGATAACATCTGCCCGAATAAGAAATGCACATCGCACCATGAACAAAAATTTCAAGTTCTGCAGGACATTCGGCATGAATTTTTTTGATTTCGTCTAAAGTCAATTCACGAGCCAAAACAATTCGACTTGCTCCAAGTTCATGAAAAAAATTTGCCGTGCGGTAATTCGTGACGTTGGCTTGTGTGCTGATATGAAATTCAAGATTTTTCGTCAAACTTTTTGCCAGCGACAAAACTCCCAAGTCAGAAATTAAAACCGCGTCAACTCCTGTCGAGTCCAAAAATTTCAGCCAGTCAGAAATTTTTTCAATGTCGTCATTGTGAGCAAAAATATTTGTCGTGATATAAATTTTTTTTCCGAGAGAGTGAGTAAATTCAACGGCTTTTAAAATTTCTTCTTCCGTAAAATTATCTCCGTAAGCACGCAGACTAAAATTTTTTCCGCCGACATAAACTGCGTCAGCACCATAAAATAAAGCCGCCTGCAGTTTTTCAAAATTTCCCGCAGGGGCAAGCAGTTCAATTTTATTCAAAATTTTTTCTCCCGTCATCTGTACTGATTTACAAGTTCCATATGTTCTTCATAAGTACTGGAATAATGATTATGCCCGTCCCTGTCCGCAACGAAAAATAAAAAATCTGTGTCGGCAGGATTTAAAACGGCTTTTATTGATTCAATTCCGGGCGACGCAACAGGACCTGGCGGAAGTCCCGCATTTTGATAAGTGTTATAAGGCGAATCAATTTTAGTATCCTCAATCGAAACATCTTCCTTCGGTGCGTCCATTAAATATTGAAGTGATGCGTCGGTTTGAAGAGGCATATTTATTTTTAAACGTTTCAAAAAAACTTGTGCGACAATAGGTCTGTCAACGGGGTATCTGACTTCACGTTCAACAAGAGATGCCAAAGTCACCAAATCATAAATTGATAAATTCATTTCTTTGGCTTTTTCCCGCATTGCCGGAGTTAATTTTTTGTCAAATTCTTTCGCCATCATATTTAAAATATCTTCAACTGACGAATCACTTTCTATCGAATAAGTATCTGGGAATAAAAAACCCTCCGCCGCAAAAATTACGTCATCATGTTTTTTCATGTAGGGAAACGGCTCAAAATCTTTTGCTGCCTCCAAAAAATCTTCCTTATCCGCCAAATCAATTTCATAAAGTCTTTCAGCAATATTTTTCACGCCGAAACCTTCGGGAATTGTAAAATTTACAATAAATTTTTCGCCGTTCAAAATTTTTTCAAAAACCTCTTCATCAGTCAGCCCCGCAGAAAAAACATAAGTACCCGGTTTCATTTGCCCGTCGTAACCGCGAATTCTTGACAAAATTCTAAATTTCAAACTGCTGGTAATAACGCCTTTTGATTCAAGCTGATCCGCAATTTCGCCGGTAGACATTCCCGCGTTAATTTTTATGTGGATTCTTTTTTCGGCGACGGATTCAGTTTTAGCGGGAGTTGAAGAAATATTTTTTTCGAGTGAAATAATTGTTTCAGGTTCTGCAAAAATCAAAACTCCCAAAATCAAGACAATAAAAAACAACACTCCGCCCGCCACAGTCAAAACATATTTCAGGGAAATTCCTTCAAAGAAACCGCCCAAATAATTTTTTACCTTGTCCGAAAAATTAGATTTTCCGTTTAAATCGGCAAGAATATTTTTTATTTTTTCTGTTGAAAATTTTTTATCGGATTTTTCGGGATCGTTACTCATATTCGCCCATCAATTCATCATACGCTTTTGAAACTCTTTCAAATTCTTCGTCAGTCGGCTCAACATATTCTTCTTCGCCGTTTTCATTGAGAACAATTTTGGCGATAATAACTTCATCATCATCGCAGCCGCAATCGCAATTTTCATCATGAAAATGTTCTTCTTCGTCGTCATGAATTGCAACGAGCAAAGCAAAATTTTCGTCGCCCACAGGGATTATCATTTCTTCCGAATAATAATAAACATTGCCTTCGTCGTCTGTCATTTCAACGATAATATCTTCTTCAGGAATATTTTCCTCATAATTTTTTTTCGCCATAAAAAAAACACCTCATACAATAAATTAGTTTTAAAATTATCTGCTCATGGATTTACTGTCCAAAAATCCCTGCAGAATATAAACCGCCGCCATTTTGTCGATAACCTTTTTTCTTTTTTTTCTGCTGACATCAGCCGCGATTAAAGATTTTTCTGCCGCAACAGTACTCAATCTTTCGTCCCAAAAAATCTGTGCGGAACTTTTAAATTTTTCTTTAAGTTTCTCCGCAAAATTTCTGACAATCTCGCAACGTTCTCCCTCAGTGCCGTTCATATTTTTCGGCAGACCGATAACAAAAGTTACTTCGTCGAAGTCAGAAATAATTTCTGCAAGTTCCTGCAAATCTTTTTTGTTAGAAGTGCGGTGAATTGTTTTAATTCCCTGTGCAGTAATTCCAAGTAAATCACTCACCGCAACTCCTATAGTTTTATCGCCTACATCTAAAGAAACGTATCTCAATGTTTAATCTCCGGGCGTTCAAGATAAGTTCTTACAAGTTCTTCTAAAAGTTCATCGCGTTCAATTTTGCGGATTTGACTTCTTGCGTCCTTGTGGCTCGTAATATAGGCAGGATCTCCGCTCAAAAGATAACCTACAAGCTGATGAACAGGATTATAACCTTTTTCGTTCATGGCTTGATAAGCATTTTTTATAACTTTTGCGGCACGGTTTTCTTCCACACCAAAACTGAACATCATTGTTTCATCGCTGACCATTGGAACACCTCCGATTTTTTATTCTTCGTTGTCATAAACGGCAGAATCATCATTTGTATCGTCGTCAATGCTTTTACCGATTGAAATGGGCTGTTCAGAACCTACAGAAGGTTTTTTCAAAGATTCGCGGATTTTATTTTCAATCTCGTCAGCCGTTGCGGGATTATTCGACAGAAATTTTTTCGCGTTTTCTTTGCCCTGTCCGAGTCTTGTACCTTGATAGGAAAAATACGCACCGGATTTATCAATAATTTCCAGCGTCACGCCCATATCCAAAATACTTCCCATTCTTGAAAAACCTGTTCCGTACATTATATCAAATTCGGCAGTTCTGAAAGGCGGAGCAACTTTATTTTTTGCGACTTTAACTTTTGTGCGACTGCCGATAACGTCCGCACCTTGTTTAATCGCTTCAGCTTTTCTGACTTCAAGACGCACGGAAGAATAAAATTTTAAAGCCCGTCCGCCTGTGGTGGTTTCAGGATTTCCGAACATCACGCCGACTTTTTCGCGGATCTGATTTATAAAAATTGCAACGGTATCAGTTTTACTGATAACTCCCGCAAGTTTTCTCATTGCCTTGCTCATCATTCTTGCATGAAGTCCGACCTGTGCATCGCCCATATCGCCTTCAATTTCAGCTTTCGGAACAAGTGCGGCGACCGAATCAATGACAACCATATCTATTGCCGCACTGCTGATAAGTTCATCGGCAATTTCCAGAGCCTGCTCACCAAAATCAGGCTGTGCAACCAAAAGTTCTTCAACATTTACGCCGAGATTTTTTGCGTAAACCGGGTCTAAGGCATGTTCAGCGTCAATAAATGCCGTCGTTCCTCCGAGTTTCTGCATTGAGGCGATCATATGAAGAGCCACAGTAGTTTTTCCGCTGGATTCAGGACCGTAAATTTCTATAATTCTTCCGCGTGGCACTCCTCCAATTCCAAGTGCAACATCAAGAGGAAGAATACCCGTTGAAACAGATTTTACGTCAAGTCTTCCGCCTTCGCCCATTCTCATTATGGAACCTTTTCCAAATTCTTTTTCGATCTGTTTTATTGTTGTCGCAAGTACTTCTTTTTTATCCATAATCTGCTCCTTTACAAATTCAAGATTAGGCGGAATTATATCAAAATTTGACTGACTTGTAAAACTGCAAACAAAAAAACCAAAGTCAATTTTTGCATGACAAAATGCAATAATCACTTGGACAGAGTTAAAAAAATTTTTATAAAGTAACTGTATTTTTTGAGAAGAAAAATATTGCATTTTAATTAATCAGCTTGTAAAATGTGAAAAAATGGAGGTGACCGCGGTATGAAGTATAGAAGAGTAGTTTTAAAATTAAGCGGCGAGGCTCTTGCGGGTGACAACAGTTTCGGAATAAATCCCCCTGTTGTCGAGAGTATCGCAAGGCAGATCAAAAAAATTCATGATGAAGGGCTGGAAGTTGCAATTGTTGTCGGTGGCGGAAATATTTGGAGAGGTTTAAGCGGCTCGGCAAAAGGAATGGACAGAGCTCAAGCCGATTATATGGGCATGCTTGCAACAATCATGAATGCATTGGCACTTCAGGACGCACTTGAAAAAATGAATGTTTTTACAAGAGTTCAAACTGCTATCGAAATGCGGGAAGTTGCCGAACCTTATATCCGTCGTCGTGCTGTTCGTCATCTTCAAAAAAAGCGTGTCGTAATTTTTGGAGGAGGGACGGGCAATCCGTATTTTTCCACTGATACAACTGCGGCTCTTCGTGCGGCGGAAGTTGAGGCTGATGTAATTCTTATGGCAAAAAGAGGAACTGACGGAATTTATGACAGCGATCCGAATAAAAATCCCGACGCAAAAAAATTTGATACTCTCACTTACCTTGAAATTTTAAACCGCGAACTTCATGTTGTGGATTCGACTGCCACAAGTCTTTGCATGGATAATAATATCCCGCTTGTTGTTTTCAATATGGACGATCATGAAAATATTTTCCGTGCTGCTCTCGGCGAAAAAATCGGCACCACCGTAGTTAAGTAGGAGTTAGGAATTAGGAGTTAGAAATTAGAAATTGGGGACTAGAAATTTTAATTCCCCATTCCTCATTCCACATTCCTAATTAATTCAGTTTCACATTCCGAATTAAATAAACGAGGAGGAAATTTTTAAAATGACTAATGAGGTTGTAAATTCGGCAGAAGAAAAATTGAAAAAAACTTTGGAGGCTCTCAAAAAAGAATACGGCACACTTCGTGCAGGTCGTGCTACTCCCAGTCTTTTGGATAAAGTCATGGTTGAGTATTACGGCTCTTCAACTCCCGTCAATCAAATGGCAAATGTTACAGTTCCCGAACCGCGTATGATTCTTATAAAACCCTATGACAAAAGCACCTTAAAAGAAATTGAAAAAGCCATTCAAAAATCTGACTTGGGACTTACTCCGAATTCTGACGGCGTTTCAATTCGTCTTGCAATTCCTCAACCCACTCAAGAACGCAGAAAAGAACTTGTAAAAGTTGTCAACAAAAAAGCTGAAGATTCAAAAGTCGCGATGAGAAATATTCGCCGTGACGCAAACGAAGCAATAAAGAAACTTGAGAAAGATAAAAAAATCACTGAGGACGACCGCAAAGAAGGTCAGGACAAAGTACAAAAACTTTTGGACAAATATATTAAACAGGTTGACAGCACAAAAGCGGCTAAAGAAAAGGAAGTTATGGAAGTTTGAAAAATTCTTACTTAGAACTTTTGAGTCGTGTCGATAAAAATAAAATGCCGCGACATATTGCAATTATTATGGACGGCAACGGACGTTGGGCAAATTTTCGCGGACTTTTGAGAACTGCGGGACATTCCGCCGGAGTTAAAACGCTGAAAAAAATTTTGACTGCGGCGGTTGATTTGAATCTTGAGGCTTTAACTGTTTACGCATTTTCTACTGAAAATTGGAAACGCCCGCACTCTGAAGTTGATTTTCTCATGAAACTTTTTTCGGAATATATCGAACGCGAAAAAATGGCAATGCATGAAAAAAATGTCCAAATAAAATTTATCGGCAGGCTTAAAGAATTTTCTGCGGGGATTCAAAAACAAATGCATGATGCCGTCGAACTTATGAAAAATAATACCGGTGTAAAATTCAACATCGCGGCAAATTACGGCGGACAAGATGAAATTATTCGTGCCACTCAAACTCTTGCAAAAAAAATTTCGGACGGGAAAATTTCTGCTGAAGAAATTACTACAGAAATTTTTGAAAACGAACTCGACACAAAAAATCAGCCTCCTGTAGATCTGTTGATTAGGACAGGCGGCGACATGAGAATTAGTAATTTTCTTTTGTGGCAGTT
>JAFZMV010000108.1 GCA_017553205.1 Selenomonadaceae bacterium | reverse complement strand
TGCTCTGCTCTCCGCAAACACCATTATTTCACACAATTCGGTCATTTTACACATTACTGCACACATCACTATTGTTAAATACGTCTGTCCATTTATGTTTCACATAACCTGCATGACGCGGATCTTCTATTTCGGAAAAATATTCTTGCATTTTCAGTCACTACTTATTTTTTTCAGAGTGTACCATTTTTATCCGAAATTTTTATGAAACGCCCGTGTTGTTTGAAGGAAAATTTCTTGACAAATTCAACCGGGGAGGGGGGGGGTATAATTGATGATATAATTTTTTTCAAAATTGGAAGTGAAATTATGTCAGAAAAAAATTTTCCGGAAATTTCTGTGATAATTCCGATGTACAATTCCGAAAAATTTATCGGTGAATGTTTGGACAGCGTTTTTGCTCAAACTTTTCAAGATTTTGAAATTATTGTTGTTGATGATTGTTCGACTGATAAAAGTTGCGAAATTGTTGAAAATTACGTCAAAAATTTTGGAAAGAAAATTAAATTGATTCGCAGAAAAAAAAATTCAGGAAGTGGCGGTGAACCAAGAAACGACGGAGTAAAAAATTCTTGCGGAAAATATTTATTTTTTTTAGAACCTGTCTAATATCTAAAGAAAACGTGTTATGACGCAATAAAAAATTTAGATTAAAATTACTGAAATATTATGGTGGTGCTACTTCATTGAAAAGTTTTTAGACAGGTTCTTAGATAGTGATGATTTGATAACTAAAACTGCTTTTGAAGAACTTTATCAAATTGCTGAAAAATTTAATCCGGATGTTATTGCTTGCGAAAAATATTATCAGATGGACGGCGAAGGAAAAAATGTTTCTTTGACAAGTTATAAAAATGGCGATTTTACAACAGAACCGATAATTACGGGCGAAGATATTTTGAAAAAACTTTCTGATTTGAATAATCGTCATTTTCTGTGGAATTTGTGGACAAAACTTATTCGCAGAGATTTTTTTGTTAAAAATGAAATCAAAATGTTGAATATTGCTGGAGAAGATTTTTTTGCTACAGTAACAATAATTTCTGCCGCAGAAAAAATTGTAAAAGTGCCGAATGTTATAAATTTTTACAGAATTGTTGAAGATTCAGTTACTCACAAATCTGAAAACGTCCAAAAAGTTTTTCATAAATGGATTGACGCGACTATTCAAGGAATAAAATATTTGGATAAATTTTTGAATAAGCAGGAAAATTTTAAAAATCGTGCTGATTTAAAATATTTGGTTTTTGAAACCGTCACAAAAGAATTTATGCAATATTTATTGCCTGTTTATGCACAAATTCCGGCTCATCAGCTTGATAAAATTATTCGTGAAGAATTTTCAAAAATTCCTGACACAACTGCATTGACAACTTTTATTTTCAGCAGAATGAATTTTTTCAATGTAAATTTGATTCAACAGCAAAATTTTATAAATCAGTTGCAAACAGAAAATCAACAGCTGAAAGAACAATTACAGAAATAAAAAAATCCCTTCGACAAAAAAGTCGTTGGGATTTTTTGTTTGCAGAGAAAAATTTTTGTGATAAAATTGCACTTAAATTTATAAAAAGATTATAGGAGGGGGATTAAATGTTTAAAAAAACCAAAATTATCTGCACTCAAGGACCGGCAACCGATGACCCGAGAATTATTGAAGGACTTATCGCAAACGGAATGAACTGTGCGAGATTTAATTTTTCTCACGGCACTCACCCCGAACATAAAAAAAGAATTGAGGCTGTCAGAGCGGCGGCACTCAAAAAAGATCGCGTCATTTCTCTGATTCTCGACACAAAAGGTCCTGAAATGCGTTTGGGAGAATTTGCAAGCGGTGAAGTTCAGCTTGTCGCAGGAAATAAATTTATTCTCACTAACGACGACACGCCGGGCGATGAAACTCATGTTTCCGTAAACCATAAAAAACTTTATGAGGAAGTCAAATCCGGTGACAAACTTCTTTTGAGCGACGGACTTGTTGAACTTCAAGTTGATGAGATTGTAGGAAAAGATATTCACACGACAATTTTAAATTCCGGAAAAATGAGTACAAGAAAAAGAGTTGCTGCCCCGGGCGTTGAGTTGAGCCTTCCTCCGATTTCCGAACAGGACGAAAAAGATATTATTTTCGGAATTGAAAACGACATGGATTTTGTCGCGGCAAGTTTCATTCAGAGAGCAGCGGACGTTGAAGCAATTAGAAAATTGATTGCCCGTCACGGCGGACACATGGAAATTATTCCGAAAATCGAAAATCTTGCAGGTGTTCAAAATATTGACGAAATTATTGCAGTTTCTGACGGCATAATGGTAGCCCGCGGAGATTTGGGAGTTGAAATTCCCGCTGAAGATGTTCCAGTTATTCAAAAAGAAATTATTAAAAAATGTAACGATGTCGGAAAGCCTGTTATAGTTGCTACTCAAATGTTGGAAAGCATGACAACAAATCCGCGTCCGACTCGTGCAGAAGTTTCAGATGTAGGCAACGCAATTTTTGACGGTGCGGACGCTATCATGTTGAGCGGTGAAACTGCAAGCGGAAAATATCCGATTGAGGCAGTGGCAACTATGTCAAGAATCGCACAGAGAATTGAAGATTCTTTGGAGTATAAGAAAATTTTTGAGATGAAAGGTATCCACAAAAAATATTCTCACACTGATGCCATTGCACATGCAACTGTTCAAATTGCTTATGAACTTTCTGCGGCGGCAATTTTAACTCCGACAAAATCGGGATATACAACCCGCGTTGTTTCAAAATACCGCCCGAAAGCTCCAATAATTGCTTTTGCTCCGAATCAACGTGTTGCTCGTCATTTAAATCTCCGCTGGGGAGTTGCAGTTATCCCGGGTGTTCCAATTTGCAAACCTGAAGATATTACAAAATACGTCGTTGATACTGCTATAAATTTCGGCTTTATCGAAAAAGGTGATGTCCTCGTTATGACTTCTGGAATTAAATACGGCGAAGGCGGCACAAGTTTAATTCAGTTGCTGACGGCGTAAATTTAAAAATCTGTTTGAAAAAATTTTAAGCCTGTCTAAAAATTTTAGACGGGCTTTTTTTGGAGTGGTGTACATGCAGGAAAATTCTACAGAAAAAAATCTGACCTACTGGAACAGGTTGGCAGTTCGTGCAATTACCGATGAATTTGCTTTCACGGAACTTTACAAATGTTTTTTCCCGCGAGTTTATAAATATCTGATGATGAAAACTTCAAATTCAGAAATTGCTGACGAAATTATCAGCAAAACTTTTTTGAAAATGTACGAGCATTTATCGGACTACGACGAAAAAAAAGCAGCATTTTCTACTTGGCTCTATCGTATTGCCGAAAACGAATTAAAAATGTTTTGGAGAAGTAATCAGTACCGCAACGATAAAGAAGAGGACTGGGACGAAAATTTTGATGCGGCGGCTCCCGAATACGACGAACCTGAAAAGCAAGTTCTTGAAAAAGAACGTCAAGAAAAAATTCGTGCAGCTATGGAAAAACTTTCCGAACGAGAAAGAAAAATTATTCAGTTGACTTACTGGCTGAATTACACGCCCAAAAAAATTGCCGAACTCATGGATATGACTCCCAATCATGTCAGCGTCACTTTGAAACGTGCAAAAAGTAATTTGAAAAAATATTTAGGCGAAATTGAATAATTAAAAATCAAGAATTAAAAATGAATAGTTTAGAGTTAGAATTCTTAATTCTTAATTTTTCATTGATAAAAAGGGGTTTTGGAAATGATTTTTAAATTGAAACCTGCTTGCAAAGATTATTTGTGGGGCGGTCACAGACTTGCCGAAGAATACGGGATTGAATATGACGGAGAAATTTTGGCTGAGGCTTGGGCGTTATCTGCTCACCCTGACGGACCTTCAATTATTACGAACGGAGAATTTGCTGGGAAAACTCTTCGCGAATATTTGGACGCTGAAGGCTTGGAAGTTTTGGGAACTCACTGCCGCCGATTTCGTGAATTTCCGATTCTTACAAAATTTATTGACGCTAAAGACGATTTGTCAATACAAGTTCACCCTTCCAACGCTTACGCTCTGCAAAATGAAGGACAGTACGGCAAAACAGAAATGTGGTATATTCTCGACGCTGAACCGAACGCATTTTTATATTACGGCTTTAAAGATGCGATTTCAAAAGAAGAATTTGTCCGCCGAATAAAAGAAAATACTTTGCTCGATGTTTTGTATAAAGTTCCTGTTCAAAAAGGCGACATGATTTATATTGAGTCGGGAACTCTTCACGCAATCGGCAAGGGAATTTTATTGGCGGAGATTCAGCAAAATTCAAATGTAACGTACAGAATTTACGACTACGGAAGAATTGGAGCGGACGGCAAAAAAAGAGATTTACATATTGAAAAGGCTCTCGACGTTACAAACAGAACTCCAATTATAAAAAGCAGTGCAAATTATCCGCACGTTGCAGACTGCGATTATTTTACCGTTGACAAATTAGACCTTGACGGAAAATTGACTTACCGCACGCAGGGAACTGTTGACGAAAAATCTTTTTTGAGCATTTTAATTTTAGACGGACGCGGAACAATTTCCAACAAAGGCGAAAAACTTGAATATAAAAAAGGAGATTCTTTTTTCTTGCCTGCTGATTCGGGCGACTGGCAGATTGAAGGAATTTGCGACGCACTTTTGACGACTATCCGCGAAAAAGCAAATCCTATTCGTGTCGGAGTAAATATCGGCTCATCTGAAATTCAAATTGGAATTGTGAACGATCAACAAAAAATTTTGGACGTAAAAAAATATCCTACAAATGCAAAACGTCCCGCAAAAGAAATTATCGACGAAACAGCAGAAAATATTTTAAAAATTTTAGCTGAAAATAATATTCCTCTTGAACAGTGCGTCGGAGTCGGCGTTGGAGTTCCCGGCACAATCGACAGAAGAAACGGAAAAGTTATTTACTCAAATAATATTCGCTGGGAAGATGTTCCGCTTACAAAACAACTCGGCGAAGTTATTCCATGTCCCGTGAGAATTGCAAATGATGCGGACTGTGCGGCACTCGGTGAGGCTGTCGCAGGTGCAGGAAAAAATTTTTCTGATGTTGTTATGTTTACTCTGGGAAACGGAGTAGGCGGCGGAATTATTTTAAACGGAGAAATTTTTGAAGGCGGAATTATCGGAGGCAGTGAAGTCGGTCATCAAGTTATCAGAGTAAACGGCAGACTTTGTACATGCGGAAGAAAGGGCTGTCTTGAGGCTTATGTTTCAATTCCCGCACTTTTAAAATCTGCCAAACAAGTCAGCGGAAGAGAAATAAATCTTGATGAAATTTTTGAACTCGTGAAAAATGAAAATGTTGAAATGACCGAAGTTATTGAGCAATATATTTTGATGCTCGGTCAAGGTCTTGTTAATATCGTCAACATGTTCCGTCCGCAGTTAATTTTGCTCGGCGGTGCTATGAGTGCTTACGCGAAAAATTTTATTGAACCACTCGAAGATATTTTACAAGAGGACAGTTTCGGCGGTTCTCATGCTCCCATTCCGAAAATTTCTATTGCAGAACTCGGAAATGATGCCGGCATGATTGGTGCGGCGAATTTATAGTTCAAAAAAATTTGGAGATATTTTTATCGAAAATTTAAATTTCATTATAGCGGTTTGAAAAAAAGAGTGAGCGAACCAATCTTGACAATCAGAGAGTAAAATTCTGAAAACAGCGACTTTGATGTCATTTCTGCCTAAAATTTATGAAACGCCCGTGCAATTCCTGATATTATGAAAGTGTCGGGATTAAGCAAGCAAGAAATTTTGTCGGTTGCAGAAGAAAAATAATTTTTACATTGAAACTTTCCTGTAAGAAAAAATTTTCTTGCAGGATTTTTTTTTTTGCGGTTGAAAAAATCTGCTGTTTAGAATTTTTTTTAAGGAGATGATTTTATGGACAGAAGCAATGTGGAACACAATTCACAAAATATTTATTACCGCTCGATTGTCGGAGCGGCAGAGGCAGGCAGTACTCTTCGACTCGGAATCAGAATCAACACTGATGAAGCTGTCAGACAAGTTTTACTGCATACTTGGTCGGAATCAACCGGCGAAAAATGGTCGAACATGTCCACGCAGGACAAAAATAATACCAAAGAAAAATTTTACTCTACTGAAATTATCATGCCCGAAAAAGGCGGCTTGATTTGGTACTATTTTATCATCGTAACTTCTGAACGCACTTACTATTACGGAAACAATCCCGAACAACTCGGCGGAATCGGTGAACTTTATTTTGACTATGCTCCGCCCGCTTTCCAAATTACAGTTTTCAGAAAAGGAGCGAAAACTCCCGACTGGTTTAAACATTCCGTAATGTATCAAATTTTTCCTGACAGATTTTGCCGTGCAGGAAATGAGATTATTGAAAAAGAAGGTGCGGTTTATCATGCAAGTTGGAAAGATGAACCCGCCTACTATAAAGACCCTGACACAAATGAAATAATTGCTTACGATTTTTACGGCGGAAATTTGAAAGGAATCGAAAGCAAACTTGACTACTTGAAAGACTTCGGAATTTCTACAATTTATTTTAATCCCGTCTTTGAATCGGAAAGTAATCATCATTATGATACAGGAGATTATCACAAAATTGATCCCATTCTCGGAACAAACGAAGATTTTAAACATTTGATTGACACCGCAAAAGAAAAAGGAATCAATATAATTATCGACGGTGTTTTCAGTCACACAGGTTCCAACAGCAAATATTTCAACCGCAAAGGAAAATATGATTCTCTCGGTGCTTATCAGTCGAAGGAGTCACCTTATTTCAGCTGGTACAGTTTCAGAAATTATCCGAATGATTATGAATCTTGGTGGAATTTCGACACGCTTCCGAATGTCAGAGAAATTACTCCGTCATACATGGATTTTATTATCAGAAATAATGACAGCGTTTTACATCATTGGTTACGCGAAGGAGTAAGCGGCTGGAGATTGGACGTTATTGACGAATTGCCCGCAGAATTTTCACAGGCATTTTTCGCGGAATTGAAAAAAATTAATCCCGATGCCGTAATGATCGGAGAAGTTTGGGAAGATGCATCAAATAAAATTGCGTACGGTGTTCAGCGTCAATATTTCTGCGGTTATGAAATGGATTCTGCAATGAATTATCCTTTCCGCGAACATATGTTCAATTTTATTTTGGGACATATCGACGGCACAATTTGCATGAAACGCATGGAAAGTTTACGCGAAAATTATCCTAAAGAAAATTTCTATGCGATGATGAATTTGATTGCAAGTCATGACATCATGAGACCCGTTACAATTTTCGGTGAGGCTCCCTATTATGACAAAATGCCCGCCGTTGAACAGACAAGATTTAAACTCGACGAAGAACATGAAAAACTCGGCAAGGCTCGTTTAAAAATGGCGGCTCTTTGGCAGATGACTTATCCCGGTGTTCCCTGTATTTATTACGGCGACGAATTGGGCATGCAAGGTTTCAAAGATCCGACGAACCGCAGACCTTATCTTTGGGAAGGCGGCGACCTTGAACTTCGCGAAACTTACAAGAAATTTATTAAAATCCGCAATGAAAAATTAGTTCTGCAGACGGGAGAATTTTTACCGCTTCCAAGTTACGATGATATTTTTGCATATGCAAGAGTTATCAGAAACGGACGTGACGTTTTCGACCAAGACGCAGAGAATGATATTTTCCTCGTTGCGTTTAATCGTTCAAAAGATGAAGTCCGCGAAGTTTCTTTTGATGTCAGCGATTTTGCAAGCGGAACTTTTGTTGATGCTTTCGACGAAAAAAATCCTGAAAGAAAATTCCCTGTAACTCGCGGCAGAGTTTCTTTTAAACTTCAACCGCTTGAAGGAATTTTACTTCATCATATTCCAAGTCAACAACATTATGACAGAAGAGCGGGAATTTTACTGCACCCGACAAGTCTTCCGTCAAAATACGGTATCGGCGATTTTGGAAAAGAGGCTTTTGAATTTGTCGATTATTTGAAAGAGGCAGGACAGTCTATTTGGCAGGTTTTGCCGCTCAATCCTGTCGGTTATGGTTATTCTCCGTATCAATCTCCGTCAGCTTTCGCAGGCAACCCGATGATGATTTCTCCTGACGATTTAATTGAACGCGGACTGCTCAACGAAATGGATATTCATGTTCCGAAACGTTTGAACTCAACCAGCGTGGAATTTGAACGCGTGGCAGATTTGAAAGAACAACTTTTGTTGAAGGCTTTCAAAAATTTCAAAAATAAACTTTCACAAGATGAAAATTTAAAATCTGATTTCGATAATTTCCGCGAAAGAGAATCTTACTGGCTGGAAGATTATGCGATTTTTGCCGCGATTAAATCCAAAAATAATGACGCTTACTGGATTGAATGGGACGAAGATTTAAAACACCGCGACGAAGAGGCTATGGAAAAAGCTGAAAAAGAACTTTCCGATGAAATTTTGTACACGGAATTTGAGCAATATATTTTTGATTGTCAGTGGAAAAAACTTCATGACTATGCTCGTGAACGCGGTATTCAGATTATGGGAGATATGCCGATTTTTGTTTCTGCGGACAGTGCGGACGCTTGGGCTAATCAAGAACTTTTCCAACTCACTGAAGAAGGCAGACCCGAAAAAGTTGCGGGAGTTCCGCCCGATTATTTCAGTGCAACCGGTCAACTTTGGGGAAATCCTCAATACGATTGGGACGCAATGAAAAAAGATGATTATAAATGGTGGAAACTTCGTTTCAAAAAACTTTATGACTTTGTTGACATTATCCGCATAGATCATTTCAGAGGCTTTGAGTCTTATTGGTCAGTTGACGGTGACGCAGAAACCGCTATGGAAGGCGAATGGATTAAAGGACCGGGCAGACCTTTCTTCTATATGATTGAAAGAGAATTCCCTGACGGTCAAATTGTTGCCGAAGATTTGGGAATTATTACTGATGAAGTTGAAGAACTCAGACAAGACTGCGGCTTTCCCGGCATGAAGATTTTACATTTTGAATTGCACTTTAATGAGGACGGGCGAATTGGTTTTGTTCCGCCTGAAAATTCTATCGCTTACACCGGAACCCATGACAACAATACAACTGTCGGCTGGTTTATGGAAGATGTTGACAATTCCAGCAAAGCAACAATAGCCGCGTTAATCGGTGCAGATGTCCGCAGACCTGATGACGTTTGCCAGAAACTTATTGAATTTGCTTATGCTTGTGATTCTCGTTTTGCAATTATTCCCATGCAGGACGTTTTGAAACTTGACAGCAAAAGCAGAATGAATATGCCCGGCACTGTCGGAACAAACTGGGGCTGGCGTTTGAAAGAAGATTACAGACTTGAGGCAGAGGCAGGAAAATTAAAAGCACTCTGCAAAAAATATCTGCGTTAAGGAGTGGATTAAAATTTTAAAAAAATTTTGTGCGTTAGTTTTCTGTATTTCGTTTTTTCTGATGTCGAATTGTTCGGCGAATATGATCGCAAGTACAGCAGATGACGGAGATGACTGGTCGCTGGGGATAATGAAATCTGATAAAGACGAATATGTTTTTCTGATTATGAACAACAAAGATTTTGCACAGGGAGCGGTAATTCCCTACAATCGGAACAGCTACGATTTTTATTTGGATAAATCGCCGTTTGTTTTCATGATGGCGGTTGCAGGAAGTCCGAAAGATGTTGATAATGATTTGGGAGAATGGCGGGACGACATGCATTTGTTGCCGGTTTATGCCCTTTACAGTTACGAAAACGGACAAGTTAAATTAGACGGTTATTTGTCGTCTTGTCAGGGACTTTCTTCTTCACACTATCAAGGCAGAATAAACAGCCCGTATCATATAAAAATTGCTGAAACTTTTTTGACAAAAATGCCGGCACTTCACAAAGTTGTTGACAGTAACGGAATAAAATTGCCGTAATAAAAAAAATTTTTTCAGATTTAGGAGTTGGTGTTTAGTAACAAAAAAAATCCTTGCTGTGTTGCTGTGTTGTATGTTTGCCGCATTTACGTTTACAGGTTGCAAAGACGACGGGGAACAAAACTCTGCTGACAAAAATAAAAAAACAAGAATCGGAATACTTACTCATTTAAATGTCACTGAAGAAAAATACAACGAATACATGGAAAAATTGGAAAAATCTTACAGACCTTCTAAAGCAAATTTGTCTGCAGATTATTCTTACTTCAATAATTTAAATGAAATGATTATGGCACTCGACGCAAATAAAATTGATTTGATGAGTACATATAAATTTGTGGCAGAGTACATGGTAAAACGCAAAGAAAATTTAGAAATTGTTCCGGTTGAAAAAAATCTTGAAGATTCTTTTTGCTTTGCTGTCAGAGAAGACGACAAAGAACTTTTGAAAAATCTTGATGATACTATTTCAGATATGTTGTCTGACGGAACAATGAAAAATCTCTCCGAAAAGTTTATTGAAAATGTTATAAACGGAAAAGAGCCTGAGCCTGTTCCCATTAAAGAAATTGACGGAGCAGACAAAATAAAAGTTGCCTTTACGGGAGATTTGCCGTCGTTTGATATGGTTCTTGCTGACGGTTCTCCTGCAGGTTTCAATACGGCAGTTATGGCAGAAATTTCTTGACGTATCGGAAAAAATATTGAACTTGTCGATATTGATAGCGGAACTCGTGCAGAAGCTCTTGTTTCAAAAAAAATTGATATTGTTTTTTGGGCAGTTGTTCCAAAAGAAAATACAATTTTACCCGCAGATATTGATAAGCCTAAAGGTATTGAATTCAGCCAACCTTATTACACTGAAAAAGTTGTTCATATTGCTTTAAAAAAATAATGGTTTGAAAGGAGAAATTTTTTATGGATTCTCATTGCTTTATGGTTGAAAAACCTTGTCCCGTGTGTATGAAAAATACTCGCGTGCTTAAAACTCGCTCTCGTCTTATGGTTGAAAAAACTGACGAAGATTTTTGCGTACATTACAAGGGCTTTAATCCGTATTACTACAAAATTTGGGTCTGCGAACACTGCGGCTATGCGGCAGACGAAAAAACTTTTCTCACCAAAATGCCTGAACGTCAGAGAAAAATGCTTTGGGATTTTCTTGCCCATAAACAGCTTGAATTTGAATTTAAAGAAGAACGCGATATTCCCGATGCGATCGCGTCTTATCAGCTGGCTTTGAGTTATCTGGACATTGTGGAGTCGGTGCCGTCAAAAAAAGCGTCGTTAAATTTACAGCTCGGTTGGATTTATCGTTTTATGGGAGAGTCCGAAAAAGAGGCTGAATATCTTTTGAAGGCGGCTGAATTTTATGATGAGTCCATAACAAAAGAACGTTATCCGATTGGAAATTTGACTGACAGCGGAGCAATGTATTTGGTCGGTGCGATTTATTACAGACTCGGCGACATGGAAAAATGTGCTCAACATCTTTCAAGAATTATAGGAGATCAATCTGTTCGCAGTCGTGAACCGAAAATTTACGATAAGGCTCGCGATTTGTGGAGCGATGTCAGAGCCCAGCAGAATGAAGAAAAGAAAAAGGCAGGAAGTGGCAAATAATCGGTGAAAATTTTTAAATATTTGTCTGTCGTTGCAGTTTGTATTTCGATAATTTTTGCGTCGTTTAACGGTACAGAGGCGGCGAAAAAAAAATCCGAGCCAATGAAAATTTTGTACATTCCTCATGATAACCGTCCTATAGTTGACGAGCAGACTATTGATATTGTTGAGCGTGCAGGTTATAAAGTTGTCGTGCCGCCGAAAGAATTTTTGGGCGACAGGGATAATTTGGGAAATCCTGACAGACTTTGGCTTTGGTTGGAAGAAAATACAAAAAAAGATATTAAAGCCGCCGTAATTTCTTCCGACTCCATGTTGTACGGAAGTTTGGTAGGTTCAAGAAAGCATGATTATGATAAATCGCTTATCATGTATCGTGCGGAAATGTTCAAAGAATTTCGCGACAAACATAAAAAACTTCCGTTATATGTTTTCGGTTCGATTATGAGAACGCCGAGGAGCGGAGCCGCGTCAGGCTATGAAGAGCCGGATTACTACAGAAATTACGGAGCAAATATTTTTCGCTACACTGCACTGAAAGACAAAGAAGAAATGGAAGGCTTGACGGAAAAAGAAAAGAAAGAACTGGATTTTCTTGACAGACTTATTCCCAAAAAAGCTATCGGCGACTGGATGGGCAGACGTGAAAAAAATTTTACGGCGAATGAAAAATTAATTGACTTGGCAAAAAATCAAACTTTTAACTGCCTTTTGCTTGGTCGAGATGATAACGCCCCATATTCTCAAACTCACAAAGAAGGGCGTTATTTAAAAAAATACGGCTCGTCTTTGTCAGGTAACAAATTTCAAACTGTTGCGGGAATTGATGAAATCGGCTTGATGATGCTCACTCGTGCAGTAAACGACTATACAAAAAATTCTCCAAATATTTTCGTGAGATATAATTGGGGACGCGGTGCAGATACAATTCCTTCATATTCTGATGAAACTATTGGTGATTCTATCAGAGCAGAAATTTTGGCGGTCGGTGCAAAACTTGTCAACGAAGAAAAAACCGCTGATATTATTTTCGCAGTCAACACGGACGAACAGGGCAACACTTTTGAGGCAAATACCGCGAAGAATGACGGCAAAGAAACTAAATCCGCAAAATATTTTGCCGATATGGTTCAAGATTATGTGACAGCAGGAAAAAATGTTGTCGTTGCCGATGTTGCCTTTGCAAACGGTTCTGATAATGCACTGATGGAAGTTTTAAACCGTCGCGGACTTCTTTTCAATCTTCAGGCTTATTCAGGCTGGAACACCGCAACAAATTCCACAGGCTACGCACTTTCTACAGGAATTTTGGCAAAAAAAATGTCGCCCGAAGATAAACGCAGTATTTTATTGACGCGTTATCTTGATGACTGGGTTTATCAGGCGAATGTCAGAAATATTGTAGGGAGTCAGCTTTCTTGGGTTCGCGGTGAAGGTTTCTACGATATTTTGAAAGATAAACGCTACACTGCGGCAGGTGAATGCGAAAAGATGATGACGATTTTTGTTGAAAATAATCTTCCCAATGCTCATATCGGAAAAAGTCTGCGGATAGATTTTCCATGGAACAGAATGTTTGAGGCAAGAATTTATTTTAAATAAAATTGAAAGGTGGAACATGTGAAAAGGTGGAAAGTTTTTTGACAGATTCTTTCCGCCTTATTTTTTTCACAAAAAATTATGAACAGAGCTTTTTACGACAATGAGCGGGAAATTGATTTAACCGAACAAAAAGACTTGCACAGACGAGAAAAAAAAGTTATCTGGGCAAGAATCGGAATTTTTTTGGCGGTAATAATTTCTGTTATGGCGAGCGTCGAATTTAATCACGACATAGGATATTTGGGAGCGGCAATTCTGGTTATGATTTTTATTCGGCTTGTCAGTTATCACAATTATTTGAAAAGCCGACAAAGATTTTTGTTGAGCCGTCTTAATGTTTTAAATTCTTACATCGTCAGGGCGAGAGGAACTTGGCGAAATCGTTCCAACGACGGCAGTACTTATTTGAAATATGACAGACCACAGGACACGGATTTATATATTTTCGGTCCCGGATCTATTTTTCAATATATTTGTGCGGCAAGAACAAAAAGAGGACGCGACAAACTTGCAGAATCACTTTCCCCGAATCCTCCGAGTTTTTCAAAAGTCAGAGTAAGACAGAGGGGAGTATCTGAAATTTTACAGCGTCCGAGACTTTCTTTGGATTTGGAAGCCTTCGCAAGACTTATGCCGAACAATCACGACACAACCGAACTTTTAAAATCTGTTGAAGAAGTTTCTCCGCAGTTCAGCAAAATTTTTTATTTGAGATTTTTAACACTGCCGATTTTAATTTTGACTGGATTTTTATCGGCAAAAGAAATTATCAGTCCTGTTATTTTTGCATCAATTCCGATAATTTTTTTGACAATCTCCTTTGCAATGTTCAGCAGAACTTCCGAACTTTTAAAACCGCTCCAAATGTTTTCAAAAGAGTTGCGACTGTATCAGTCAATTTTTGAAAGACTGGAATTGACTGATTTTAATTCAAGCTGTCTGCGGACAATAAAAAATTCTTTGACTGATGAAGTTTCAGCCGCACAAAAATTAAAAATGTTATCCTTACTTTCCAGAATAGTGAATGCTAGAAAAAATCCCGTAGTTTATATTTTGGGCAACGCAATTTTTTTATTTGATTTTTTCTGTGCGGCGGCATTTTTAAGCTGGCGGAAAACTGCAGAAAAACATTTAGAAAAATGGCTGGACGCATGGGCAGAAGTTGAAGTTTTAATTTCTCTTGCGTCAATCGGTCAGACGAGAACGACTTATTGTTTTCCGACTTTACTTGAGGGAGCAGAGCCGAGAATTTCCGCAAAAAATTTATCAAGTCTTTTAATTGCCGACAAAAAAGCTGTATCAAATGACGTGGATTTAAAAGCAGGCACGACGATTATCACTGGAGCGAATATGAGCGGAAAAACTACTTGGATTCGTACGATAGCGGGAGCAGTTATTTTGGCTTATGCGGGAGCTCCAGTTTGTGCCGAAAATTTTTCTGTGAGTAAATTTGCGGTATTTACTTCAATTCGTGTAAATGATGACATAACGCAGGGACTTTCAACTTTTTATGCGGAACTTTTGCGAATAAAAATCATGATTGAATACAACAAGAAAAAACTTCCCATGCTGATTTGTATCGACGAAATTTTTAAAGGAACGAACGAGGCAGACAGATTGATGGGAGCAAGAGAGGCGGTCAGACGTTTAACAAATGAACGCTGTATAACTTTGGTGACGACTCATGACTTTGAACTTTGCGAAATGCCGAATGTTTTAAACGCACATTTTGAAGAATATTACGAGGGCGAAGAAATTAAATTTGATTTTAAACTTCGTGAAGGTCGCTGCAAAACTACAAACGCGAAATATCTGCTGAAAATGGCGGGAATTTTGGAGGACGAATAAAAAAAAGACAAGCCGTCTGAAAATTTGACAGCTTGTCTAATTTTTTTGTTTTGTAGGAAAATATTTTTAGTAAAGGAACACAACTGATGTATTTGCCAAAAAACCACCTGAATTATTTTCAAGAAGCATTAAATTTCCGTCGTCAACACTGATAATCGGGTTTGCATTGTGATCCGCCAAGCCTTGAGCTCTGATGATGAGAGGATTGGAACCTGCACGGCTTGCCATTCCCATATCATGTGCATAACTTGCCATGCCGTTCTGAATTACATAATCAGGATTAATATTTGTATGTCCGTAAAGTTTTTTGCCGCTGGAATCTTTGATAACAGGACTCATAACAGGATTTAAACCAAGTCCGCGACAATCGATAATAACGCCTGTGTAACTGCCTTTAACGGTAATTGTTACTGAAGGCTGTGAAGGCATTGTCGGTTGAGGAGCGGGAAAAGGAACAATTTCTGTCGGACGCTCAATAACCGCATCTGCAAGACTTCCCGTACCGAACATTCCGATTTGCATGGTGACTTCGTAAGCACCGTCGGGAGTAATGTTTTCTGAAACAACTTTTGCACCTTTGATAACTCCGCTGACTTTAGTACGAACAATATCAGAAGTTGTCATCATCATTTCAACAGTTGTTTCTGCGTCAACCTGCACGCCTTGTGTCATTTCCAAAAGCTGGCGATATGCATCAGCAATAGCCGCACGTCTTGCCAAAATTCTTGCCTGAGCTCCCGAAGAACCTGTTGTCGGAATACCTGTACCGGTTGCAGAAATTACTCCTGTATTCCAATCGGTAGCGGCATCAACTTTCAAACTCGTCAAAAGCAGAAACGCCGCTAAAAATATTCCGAGAAAACCAAATTTTTTTCTCATCATCTTCAGCCTCCTATAAATTTTTCAAACTCCATTTTACGTTTCACATTTTACAGAGTATTTTTTAAGAAAACATTAAAATTTTTCGACGGGAAATTAAAAATTTTTTATACAGCCATAGCCGCCGCAATCGCCGCACCGAGTCCCGAGCCGCCGTTATCCAAAATTGTATCAACTTTTTCAGCGTCTTTTCCGAGAAGTTCTTCAAGTGCTTTTTTAATATTTTCTTGAACAAGAGGCATTTTTTCATAAACAGAACCGTCAACCGCAACATGCTGAGGCTGAATTTCTCCGCCGTTTGCACGTTGCCAAATTATTCCGACGTAACTTGCAGTAACTAATCTTGCGGAACGAATAACAATAGCTGCCGCAAGTTCTTGAATTTTTTTCAAGTCTTCAAGTTCTGCAGTTTGACCGATTTTATTTTTGACGATTTCCGCAACTTTTCTCAAATCTTCGGAAACATCAGAAATAATCATTGACATATCAACCGCAGTCAAATCGTCATAATGTTTATTTTCTTCCTCAAAAAGTTCAGCAAGAGCCATTCCGAAAAGTTCACACATATAACGACCTGAAACCATTTTTTCAAAACGCTGTTCTCCGGGTTTTTCTGATTTTCTGTCAAAAGCCATGTCGAAACGGTTGGGATTTAAATTCATGAAATTTCCGCACTCCAAATTTAAAATCATTCCGCCTTTTCCGACACCTTTAGGATCATGAATACTTTCTTCAATATAGCAAGTATTGTGTCCAGTCGCATAAATTGAACCGGTATAAACGTCTGAATGTTTATAAGCGGCAGAAAGTAAAACTGCAACAGTATCATTGATAACTGCAACGGGAACAACATTTTCAATTCCGCGACGTTTTAAAGCCTCCAACAATAAATCGTTGACAACTTTGCCCTCAACTCCTGCAGTAGCAAATTCTTTTGTCCAGATGATAAGTTTTGCGTTGTTTAAATCATCTTGTTCGGAAGGGAAAGAAAATGTATGACCGAGATAAAATTTTGTTTCATGATCTCCTTCAATTACATCGTCAATAAGTTTTGCGAGGAAGTCAAACATCTGTTCTGCAGTCGAACCTTTTCCGACGTAATCATATTTGCCCGCAACAATTAACGGTTCTGCAACGTGACGAATAATTTTGCTGTGACCTTCGCCCTCAAGGCTGTAACGAATAACGCGGACATTTGTTCCGCCGAAGTCGAGTGCCAAAAATTCGCCTTTTTCATTTCCTGTCGGAAGTCCAACGTAAGATTTCAACATACGCATTGAAGAAGACTTCGGGTCTTTCAAACCGATCTGCAAATCCTTCTGAAAATTCTTTGCCGTTTCTCTGAGCATTTCAGTTGTAGCACTGAACTCGGAAATAACTTCTTGAAATTTCATTTCATCAAATGCCATTAAAAATTCCCCCTAAAATTTTTTTGAAAGATAAAATTTTTTTGGATTATAACACGATTGAAAAATTTTCTAAAGATTTTCTAAAAACTTTGAAAAATTTGTTTGTTGTTAAATTTCGGAAATAAAAAAAGACACAAGCAAAAATTTTTGAAAAATAGAAATGCTTATGTCAAAATTTTTTATTGTTCGTTGACATACTCCCCACGAATAAATTCGAGGGATTCTGCGATCATAAATCGATACTTCTAATGAAAGCGAAGTTTTACTCGATCTCCTGCATGGGTCGATGCCCCAACCCAAATTTTAAAATAAACTTTTCTAGCTTTTATAACAGAAATCGGCGGATTTCACCCCTACTCGACCTCCGATGAAATTTTACAAAAATTTTTTAGATTTAGCAAGATTTTTTTGTGGCTTTCATCCTCACAGCTAAAGCAGGGGGCTTTTCGCCACTTTTCAGTAAAATTTTTTAATGTTTTCTGTGTGACTTGTCGTTTCTGTCGTTTCGATTATTTCCTCTGCCGAAATTATTTTTCAGGAAATTTAATTTATCTTCAAGGCTGTTTTTCGGATTATTGTTTCTATTTCTGTCAGTGCGGGGAGGAATAGGGCTTTCAGTATTCGGCATAAGAGCTTTTCGACTGACATTGATTTTTCCGCGATCGTCAATCTCAATAACTTTTACACGCATTTTGTCGCCGATTGAAACAACGTCTTCCACATTTTCAACGCGAACATTTGAAAGCTGAGAAACATGGCAAAGTCCTTCACGACCCGGCAACAAGTCAACAAACGCACCGAATTTTTCAATACGAGTTACAACAGCATCCTCAATAATTTCTCCAATTTCAAAATCATGAATGACATCTTCAATCATCTTCAACGCACGTTTAATACTTTCAACGTCAGGCGAAGTGAGGAAAATATTTCCGTCGTCTTTAATTTCAACGTCAACGCCGGTTTCGTCAATAATTCTGTTGACAGTTTTGCCGCCTGTTCCGATAACTTCGCGAATTTTATCGACAGGAACTTTCATAGTCATGACGCGAGGAGCATACGGCGAAAGATCGGGAGCAGGTTCGCTGATAACTTCAAGCATTTTTCCTAAAATAAAACTTCTTCCGCGTTTAGCCTGTGCAAGTGCGTCGGATAAAATTTCTCTGGTAATTCCCGCAATTTTTATATCCATTTGAATAGCCGTAACGCCTTCAGTAGTTCCCGCAACTTTAAAATCCATGTCGCCGAGTGCATCTTCCAAGCCTTGAATATCTGTCAAAATTGTATGTTGGTCTCCGTCTTTAACAAGTCCCATAGCCACACCGCTGACAGGTCTTTTAATCGGAACACCTGCCTGCATTAAACTTAAAGTACTTCCGCAAACACTGCCCATTGAACTTGAGCCGTTACTTTCCAAAACTTCAGAAACTAATCTGATTGTATACGGAAATTCTTCAATCGAAGGAATGACAGGAACCAAAGCACGTTCAGCCAATGCACCATGACCAATTTCACGACGACCGGGACTTCTTGAAGGACGAGCCTCACCGACTGAAAATCCCGGAAAATTATAATGATGAATATAATGTTTTGCGTATTCGGGGTCTAAGCCGTCAATAATTTGTTCGTCGCCGATTGAACCTAAAGTTGTAATTGTTAAAACTTGAGTTTGACCGCGTGTAAAAAGTCCAGTGCCATGAGTTCTGGGCAAAATTCCGACTTCGCAAGTTATCGGGCGGACTTCTTCGAGTTCACGACCGTCTGGACGAATTTTTTCATGAGTTATCATTTTGCGGACAACATCTTTTTCGACTTTGTGAAGAACTTCTCCGATTTGTTTTTCAGCGTCGGGGAATTCTTCGACAGGAAATTTTTCTAAAAGTTCGGCGGTAATAGCCTCTTTAACTTCAGTGACTGCCGCCTCTCTTGCGAGTTTGTCAGGATTTCTGATAGCTTTATCAATTTTTTCGGGAGCAATTTCACGAACAGCTGCATCAATTTTTTCGTCAGGGTGAAAGAGTACAGCTTCCATTTTTTCCTTGCCGACTTTTTCTTTAATTTCTTCTTGGAAAACGGTAAGTTTTTTTATTCCTTCGTGACCGAATAAAATAGCCTCCAAAATAGTTTCTTCGGGAAGTTCTTTAGCTCCCGCCTCAACCATCATAATTGCATCTTTTGAGCCTGCAACCATCAAATCAAGATCGGAAATTTCTAACTGTGCTTTGTTGGGATTGATAATAAATTCTCCGTCAATTCTTCCGACTCTTACTCCTGCAATAGGTCCGTTGAAAGGAATATCAGAAATGCACAACGCACAACTTGCTCCGAACATTGCGGGAATTTCCGGAGCGTTATCCGCGTCATAACTTAAAACCGTCGCAATAACTTGAACGTCATTTCTAAAACCTTCAGGGAAAAGCGGGCGAATTGGTCTGTCAATTAAACGACTTCTCAAAATTCCGCTCGTCTGAGGTCTGCCTTCGCGTTTTAAAAAACTTCCGGGAATTTTTCCCGACGAATACATTTTTTCTTCATAGTCAACAGTCAACGGAAAAAAATCTGCACCTTCGCGAGGTTTTGCCGACGCTGTAACCGCAACTAAAACCGCCGTATCACCATAGCGAACTAAAACTGATCCGTTTGCCTGTTTAGCCATTTTTCCTGTCTCAACGATCAATTTTCTTCCGCCGAGTTCTGTTTCAAAACAATCCATAAATTTTTTATTCCTCCTGCTTATTTTTTAACACAGAAAATTTCTACAAAAAAATTTTTATTCCTGTAAAAAAAATTTTAACGTTTAATTATACGCCATTGAGTGGCAATTACTCCGGCGAGCATTAAAAGACAACCGAAAATTTCGCGGCTTGTCATTTCTTCGCCAAGAATTATCCAGCTTGACAATGCTCCAAAAATTGCTTCAAAACTCATGAGAATTGCAGCAGCGGAAGGTTCAGCATATTTTTGTCCGTAATTTTGAAGAGTAAATGCAACTCCCGCACTCATCACTCCGCCATAAAAAATTGGAAACCATGCATTTAAAATATTTTTTTGCGTCGGATTTTCAAAAATAATCATCGCGAAAAAACTTAAAATCATTGTCATAAAAATTTGTGCGGTTGAAAGTTCCAGTACGTCAACTTTTGACGCAAATTTATCTATCAATAAAATTTGTGCCGCCCACAAAAACGCACTGAAAAATAAAATTATGTCGCCGAAATTTATTGAAAATTTTTCGTTTATCGCCAAAAAATATAATCCTGTCATCGCGAGAAATGCTCCGATCCAATTTTCACGCAAAATTTTTTTTCCGAGAAGAAATGAACCGAGCGGAACAAAAACTATATACAAACAAGTTATAAATGCCGCTTTTCCTGCCGTCGTGTAGAGCATTGAAATTTGTTGCATTGAACTTGCCGCAAATAAAATTATTCCGATTAAAAGTCCGACTAAAAATCCGTGCGAATAATTTTTTTTTATTCGTTCTTTTCTGCGAGATTTTTTTGTGAAAAATAAAACTGCCGACAAAGAAATAAATCCCAAAAAATATCTTGTCGCCGCATATGAAAAAGGTCCAAGCCCTTCCATTCCGCTCATTTGTGCAACAAAAGTTGTTCCCCAAAAAAATGCCGCTCCCAAAAGCATTAAATTTCCACGCATTTGCATAAAAAATTTTCCTCCGAATAAAAAATTTTCAAAAATAATTCGCGACAAAATAAAAAACTCCCGCAAATTATAACGAGAGTTTTTTCAAGTAAATTAGAAAATTTTTTTTTAGAACCTGTCTAATATCTCAAAAAATCGCATTGTGACACGATGAAAAATTCATAAGAAAAGTTACTGGATTGTTATTGTGATGATACTCTATAAAAAAGTTTTTAGACAGGTTCTTAGTCCCAATGTTTTGGAGAAGTTTTTTTGGGCGACATTTCTGAATCACAATTTGGACATTGCAATTTTATTTTTGACGAAAAATTTTTTTCAGTAATTATTTCCACATCTTCGCCGCAGTAACTGCATTTGTGTTCGTATTTTTGAAAAACTTTATAATTTTTCTCAAACTCACAAGGCAGAGGATAATTTTTTTCCTGCACGAAATTTTTTTCAGGCAAATACATTGTCAAATCTCGTACCATTTCATGCTTTCCGCAATTTTCACAGTTCGCCAAAACTCGCGAAATATCTATTGCACCGTCAGCATTTTCTATCAAAAATTTTTGTATCTCCTTGCCTAAATTTCCAATCAGTGCGTCGTTTATTATTTCTTGATATTTTTCAGGATACATTGCACCGATTCCAAAATAAAATTTTAAAACGTGTCCGCAATTTTTACACTGAAAAGTAAATGCTTTTCCCATAAAAAACTCCTCAAAAATTTTTTATCAAAAAGCGGCGTAATACCCCCTGCTTTAGCTGTTGGGATATAAGCCACAATTTTTCTTGTAAACTGAAAAAAAATTTTGCTAAACTGCGAGTGGCGAATGTTGCGGTTGGTAGAAAAATCGCTCTGCTGTAAAAAAAGCGTATCAGTGGAAGACTACCACTAAAAAAAAGTGTATTAGCGACCAACGGTCTTTGAGCCGTTTTGAGGA
>JAFZMV010000107.1 GCA_017553205.1 Selenomonadaceae bacterium | reverse complement strand
CTCATTCCGACAAACAGTGGTTCGATTTCTGCCCATTGCTCGTCCGTCAAATCTGTTTGATATTTTTTTCTCGTTTCCATACCTTTATTTTACTACTTTTTACTATGAAGACAACCTCTCAGATTCGGCTTGCGACAATATTCTTTTTTCACCAACCTTCCTGCCGCGTATTTTTTCTTTCGGTAAGCTGTTGCCATTTTTTCGATATTGTTCCGCAACGTGTCTGACATAATCATCGCTTACGTCCAATAATTCGCCAATTTCTTTTACTTTGTATCCTTTGTTTTTACATTCGATTATTCGCTTTCGGACATACTCTCGCACTTCCGTTGTGCTTTTTTTCATATCTGTTCTGTTCATATTTTTATTTTACCATATTTTCGGGATTTATTATTGCCAGAGTAATATAAGTCAAACTAAATCTCATCAATTTGCGGAATTGCTACAAGCTAGAAAATTTTTTCAACATTTACTTCATCTACAGTATACTAACGTTAAAACGAAATTTTCAAAATATTTTAAGTATATTACAATATCTTCAGCCCGTTTGTAAAGAATTTATTTAATTTTTCTCTTTATAATGGCGTTTAATTTTGTCAGCTTTAAACTCGTTTATGGTGATATAGATGAGAAGACTTAAAGAATTACGCAGACAACAAGAACGAACTCAAGCTGACTTGGCGAAACTTTTGGGAGTGACTCGAACAGCAATAAGTAAACTTGAATTAGGGCAACAACAGCCCAATGCCGCACAGTTACTCAAATTGTCAAACTACTTCAATGTCAGTGTCGATTTTCTGCTCGAATGTGAACAGGCAGATGATTCCAATGAAACTTTTGATTTGTTAAATGTATTGGAATGCGAAAAACTTTTCATAGGAAATCATCATTTGACATCAGAAGAACGAAAGATTCTTAAAGGTGTTATAGAAGCCATTTTTTATCGACATTTATAAAAAATTTAAATGCAAAAAATTAGTTCGTACCCATGTTTCTCAACTGCAAATAAGTCTGTGTTTATCCGCAAGTACTTGTTCATCACTTGCCCGCATAGTACCTACATTCGTTGAACATTTCAGCAGTTTTTGAGCAAGTGTAGCAAGTGACTTGCATGGGATTTTTATCAAGTGTATACTTCCAATGAAAAAATTACACTGTTTAGCAAGTACTTGCAGGGTACTTGCCCTTATTCGTGCTGTATTTTTTACAAAATCAGAGCAAGTGATGTAAGAATTTTGCAGGGGCGTTTAGAGATGTACAACATAAAAGATTTGATGACTCGTTATAGTCTGACGCGACAAGGTGTTCAATATTTCGTCAACAAAAATTTAAGAATCATAAATTCTGACTGCACGGAACATGCAAAACAAACTTCTGATGGCTGGCAATTTGACGCAGATGCTGTCAGAATTATTGACGAATTAAGAGGTTTTTCGCAAGTTGCCATTCTTGAGCAAGCAGAATCAGAACGAGTGAAAGAACTTCAGTCAGAAAATGAAAATTTACGTCAACTTTTGCTCATTGCTCAGTCTAAACTCATAAAAACACAGGAAGATTTAACCGAAAATCAAAAGTTACTTTCGGAATCTGATAGAAAACTTCTCGTCGCCGAATCACAATCCAAAGATTCACAGGCAGAATTGAAATTGGAACAAGCCTTGCATAATATGACAAAACAACAGGTAATGGATTACAAACAAAAACTTGATGAATCAAATCTACAACTTGAAAAAATAAAAAATCGTGGACTTATTGACCGCATTTTTAACAATTTTTGATTCAGATTTTTGAAAATGTTATAATTCCAATGAATGGGGGTGATTCTTTGGATAGTTTTATGAATGAACGCAAAGCCTCATACGACAAACTGGCGAAAAGATTTTTGGCTCGAAAACCGATTCTTGCACAGATTTTAAAATACAGCGTCAGAGAATTTGCGGACTGTTCTCTTGAAGACATCGAGCAGAAATACATTGAAGGCGATCCCACGCTGACGATAAACACAGTACCCCTTGATGATACGCTTGACATTAAAGGCAGAAATGCAGAGTCGGGCAGTCCGAACGAAGGGGTGGTAACTTTCGACATAATTTTTGATGCGTATGTTCCGACGACTGGCGAATCAGTGAAAATTATCATCAATATCGAACCACAAAAAACTACAGTTAGCCTTGACTACAAGTTAATGAAAAGAGCAGTTTATTATGCGGCACGGCTCATATCGTCACAGAAGGAAAAAGAATTCACAAATGACGACTACAACAAACTGAAAAAAATTTATTCAATTTGGGTGTGTATGAACGTGCAAAATTATCGTGCCGATTCTATTCAAGAATATCGATTGACGGAAAATGTATTGCACGGAAAGTTTAAAGACGAATTTGCAAATTATGATTTAATCGACATAATAATCCTGAATCTTGGAAAAAAAACTACAACGCACAAATTGTTGAATTTGTTGCATCTGATTTTTATGGATTTAAAAACTTCAAGCGAAAAAGAAAAAATTTTGAGAGAGGATTACGATTTGAAAATTACTCGTGACATGGGAGAGGAAGTGTCTAAAATGGGCGGATTGATGGAACCTTTACTTGAGATTGCCGCAGAACAAGCGGCAGCTGAGAGTAAAAAAGAAACTTTACTGGACACTGTTCGTAGTGCCATCAAAAATTGGAATTTAACGCCTGAGGATGCAATGAACGGACTGGATATTTCTCCAGAACTTCAAAAGGAGTTAAAACCGTTAATTTGAGGAGTACCCCAGATTGACAGTTTTTTATCAAAAAATGTTTCGGCGAAAATGTAAATTTGAAAGTGATTTTGATGTGTTTTTACGGCTGTAAAATTATATTTTTATAGACAAATGCCCCGTTTGCGGTTAAACTGCAGGCGGGGTGATTTTTATGAAAGTCGGTTACGTCAGAGTGTCAACCATTGAACAAAATGAAGAGCGGCAAATTGTCGAACTTCGTGAAAAGGCGAATGTCGAAAAATTTTTTGTCGATAAAGTTTCGGCAAAGTCCGCTCAGCGTCCGCAGTTTGATGAGATGATGAACTTTTTGAGAAACGGCGACGAACTCATTGTTTCGGAATTTTCACGTCTTGCCCGCTCGACGACGGATTTATTGCACATCGTTGAAACACTGACGGCGAGAAATGTAAAAGTACAGAGTTTGAAAGAGGCACTCGACTCATCAACGCCACAAGGGAAATTTATGTTGACAATTTTCGGAGCAATAGCGGAATTTGAACGCGAATTGATTTTGCAAAGACAGCGTGAAGGGATTCAAATTGCAAAAGCCGCCGGCAAATACAAAGGACGCACAACAAAAAAACGTCCAAAGGATTTTGATCTTTTCAAGCAATATTATTATGAAAGAACGATGGGCGTAACAAAAATTGCAAAACATTATCACGTTTCCCGCCCGACAGTTTATAAGTGGTTGCGTGATGCGACTTATTCAACAGTGAAAAGCTGTTGCTCACAAAAAATAGAGAGAATCGATAATTCGAAGAGTGAATGAAGGAATAACGCCCTAAAACGCTCTCCCTGATACTCCGACTGACATTGAAAAATGTCAGAAGCTCGGTGAAGTCGGCAGAGGGTAGACTTCACAGATTATGCTGAAGAAAGCTGACCGTCGGCAATTGGTGCTACTTATATGTTTGGAACTAAAAAGTAGCTACGGTTATACAGCATTTTTGAAAATTCAAAAATGGCATAACTGCATACAGAATTTCGTCATGAAGACAGACTCTAAAATCTTTTATCTTTTCTTCTCAATGACAAACTTCTTCTTGATGTCATTTCCGCCTAAATTTATGAAACGTCCGTGAAATTATCGCTTTTTTCTTTACAAAGTGATTCAGGTTTGATAAAATGAATTTAATCTGAAAGACTTTTAAGGAGATAGTTTTATGGACAGACTGACACTCGAACAGCGTCGAAAAAATATGCAACACGTTAAGAGCAAAGATTCACAAATTGAATTAAAATTGCGTCGTGAACTTTGGAAAAACGGTTTTCGTTACCGCAAAAATGTTCGAGAAATTTTCGGCTGTCCTGATATTGTTTTCAAAAAATTAAAAATTGCCGTCTTTGTTGATTCAGAATTTTGGCACGGGTTTGACTGGGAAAATCGGAAAAATGATTTTAAATCCAATCAAGAGTTTTGGATTCCAAAAATCGAAAGAAACATTCAGCGTGACAAAGAAGTCAATGAAAAATTGACTCTGGAGGGCTGGACGGTTTTAAGATTTTTCGGCAATGAAATAAAAAAAAATGTGGAAGGTTGCGTAAAAAAAATTTCGGATGCAATTGAGAAGAAAAAATCAGAGGTGACGAAATGCCGAAGTACAAAATGATTGATTTATTTGCCGGAATCGGAGGTATTCGTCTCGGTTTCGATAAAGTTTTCAAAGAAAATGCCGAAACTGTTTTTGTCAGCGAAATTGATAATTTTGCAATGATAACTTACAGACAGAATTTTGACGATGATTTTGACATCAGCGGAGACATTAGAGATGTTGAAGAAAAAGAAATTCCTGACTTCGATATTTGTCTTGCAGGTTTTCCATGTCAGGCTTTTTCCATTGCGGGAAGAAAACAAGGATTCGATGATGATTACTACGGAAATTATCGCGGGACTCTTTTTAAAGAAGTTGTAAGAATTTGCGATTACCATAAACCGAAAATTATTTTCTGTGAAAATGTGAAAGGCTTAGTAATTCACGACAAAGGCAGAACTTTTAAAATTATTTGTGACGCTTTTGAAAAAATCGGCTATAGGGTTCATTACAAAATTTTGAACAGTAAAGACTTCGGACTCGCTCAAAATCGAGAAAGAATTTACATTGTTTGTTTCAGAAACGACGTTGATGATTCATATTTTGAATTTCCCGATCCGACAAATGAAAAAGTTTCAATCAGAGATATTTTGGAAGATGAACCGATTCCTTCAAAATATTATCTCAGTGAAACTTACGTTGAAACTTTGCGTAAACATAAAAAAAGACATCAAGACGCAGGAAACGGTTTCGGATATGTTATCAGAGATTTAGACGGAATTGCAGGAGCTTTGGTTTGTGGAGGAATGGGACGCGAAAAAAATTTAATCATTGACGAGAGAGAACACTCACTTGAACCGATGACGAAGATTAAAGGCGAAATTAACAAGGAAAGTATTCGTAAACTTACGCCGAGAGAATGGGCAAGATTGCAGGGATTTCCTGAAAGTTTTGTCTTAAATGCAGCAGATACCCATCTTTACAAACAATTTGGAAATACAGTTTCCGTAAATGTGATTGAAAGAATTGCAAGAAAAATTGAAGAGGTGCTTGAATGAAACTTTCGGGAAATAAAGGCGAATGGAGTGAGCTTTACGTCTTGTTAAAATTGCTCTCGGAAGGAAAAATTTATTCTGCTACCGAAGATTTGCAAAGAAGGGAAAATTGTTGGTTTCCAATTTTAAAAGTTTTTAGAGCCGAAAACAAATTACATCACGTCAAATACATAAAAAGTGAAAAAAATCAGGTTGAATTGTATCTGAACGATGTTTTTGTAAGTAAAATCGAAACTTCGGAACTTGAAATTTACGCAAAAAAATTTTTTGACGGAATAACAGCCAATACAGGTGCATTTGAAATTGACGGCTCGGAAAGTATTATGGAAAGTTTAAAATGCACAAAAATCAGGGCAGATTCCAGTGATAAGACCGATATAAAAATGGAAATTCACGACCCTTTCACAAATTTTGAAAGAATTTGCGGATTTTCAATAAAATCGGATTTGGGAAGTTCACCGACATTGTTTAATGCATCAAAATCAACAAATTTTAAATTTGAAGTTTCCGGAATTGATGACAATGAAATGGAAGAGCTTAATGCGATTAACACAAGGACAAAAATTATTGACAGGATGAATCGAATTAAAAAGTTAAATTTTATTTCCGTCGTAAACAAAACTTTTTCAAAAAATTTGATGTTCATCGACACGCAAATGGAAAAATTTCTGGCTGAAATGTTGAAAATCTTTTATAAAGAAAATATTTCGGACTGTGCGGAATTGGTAAGTCTTTTAGACAGAACCGACCCTTTAAATTTTGAAGTTGACAATATTTACAAGCATAAACTGAAAAAATTTTTATGTGCCGTTGCATTGGGCTTGATGCCGACCAAAAAATGGGACGGATTGGACGAGGCAAACGGCGGCTATATCATCGTTAAGGAAAGCGGCGAAGTGTTGGCATATCATTTACACGACCGTGACAGTTTTGAAAATTATTTGTTGAACAATACAAAACTCGAAAAAGGGAGTACAGACAAACACGATTTTGGAAAGATTTATGTTGAAGACGACAGAAAATTTATCAATTTGAATTTGCAAGTCAGATTTAAATAGGAAAGCAATCTCCGATGAAAAAAATTCGTCGGAGTTTTTTTATTGGAAAAAAGCAAAAAAATAAGATTTTGAAAGACTGAAAATGCGGTAAGATTTTTGCGTTTGAAAAAACAAAAAATTTTTGGAGGACGCAAAATGAAACTTTTTATTGCAGAAAAGCCGTCATTGGCACGAGCAATAGCCGCCGGAATTGGTATCGGGAAAAATTTTGACGGCTACATCAGTCTCAATGGCGGCAAAGAAATTGTTACTTGGTGTTTCGGTCATATTTTGGAAAATTTTAATCCCGACGATTATTCCGAAAAATATTTGCATTGGCGAATGGAGGATTTGCCGATTATTCCGACTCAATGGAAGTTGAAAGTAAAATCCGATGCGGCTAAACAATTTAAAATTATTCGTGATTTGATTGGGAAGGCAGAAATTATCGTAAATGCTGGAGACCCAGATAGAGAAGGTCAATTACTTGTCGATGAAGTTTTGGACTTTGTCGGAAATAAAAAGCCGGTGCAAAGAATTTTATTGAACGCACTGGATGAAAAATCTGTCAAAAATTCACTGAACGATTTGCAAGATAATAAAAATTTTCAAGGCTTGAAAAATGCGGCGTTAGGAAGAAGTCGGGCGGATTGGTTAATCGGAATGAATTTGTCGAGAGCGTACACAATTCGAGCGAGACAAGCAGGTTACGAAAATATTTCCGTCGGCAGAGTGATGACTCCGACAATGGCGTTGGTTGTTCGCCGCGATGAAGAAATAAAAAATTTTAAACCTGTCACGCATTATTCGATTCAAGCAATTTTTGAAAATAATTTTGGAAAAATACCTGCGACTTGGCAAATGTCGGAAAAAATTCCAAATTTAGACAGCGAAGGGCGATTGTTAGACAAAAAAATTGCTAAAAATTTTCTCGAAAAATTTAACTCTGAATCAAAAAATTTTGGAAAAATTATCAGCATCGAGGAAAAAAATAAAATTGAAAGTCAGCGGTTGCCTTATTCGCTTTCAAGTTTACAAATTGAATCGGGAAAAAAATTTGGATATTCGCCGCAAATTGTTCTCGACACAATGCAAAATCTTTACGAAAAAAAATTGACGACTTATCCGCGTTCCGATTGTGAATTTCTTCCTGAAAATCAATTTGGCGACGCGAAAGAAATTTTGGAAAATATGAAAAATCTCCCAAAACTTGTCAACTTTATAAAAAATGCAGATACTTCGATAAAAAGTCGTGCGTGGAATGACAAAAAAATTTCGGCTCATCACGCAATAATTCCGACGAGAATCAAAGCAGATTTTGAAAATTTGAACGAAGTCGAAAAAAATTTATATTTAATGGTGTCGCAAGCGTATTTGGCGCAATTTTATCCGCCGCACGAATATAAATCTACGAAAGTGACAATTTCTTTTGCTGACGAAAAATTTATCGGCAAAGGCAAAAATATCACAAAACTCGGCTGGAAAGCTATTTATCAGAATTTTGCTGACGACTCGGAAGAATCTGAATCAATTTTGCCGCAAGTTCGTGAAGGTGAGCCAGTGCGATATATTTCTGGAAAAATTTTAGAAAAAACGACAAAACCACCGACAAAATTCACTCCGTCAACGTTATTGCAAGCAATGAAAGAAATTTACAAATTTGTGAAAAATGACGAATTAAAAGCAGAACTCAAAGAATGTTCGGGAATCGGCACTGAGGCTACGCGAGCGGGCATTATCGAAAAACTTCAATCTTCGGGATTTTTAAAATTGGCAGAAAAATTTTTTGAGCCGACTGAAAAAGCAAGAATGGCAGTAAAAATTTTGCCCGACGAAATTATTTTTCCCGACACAACGGCAGTTTGGGAACAGGAATTAGAGGAAGTAGCCGCCGGAAAAGAAAACTTTGATGAATTTTATAAAGGACAAGTTGGAGATTTGTCAAAACTTCTGGAAAAAGCAAAAAAAGTTGAAATAATTTCCTCAAAAAATGCTGTAAAATGTCCGAGTTGCGGAAAAGTGATGATCCGTCGCAAAGGAAAAAACGGATATTTTTGGGGCTGTAGCGGTTTTCCCGAATGTAAAAAAACGGCAAAAGATAACAAAGGCAAGCCGATTTTTGCGTCAAATAATAATCTGTGAAATTAGGAATTGAAATGTGCCCAATTCGGGCACATTTGGAAGGAGACTTGTAAAATGACTATGAAAGGCGAAGATATTCCGTACATTGGCGAATGGGCGGAACTTAAAAAAAATTATATGCTTGAAGAAAAGCCCGAAGATTATGACGAATTAGAGAGCGAACATATGTTGCTTGAATATTTGGACGGAATCGAAACGGCTTATAGCAAGCGTTTTGATGAACTTGTCGAGCGTCAAATGGAATTTGAGGGCGTTGATGAGGAAATGAAAATCGAAAATCCGTTGAAATGGGTCGGTCTCGTCAACAACATTCGCTCGCAAGTCAGAGAAATTTTGACTGCTGAACTTTGTTCATAAAAAAAGCAAAAAAATAAGATTTTGGAAACCTTCTTTTGTGCAAAAATTTACAAAAGGAGGTTTTTTTATGTTTGAAAATATTTCTGAAAGAAATCAAAAATTTTTGAACAGTTTGCAAGGAAATTTTGGAAAATATGTTTCGTTTCTGTCAACGATGGCAAAATTTCACAAATACAACGTTGACGATCTGACAAGTTTTGCGATTGAAGCTCCGGCAATGTTCACGGCAGTTGCAAGTAGGGAACTCTGGGAAAAACATTTTCGCCGCAAAATCAAGGCAAACGCTAAAGGCGTAAGTTTAATTAAAGACGGCAAGAAAACTGTTTATTATGATGTGTCCGAAACGGAATCAATGATTAAAAATGAAGTCGAGGTTAAATTGTGGCGTTATGATAACTTCGCTCACAAAAAATTTATCGACGCAGTTGTGGCGGACGAGAAGTCAACAGAAAAACAGCTTAAAATTATCGCTGAAGAGTTGGCAAATCGCAGTAATTTTGACGAAAAATCTAAAAAGTTGCTTGCGTTGAGTGTTGAGGCTGTCATTTTAGAAAGAATGGGATTTTCAACTGAAAATGCGACGCGACAACTTGCGAAAATTTCTTTTAAAGATCACGACATTCCAAAAATTTTGGAAGAAACGCAAGTAACCGCAAAAATTTTTCTTGATGCGATGCAAAAATCTTTGATGAAAAAGAATGATGAGGATTTCACCATTCCTGAAAATAATCCGCTTTTGGAGAAAATCGGTGTTATCAAATCCTCTGAAAAAACTTCGCAAATTCAAGAAACCGCATTGAATTTGGAAATGCAGGAAGAAACTGTACAAAATGGGCTTTTCGATGACGCTATTGACAAGCAATTTGACGGATCACTTGAAAAAAATTCCGAATCAACAACAACATCTGACACTGACAATAATTTTAACGAGATTGCGGAAAATGTCGGCAAAGAAGTTCCTGAAACTCCGGAAGTCATTCAAAATTTTGAAGATTCTTTTGAAAATACGGCAAATGAAGAACAAAATAATCCTGATTACGACTTTGAGGAAATGGACGAAGAAGAAGAAATTTTGCCCGACATTTCGGAAAATCAAAACGCAGTCGAAATTTTACCTGAAGAAGTTCAGCAATCGGAAAACGAAAATTCTGAACCGACTGAAAATGTAACTCCTGAAAATGACTCTGAAAAAATTTCTGCCGTCGAAGAAAATTCGGAAACTGTAAAACCTGACTTTCAAACAATTCTTGCTGAAGATATGGCTGTTATTCGCGGCAATAGTCGTGAAAAAAATGTTTTCCGCAAAAATGTCACGGCTATCCGCACACTTCAACGCATTGAAGATGAAAAAAGAACTGCAACTCCTGAAGAATTGGAGATTTTGAAAAGTTATGCAGGTTTCGGCGGAATACCGAAGGCATTTGATAAAAACGATCCGAATTGGAATCGTGAGGCGTGGCTTTTGCAAAGTATGCTGACTGATAAAGAATACGATGCCGCAAGAGGTTCGACTTTAAACGCTCATTATACTTCCGGCGAAATTGTTCAAGAAATTTATGGCGGCTTGAAAAATTTGGGATTTAATCAAGGAACAATTCTTGAACCGTCGATGGGCGTTGGCGGATTTTTTGGAAATATGCCAAACGAAATGAAAAATGGCAGTCATCTTTATGGCGTGGAATTGGATTCTCTTACGGGCAGAATCGCACAAAAAATTTATCCCGACGCTGAAATAAATGTTCAAGGCTTTGAAGATACACGGTATTTAAATGACTCCTTTGATCTTGCAGTCGGAAATGTTCCGTTTGGAAATTATCACGTCAATGACAGTGCTTATAATAAAGAACATTTTTTGATTCACGACTATTTTATTGCAAAGATGATTAACCAAGTACGTTCGGGAGGTTTAGTCGCTGTCATCACTTCGCGTGGAACTCTCGACAAGCAGGACAGCAGTGCAAGAAAATATTTTGCTCGTCGTGCTGATCTTGTTCGTGCTATTCGTCTGCCGAATAATGCTTTCAAAGAGGCAGGAACAGAAGTCACCAGCGACATTTTATTTTTCAAAAAACTTGATAAAATTCGTGATGAAGAAAATTTACCGAGTTGGGTCAACGTAAATCATTTTCAAGGTGAGCCGGATATTACCGTAAACAAATATTTTGAAGAACACCCTGAAGATATTTTGGGAACTCTGGATAAAACGAGTACGGCGTACGGTTTCGATTTAACTTGCAAACCTGATGAAAGTCGTTCGCTTTCCGAAATGTTGAATGAATCAATGCAATCTATGCAAAAAATTTATTCGCCAAGTGAAACTGAATTGCCTTTACCGCAACAAATGCCTGAAATTGAAGGCAAACGCTCATCAAGTTTTTTTGTTGAAGATGGGGAATTAAAATTTTATGACGGAATAAAAATTGAGACCATCAAAGCAAATTCTCAAGACCGAACAAAAATTCTTTTGGCTATGGATCTGCGTGATGCTACCCGCAATGTTATCGAAATTCAATCTAACGACGGCGATGACAACGAATTAAAAACAGCTCAAGCCGATATGAATCAAATTTACGATAAATACGTCGAGATGTACGGACATATCTGCGAGGACTCAAATCTCAAAAAAATTTTTAGTAAAGATTCTTCCTATCCGCTTTTGCGTTCACTGGAAGAATACGGTAAGGAAGGTTACAAAGGCAAATCGTTAATTTTTACAAAACGCACGATTGAGCCGCATCGAAAACCTACTCACGCTGACAATCCCACTGACGCTCTGGCAATTTCTATGCAGGAATTGGGACGCGTCGAACTGGATTATATGAAATCTTTGACGGGCAAAACTGACGAAGAACTTATCAATTCTCTTGAATTTGAAAGAATTTATTTTGATTTTCAGAAAAACGAATATCAAATTGCTGAAGAATTTCTTTCCGGCGACATTCGTGCAAAAATGGAATTTGCCGAAACAAAAATTCAACAAATTGACTCCGAAATAAGCGAAAAAATCGCTTGTTCTGTTTTAAAAATTGAAGATATTCAGAAATACGAGCCGAAAAATGAGATTGAAAGCAAAATTCTTGCCTGTAATCCTGACGGCGAGCGATATTTTTCATTTTCAACTTATTATGATTCAAATGAGGAAAATTATTACGACGACTACATTTTATCGCAAAAAGATAATCGAGAATTTTTGGTTGAAGTTGCTCTTCGTCACGGAATTTCCATTGACCGCGATAAAGTTGGAGAATTTTTATCCGATAAACCGTTGCTCGCACTTGAAGCAATTCGCCGCAATAGAGAGGTCGGCTATGTGAAACAGGCTGACTTGTTGGTTCTCGTTCATTTACGAAGAATCGACGAATCATTTACTCACAGTGACAAAGAACACGACTTAATTTTGTATGATTTTCTCAAGAAAAAATTAACGAAATTTGAAAATAATTTAGATGCCATCAAGAAAGAGGTAAACAACTACTATTTAGGAAAAAATACTGAGGAACTCAAGGCAGAATGGGAAAATTTCAAATTGGATTATCAAAATAAAAAATCCGTCGAACTCGACAAATTTAGTCCCGAATTAGATTTTCTCCGCAATCAGAAATCTCGGCTTGAAAAAAGTCTTGCCGCTTTGAAAAAAGTTAAACCGAAAGATTTAACTGCCGCCGATATTCACGTTGAGATCGGTGCGACTTGGATTCCTACTGCCGATATTAGAAAATTTATTTCCGAAACTTTTGACGTTCATCATAAAACTATGGAAGTTTATTTCTCAAAACACAATGGTTTATGGCGAATTGAAGGGAAAAATTTCCCTAACCTCAGTGCAAAAGCCGAAGTCACTTACGGCGTAAAAGAAATGAATGCTCTTGTTTTGACTGAATTGGCTTTAAATATGAAAGAACCTAAAATTCATAAAACTGTTTTTATTGACGGCGTTGAAAAGAAAATTGTTGACCAAGAGGCTACAATCGTTGCACAGCAAAAACAAGAACTCATCAAACAGGCTTTCACAAAATGGATTTTTGCCGACGAAAAACGACGTAACAGGCTTGTTGCCTATTACAATCGCCATTTCAATAACATTCGCCCCCGCGAATTTGACGGTTCTCATTTGATTTTTCCGGGTATGAACAAAGAAATTCAACTGCGTGAACATCAAAAAAATGCTATTGCACATACTCTTTACGGCGGAAATACTTTGCTCGCTCATTGTGTCGGTGCTGGTAAAACTTTTGAAATGGTTGCATCTGCTATGGAGGCTAAACGGCTTGGACTTACCAAAAAATCTATGATTGTTGTCCCTAAACATTTGACTGAGCAATTCGGCACTGAATTTTTACAACTTTATCCAAATGCAAAAATTTTGGTTGCTACTGCAAAAGATTTTACTACCGAAAACAGAAAAGAATTTTGCTCAAAAATTGCCACGCAGGATTGGGACGCAGTTATTATGGGCTACACGCAATTTGAAAAAATTCCTATCAGCAAAGAGCGACAGGAACGAATGTTGCAAGAACAAGTTGATGAACTTGTTGATGCCATTGACGAAATGAAGGCTGTTCGTTGTGAAAGATTTTCCATTAAGCAAGCAGAATTGAAGAAAAAGGCTTTACTTGAAAAACTGGAATCTCTTCAAAATGACAAAGCTGATGACACTATCAATTTTGAGCAACTCGGCGTTGACAGACTTTATGTTGACGAGGCTCATTATTACAAAAATCTTTTCACTTACACCAAAATGCAAAATATACCGGGCATTTCTACTACTGACGCAAAAAAAACTACCGATATGTTTGAAAAATGTTGCTATCTGAATGAAATAAATAACGGCAGGTGTGGTATCGTTTACGCATCGGGAACCCCAATTTCCAACAGTATGTGCGAACTCTACACCATGCAACGTTATTTGCAACCTGACAGATTAAAAGAGGAAGGATTGGGATTTTTCGACAGTTGGGCTGCCAATTTTGGAAAAACCGTCACTGCTGTTGAACTTTCTCCTGAGGGAAAAGGTTTTCGCACTAAAACTCGCTTTGCCAAATTCCACAATCTCCCTGAATTGATGTCTATGTTCAAGGAAATTGCTGACATTAAAACTGCCGACCAACTTAATCTTGATGTCCCGAAAGCTGAATTTGTCGTCGAAAAAGTTTCTGCATCTGACGCTCAAAAAGAAATGGTTGATAAACTTGCCGAACGTGCAAAAAAGGTTCGTGAAAAACAAGTTGAACCCGAAGATGACAATATGTTAAAAATTACCAACGACGGCAGAAAATTGGCTCTTGACCAACGTCTTATCAATCCTGATTTACCTGACGACCCTGACAGCAAAGTCAATATGTGCATCAAAAATGTTCTCGACATATATGAATCTACGAAAGATCAACGCTCTACTCAAATGATTTTCTGCGACCAGTCTACTCCTTCACCGGATAAATTCAATGTCTATGATGATATTCGCCAAAAATTGATTGCCGCCGGTGTCAAACCCGACGAAATTGCTTTTATTCAATCAGCCAAAAACGAAAAGGAAAAAGACACTCTGTTCGGCAAAGTACGCAAAGGCGAAGTTCGTATTCTTTTAGGTTCTACAGTAATGATGGGAACAGGAACTAACGTACAAAATAAATTGATAGCTCTGCACGATCTCGATGTACCGTGGCGACCAAGTGATTTGGAACAAAGGGCAGGTAGAATTATCAGACAGGGCAACGAGAACAAAAATGTTAAAGTTTTCCGTTACGTCACCGAAGGTACGTTTGATGCAGTTTTGTGGCAAATCATTGAGAACAAGCAACGCTTTATTTCTCAAATTATGACTTCTAAAACTCCCGTTCGTTCTGCAGATGACGTTGATGAGGCTACTCTTTCTTACGCTGAAATTAAAGCTATTGCTACCGGCAACCCTCTCATTAAGGAAAAAATGGATATTGATGTCAAACTCGAACGTCTCAAGATGGCTAAATCCGAATTTCTCAAAGCTCATGAACAACTTGAACACAAAATTAACATCACTTATCCTCACAAGATTCAAGATGCCAAAGTCATTCTCGAAAATATCAATAAAGATATTGACACTCTTCAAAAAAATACAGTCCTTGATGAAAACGGGCAAGAAAAATTTTCAATCATATTGAACGGAAAAACCTTCAATGATAAAAAAGAAGCCTCTACTTTCTTGTCGGATTTTATCAAAAAAAATTCTAATTCTCTTTCTCCTCTGTGCGGTTTATCCGGCGAATATAAAGGACTTCATATTTCTACGGCTTTCGAGCGTACTTTTCTGCACGAGGAAATTCTTTTGGAAGGCAACACTACTTCTCGAAAAAATTCTACTTCCGTGCCGGGCGATAACATAAATCGTATTATCGAAATGGCTAACAGCCGCAAAAAATCTGCTGAAGATAAAAAAACAGAAATTGAGCTTTTACAAAATAAAATTGATAACGGCACTATTGAACTCAATTCACCATTTCCTCAGCAGGAGGAATTTGATCAACTTTCTTTGCGTTCGACTGAACTTACTCGCTTACTCAATGAAGATTCAGAAGCTGTGGAGCGGGATAAAACGAGTTTGAAAATTGAAAAGGAACATCGCATTGACATCATTTTAAACGGTGAGCCGGATTCTCCTTGCACTAAATCATTTTTCTTTTTCGCTCAGAAAAAACTTGGTAATTCCGATAATGATTGGTCAGACACTCTCGATAAAAATGCCGTCTCTTTCCTTTTCGACAAAGGTTTTTCAAAAGATTCTATCACTCAGACCGTTGTTAAATTTTCGCCTTCTGTTCCCAGCAAAGAATATGTTTGCGATATAGTTGAGGATTGTACTCGTCGTGCTGCCTCTTGCCGTTAATTCATAAATATTCTTAAATTCACCTGAATTAAGATAATAAACTTGAAACTTCTCTTAAAAAGTGATACAGTATTTAAAAGATTGATAAATAATCTCAAATACTGTATTTTTTGTTTCTTGAAGGGAGAATTTTTATGGCGTACGTCCCACAAAGTACCACTAAAAACACTCATAAAAACTTCACCGATGATCCCAGACTTTCAGATTGTCCAAATGCAAAAAATAACTTTCAGACTACTTCGGTGAACTCTTTGCAAAATCGCTGTCAGATTTTGGAGCATATTCTTTCTTATTGCGAAATTTCGCCTATGCCTCGCATTATAAATGATTTTAAATCTATGTCCGATTTCTATCTGCATCAACTTGCTAAAGAAGTTGCGATTTATCGGCTCAGTTCTGAAGAACGTTCTCAACTTCTGGACTTTTTAGATTATCTCCGCTCCACTACTCGTGAAATTGAAGATATGCTGTTTATTCATCGTTGAGGTGATCTGATTTGATTTCTGCTAAATTAAGATATTCTCTTGCCAACGATGCTTTGTTACACTTTTTCCATAACGAATATTGGTCTGACGAAGAGATTGATTTCTTGAATAATTTCTGTTTTTATAACAATTCCGATAGAGCTTGGAAATTGAAAATGCGTCTCCTCTACGAGGAAAATAACGACATGATTGTTGCCGCTGTTCTTGCCGATGCCAGCATTGAGGAACGCATGTTCTTATATGACCGATTCGCTAAAAATCTTTCCTTTGTGAAAATCGGTTTTCAACTTAATCTTCACCCTAATGCTCTTCAGCGTTGGAGAGACAAATTTTTTAATGAGATCGCATCGTTGATGAACTACGATTTACCTGGTGGAGATATTTTTTCCTGCAATAAGGTTGAGGCTTTAAATTATGTTTTGGAACGTTCCATTGGCTTTTTTGAGGAATATGGCAATACTGACAAAAAAATTCTTGATTCTCTGAAATTCAAATTGGAAGTTTACCAAAATCTTCTTTTTGCCATTCGGTACTTTTTAAATTCAGAGTCTTCCGATGTTGGATGCAAAATTATCCAAGCAAAAATTTCATTTCCAAGTTTATCTGCAGAAGAATTAGAACAACTGGTCGGTTTTTCTCATACTACTGTCTCTAAATATTCTCTGGCTTTTCATCGTCAATTTTGTCCTCAAATTCATTGAGGATATTTTATTATTTCAACACTCGACGTTTATAACAATTCCGAAAATTTTAGGCGGTGGAATGTCAGAAATGTTCAGATAACTCTTGACGGTACAGTTGAAAACTATGAAAAGAGAAAAGCCTATGTGAACCAAAAAAGCGGCATTTTCAATCGCATACTAAAAAAATAAATACCGTTGCTGAAGCGGGTATAGCCGTCCACATTCGCCTAAACATTGACCGTGATAACATGAGCGGAATTTTTGAATTAATCGAAATTCTTGAAAAGAATTTTTCTGATAAAGAAGAAGAAATAGCATTTATAAAAAAATAGAGGCGGTGTTCATAACAAAATTTTCTCTGGCAGTTACGGTATTTTTAAAATTCAAGAAATTACTGTTCTATGCCGTTTTAATTTTATAAACACCGCTTCATATTCTCAAAACTTAAAAATTCTACTATTAAAATGAATGCTGTCATACGTTTACCTCCATGCCGAAGAGTACTGCTTGCATGAGAAACGATCCGAAGGCAGTTACAGTTGATGTCTACTATAGCAATTTTTGTAAATAATGAAATCAAAAATTTTTTTTAACAAACAACATCAACGTTGGATTTAAATTTCATTCTTGCTAAATCGCAAAATTGCTATAAAATGGTTATATCTGTGAATACCTCGTAGAAAGAAAAAATAAATTTATTGATACACTCAAAAACTTTGATCTGATATTAAAAAAAACAGAATTAAAACCACTCTGCGAAGAGAATGTAAAAGTTGCATATTCTTGCCCAAGTGTATGGGTGATTGTGAATTGAACTTAGAGACTAACGATAAGCCATGCATGATAGAAAAATATATTATTCAAGGCTATCTGGCTTTTATGTCTAAACAGTGAGTTTTACCTATGAAGAAAGAAAATGAAAATATTTTAATCACATTCAGAATTTACGACTCAAAACGAAGTTGAGTTAGACAAAAATTTTAGCATGATCTTAAAAAAATTAGGTAGTCTGGAAGTTGAGATTTCTGATTTGAAAAATTTTGTTAAGAAGATAAATCCGACAGTATCAGAGATAAAAAAAATAATATCCAGTTCTACAACCAAGTTGAACGTCAGCTTTTGAATAAGATTCAGAGGCTGTCTTCGTAACAAAATTTTGTATGTAGTGATGCCATTTTTGAATTTTCAGAAATACTGTAGTTATGCGAATTGATAAACTTATGAAGACACCTTCTCACACTACAGCTTAACACTCAGTTTGATGAAATACATTATCCACAATACACTGACTAATTCGTTTGATAGCTTCTCGTAAGCCAAATATTGTCGTTCACTCAAAAAATTTTTAATAATTTTAAACTTAAAAACCGAATCACGATAAGAAAATTTTTTTCGTTCGCTCTGTATTTGGCTAACTTGAGAGTAAAATAAAAAAAAGCCTGCACTCCTGCCGGGATGTTGTCACTTGGCTTTTTTTTGTTGCTGTGGATTTTTTTTCGCCTCCGTACGATACTTGAAAACGCAATGACGTTGCTGTAGATCTGAGGTTCACAAGCGTTTTCTGCGTATCTGGCTCAAAAAATCTTACGCAACAGCAGTTTTAAAAAATAACTCTCCGTAAAGTCGAACTCACCGCAACCCTATTAAAGATAGTATTCAGCTGGAATGTCTTACGGGTCATTGAAAATTTTCTACACCTTATCACCGCTAATCAAGTGTTTCGAGAGACTCACTTAGGTTCTTGACTGCTCTGGTATATAGATTTACCTGTTAAAAGGAAAATTTTTGATTTATATAAAAATATATATTTTTGCGTCATCGGCGGTTTTTTGTCACCGTCGCTTGTGTTAGAATTTCTTAGGAATTCCACAAGCAGGTGACAATTTTTTTAAGAACGACCAAGCACAAGAATTTGCTCGCAAGCGTCATCGGCGGTTTTTTGTCACCGTCGCTTGTGTTAGAATTTCTTAGGAATTCTTAGGGAAAATTTTAGGTGCTATAAATGGCGTAGTGACGCGGTTTTCGAGAGGTGCAAAAGTCCATTAGTGAGACCATTTAGGTCCATTAGTGAGACCATTTAGGGTCATTACTGAGACTATTTTTGCTGTTCAAATCACTCATTAAAAATGACTTAAAAAATTTTTAAAAAAAATTGTAAGAATGGCGTTATTTTAGGATTTGAAAAAGAAAAAGATGATTTGAACAAAAAAATTTTTTGAGAAAAAACATAAAAAAAGATTTAGCCTGTTGATTTTTACTAAATTTATGCTAAAATTCCTTATATCTAAAATAAAGAAAAAGGAGGTTCATTGATAAGATGCAATTAGGGTACATTAGAATAAATCCTGAGGAAAACGCTGAAGAAACAGTGGAAAAATTTCGAGCCGGTAAAAATTTTTACAGGTTATATTGGGACAAGATCAGCATTAAAGAGAAAGACCGTCCCGAATACGATAAGATGATGGATTACTTGAGAGAAGGGGACGAGATAGTAGTTCCGGAGTTTGCCAGATTCAATAAAACTTTGATCGAGTTAGTTAAAACCATAGAACAACTGAATGAAAAAAATGTTCAGTTCATAAGTGAAAAGGAGGAATTTAACAGCGGTACGGAAGAAGGAAAATTAAAATTTGGAGTAATGCAGTCAATAGCGGAATTTGAAAAAACCGTGATAAAACAACGTCAAAAAGAAGGCATTGCGATAGCAATGGCATCAGGAAAATATAAAGGTTACAACGAGAAAGAAATTCCTGACGACTTTGCAGATTTTAAAAAGTTATATTTGACGAAAAGCATGTCCGTTTCAGCGATAGCAGAACATTATGGAGTTTCAAAGCCGACAATTTACAAATGGGTCAAGCAAACAAAGGATGAACCCGATGAAAGTGAGGAAAAATCTTCATTGAAAGAATCAGAAGAAACAGAAGTACTCAATGATTTACCAGTGTCTAATTACGATTCATCAACATATGAAGAGCCGGAGTGGAGAATTGAAAAAAAATCGACCGAAGGTGGTACGGAATCCAAAAAGGAAGAGCTTGTAAAACTGACTGAATTTGAAATGGCATTAGAGGAAGGAATGGCTAGAAAAGCACTGGAATCAAAGCCCAAAACAAAAAAGAGAAATGGAAATCCTAATCCGACAAAGAGAACGACTAAATTGCCTGACGATTTTGAGGCTTACAGAAAAATGTATCACGACGGCATATTGTCTGTGTCAGACATAGCAATAGCTAATAGAGTAACGAGCCAAACCATTCGCAGATGGTTGGTAATAGCAGATGCCGAATTTGCAGAAAAAGAAAAACGTCGTTTGGAGAGAAAAGCCCGTAGGGACGCGAAAAAAAAGGCATTGAGCGACAACAAGTGAGTCCATTACTGAGACTAAAAGTAAAAAATGCGGAAGTTCTGCGGAAGTTGCGGAGGTTTTCACGAATATTAAATCGCACCAGTACGCCATTTTAGCTGATTTTGCGAGGTTGCGAGGTTGCGAGGTTGCGGAGGTTGCGGAGGTTGCGGAGGTTGTGAGGTTGGAATGTGCGGAGGTTGCGGAGGTTGCGGAGGTTGCGGAGGTTGTAAATTTTGTAACTAGTGTCTTTTTTAACGGAGGTGAAAATTTTGAACAAAAAGTATTTAACCAGCGGAAAAGCAGCAAAAATTTTGAATGTAAGTCAAGATACTTTGGAGAGATGGGAGAAAAATGGAAAACTTTATCCACATCACAAATCTATAACTGGTTATAAATATTACAGCGAAAAGCAACTTTATGATTTTTTGGAAAGTTTCTACGGCAACTATGAAAAAGTCGGAGCTAATGAAAATATTGAAACGACTGAGGCAGAATCCACCACAGCAAATATTGCGATTGAAACAGAACATACAACAGAGGAGATTACGATTGAGGTAGAACCCATATCAGAGGGTGTTACAGTTGAAAATGTAAATGAGACTATATCACCTGCTGATATGAATGTGGTGGTATTGCCGCCGGCAGAAACAACAATAGCGGCAGAGTCTACTGAAGAAAGAGAACGTCAAGGTAAGGCGATTGTTGCACAATATCATTATTTTAGCACGTCAAAACTGGCTCGTTCGTTAAAAGAAATGTATTTAAACGAATTTGTCAGAGTACCTTTGGGAAAAACGGGCTATGTAGACGTTATTATGTGGCTGGATAAAAATATCCAGATGAAAATAATGCCAACAGCCTTTAATACTCCGGAAGAAGAGTTAAAACCGACAGAATTTGATTTGTTCATCATAGAGAGTGTATACAGTTTGAAAAAAGCCGGCAACAAAGAATTTACTGCGGCACAGTTGACTAAACATATGCATGGTAATAGTGATGGCGGAATATCGAATGAAGAAATTCAATATGTAGAAGACAGATTGAGAACAATGATGACATGGTTTATCAGAATTGAGGTGACTGAAGAATTTAGACATTATCCGAATCTTCCTGAAGAAATGAAGCATATTCAAGCACTTCAGGGACATTTACTGGATACAGTTATATTGGAACGTAAAGATGCGGAAGGCAAAACGCGAATTTCATTCGGATTTCCGATAAACGGCTGTTTTGGGATACCGGAAGATAAAAATGTGGCAGTGATACTGGAATCGTATTCCGAATCTATAAAACAGTTGACCTGTTTTCCGACGGCATTATTGGATATTCCGCAAATTAGAATGAGTCGTTCAATAAGAATATTGACGAATTATGTGGTGAAACAAATTCAAGGACTGAAACGCAATCGAAAGGGAATACGTTCCCTAAAGTTTTCCACAATCGAAAAAGATTTGGGAATGACAGCATATCCTGCCAAAAAACTAGCGAGAGTGCGAAGTTGTATGGTTACCATTGTACAGAGTTGTAAAGAAAAGGGGCAAATAAAAGATTACGAGGTATTGTACGAGGGAAAAAAAATCAGCGGTGTAAAAATTGAGTGGGAAGGAGCGTCGGAGAAAAAAAATGTACGAAATGGAACTGGAAGAGGCAATAAGGTACATACACGAAAATCCGCAAATGTATCTGACACCAACAGGTAAAACAGGCGGCGGTTATATTTGTCCGATCTGCGGAAGCGGTAGCGGACCGCACAGAACAGGAATTCAAGCAGATAAAAATGAAAATTGGAAATTTACCTGTTTTGCCAGAGGTTGTTTTCCGCCGAAATCAGATATTATCAACATTATCGGGGCTAAAGAAAATTTGGAAAACAAAGAGGCATTGTTCCGAGCGTTTGAAATTTACGGAATTACTTTGAAGAAAAATTCAAATTATGTTGCGAACAGTCTCAAGAATGAAATTATTTTCGAAAAATTCTCTCCCGATGAAATTTCAAGAATCAAGGCGGATATAAAAAGTGCGTCAGAAAATCTTTGGCAAGCAGAAGATTATTTGAGAAGTCGCGGAATCAGTTTAAAAAAAGCCGCTGAATTAAATTGCGGATTTATTGCGGAATGGTATCACCCGAAAGTTTTAGAAAAATTTAATGGGAAACCGCCGTTTGCAGGAAGTCCCCGCTTGATAATCCCGACAAGCAATGAAAGTTATTTGGCAAGGGATATAAGACCGTCGGAGGAATTTCCGCAGGAAGAACGCATTTACATCAAACAAAAAGCCGGCAACGCAAAAATTTTAAATATCGAATCAATAGCGACGGCAGAAAGTCCGATTTTCATAGTCGAAGGCGAATTTGACTTGATGAGCGTCGAAGAATTTGGATATACAGCAATAGCATTGGGAAGTACGTCAATGATAGAGCATCTTGTTCCAGAATTGGAAGAACGCAATATTAAAGTCAATCAACCGTTTGTAATTGCGTTAGATAATGACGAGACGGGACAGGCGGCGGCAGAAAAATTGTTGAAAATCCTGCAAGAATCAGATTACGAGGCTTATTCTGTGAATATCAGCGGAGAATACAAAGACGCGAATGAGGCTTTGGTGAATGACAAAGAATTTTTTGCAAAAAGATTGTCGGAAGTTGCGGAAAATCCAAAAACCGAAGTTTTAAATAAAAACCGAAATGAAGAGAGCAATATGGGAAAAATTGAAAATTTGTTGACGATGATGAGGACGACCCGCAAACCAATCTCAACAGGATTTGAAAAATTAGATTTAAGTTTGGACGGCGGCTTATATGCTCCGGGACTTTACATAATTGCGGGAGGAACGTCAGTCGGAAAAACGGCGTTAATGCAACAAATAGCGTATAACTTAGCGAAAAATCAGCAAGATGTAATATATTTTTCGCTGGAAATGAGTATACAGGACTTATTTTATCGGGACTTGTCGAGATTGTCATTTTTGCATGGAGCTGGACAAAGTGTCCACGAAATAATTCAAACGCAGGGAGCAAAAATCACGGAAGAAATAATAAACGATTACAAAACGGCGGCAAGTCATCTGTTTACACACGCGGCACTGTCAGAAATTACGGTTGAATATATTGAAAAGACAGCAAAAAATCATGTTAAAAATTTGGAAGAAAAGCCGGTGTTGTTCGTGGATTATCTTCAAATTTTAGAGCCGACGAATCCAAAAGGAACAGATAAACAGATAGTAGATCACAGCATAAAATCTTTGAATATTTTGAGCCGTTCTCTGGAAATACCGATAGTGGTGGCGGCATCACTGAACAGGTCGAGTTATTCCGAAGAAGTGACATTTCAAGCGTTAAAAGAATCAGGAGCGTTGGAATATACGGGCGATATAGTTATCGGCTTGCAGTTTCAAGCAACGGCAAAAATTAGTGAAATGTCAAAAAATGTGGCGGAGAGGTCAAAAAAGTTAGCAGAAGAAAGAAATAAACCGATTCGGAAAATGGAAGCGGTAATACTCAAGCACAGAAACGGGCAAATTGGCAGTAAAACTTTTTTTGATTATGTACCGAAATACAACATTTATAAGGAAGGCACGCCGGAGAAAAGAGGGCTGGAAGGTCTGCAGATGAACCTTTTACAAGATGCACTTTCCAATGTTGATGGAATACCAAAAAAGTCTATAAAAAGACGGATACTCAAATGAAAAAATTAACGTCTGATGAAAATCAGGCGATTTTTTTTATCAAGTTGCAAAATTGTGTTATGCGAGTTGACAAAAAAGTGATACCATTAAAGTGGAAGGCACGAAATTTTAAAATTTCTGTCTCAAATTTAATGGGAGGCGAAAAATTAGTGCAGTCAAATACTCAAAATGTTGGAATGTCAAGCAACGAAAAACTGCGGAGAGAGTTAAAGCGAGTGCGAGAAGAAAATCGCAAGCTGAAAAATATAATCTCCTACGGAAATATTTCAACATTATCAACATTGGTAGATCAGTATATGGATTACAGCCGAATCCATTTGAAAAAAATTGCGTTGGAGATACAGCTGACAGACTATGAGCAAGGCAGTACGGAGAAAGTTATGGAGTTGATAGAGCATTTTGAGTATGTAGAAAATGAACTGTACAAAATTATAGCTGTTAATGAAGAGGGAATGACAGCACAGGACGAAAATTTGAAGATGGATTTAAAAATAGCACGAGAAATGTTGCCCAAGATCGAACAAATTTTGCATTTGGAGATAGACAAAAACAAAAGTGGGGAGTTGGCGACAGTATTGGCAGAATTTGCTCAAAAGTTGGGAAAATATTTTTGAATTTGAAGGAGTGTGAAGGGCGGCAATGTGAAGAACCCTGACGCAAAATTTTGTAAAAATTTCGTGAAGGACAAAGAAAAAACATAGCCATAAAAAAATGGAAAATTTTGGAGCAAGAATCAGAGAATTGAGGAAAGAGAGAGGGATAACGGTTTATGAAATGGCAACGCGGTTGGGAGTGTCACGCAATACCTTAACAAATTGGGAACGCGGGGAGAAAGAACCGCATGCAGTCGAAATGTTGGAAGAAATGGCAAAAATTTTAAAAGTGTCGCTGAAGGAAATTTTAATAGACGAGGATAAAATGCCTACTGAAAACAATTTCGCAATAAAAAACTTGCAAGAGAGGGTGACGAAAATAGAAAAATTTTTAAAAGATTTTATGAAATGAAGGAGGGTGCAGAATGAGAACAGTAGGCTTCATAAACTGGAAGGGCGGAGTGGGAAAAACCTGCATAGCGATAAATACGGCATATGCACTGGCAGAAAGTTGGAAAGCACGAATTTTATTTATCGATATGGACAAGCAAGCGAATGCCTCATATTGGTTCGGGAAAAATGAAAACTTCGGAACGCTCGGAAATATTTTGGCACAGGGAACAGATGCAAAAGAAGTTGCCAACATTAAGGCGATGAAGGCGGAGGAAGTCATTCAAAAAACACGTTATCCAAGAATTGACTTGATAGCAGCCGATCCGAATTTGCTGGATATGAATTTAGCAATTTTGAAAAATAAAGTCGGCAGACAGGATAACATTTTAAAAGAATCGTTAAGAAACGTGCAAAGAAATTATGATATTTGCATAGTGGACAATCCGCCGGATTCAAATATTCCGGTTTTGAACGGTTTGGAAATCATTGATGATGTTATCGCGGTGACTTTGCCGAACAAATTTAGTTTGAATGGCATATCGCAACTGGAGCAAGAAATAAAAAATTATAATGCGATATTGAAATTAAAAATTTTTATTCGCGGTGTGTTGGTCAATCAATTTTCTTCGACGGAAAATTGCTACAAAATTATTCGTGAACTTCGAGAAAAAAATTATAAAATTTTTCCGTACATTCGTGGCGGAAAAAATACTCAAAATTGGCTGGACAGAGTGATTAACGAGCAAAAAAGTATTTATGAATTGTCGCCAAATTCGGGGTTTGCGAAAGATTTAATGAAATTCATAGAAAATTTGGTGGAGGGATAGAAATTTGAAAGAACATAACAGCGGATTGGGAAGTTTCCTCAACGAAGTTACACAGACTTCGGAAAAAAATCTGCCGGAAGAAAAAATTACTTACATTGATATTGACGATTTGGAAAGCAATCCGAAGAATTTTTACGGGTTGAGAGATGTGGAGGCATTGGCAGGGCTGATTGCAGTTTCGCACTTGATAGAACCGTTGACAGTCAGCAAGAAAGATGACGGCAAGTATATAATAATATCGGGTCATCGTCGTCGTGCGGCGGTACAAAAGTTGCTTGAAGATGGCGTTTACAATGAACGAAAATTGCCTTGCATAATCAAATCTCGTACAAAAATTCAGATAGAGCAGGAAAACGGAGAAACGATAGAGTTTGACGAAGATGCCGTCGAAATGCTGAATTTGATTGCGTCGAACAGAGGACAACGAGAAGAACGCACGATTGACGAAAAGTTGCAGGAAGTCAAATATTTGGAAAAATTTGCGAAGGCAATTTATAATCATAAAGACAGAGGAACTCGCGGACGTTTCAGAAATTTTTTCGCAGAAGAAATTTTAAATATTTCAAAGTCGCAACTGCAGAGGATAAATTCGTTGGAAAAATTGACTGAGAATGTCAAAAAAGCTATAGATGATAAAAAATTGAGTGAATCTGCGGCAATCGAAATGACAAATATGTCGTCGGAAGAACAGGAAAAATGCCTTGAAAAAATTTTGTCCGGCGAAATCAAGGGGACAATTCAAGACATTCAAGCCCAAAAAATGACGGAAGTTGAGGACGCTGACAGCTTTAGTGAGGAAAATTCTGATGTAACGTCGGAACAAGATTCTCATGTTGAAAAAAATGAGGAAAAAACTGAAACAGAGAATCAAGTTCCTGACAGTGAATCAAAATTGACGTATCCGAAAAATCTTTTGCCCGAAAAAAATTCTACGGCAGAAATAAAAGTCGCAGTCGGAACTATTATAGATGTGCCGGAAGAATTTGGAGACCCGCAAAAAGAGGCAGAAGACTGGTTCAGTCGTTCGAGAATGGCGAGTTATGAATCACTTTACGAGGAAGCAAAACGTTTCAGTGAGGAAGAAACCGATGAATTGAAAGCGGCACAGTGGGGAATTAGAGCGTCAGTGGCACTTTATCACATCGAGGAGTTAAAAATTCAGCAGAATAATTGAACCCTGAAATTAAAAATCCAAATGTGCCCAATTCGGGCACATTTGAAAAATGAAAGTTGCGGGAGAAAATCCTGCAACTTTTTTTGTTTATTGGGAGGTCGGTTTAATAATGATGCACAAATTCAAGCCGGAATTGACGTTGTATTTGGCAGATGAGGCATTAAAACAAAAATTTTCCGATGAAAATATAAATTTGGAAGAAATAATAGAACTGCAAAAAGATTGTCGAGATTATTTTTCGATGAGCAATATTCGCAAAATTTACGCAAGAATAATGAAAATCGAGATAACAAAGATGATGATCGACGCAGTGTATGAATCGTTGACGACAGAAGAACAGGAATTTATTGTGATGAAGTACAAAAAGAAAAAACAGCTGGTAGCAATATCATTTGCGTTGAATATTTCTGTGGCACAGTTAAATATTCGTTATCATACGATACTGGAAAAAATTTCGGATTTTATGCTGTACAAATTGACGGAGGAAGATATTTTCAAGCCTGACAAAATTGTAAATATGATAATTTTGTTGGAAAAAATTGTGGAGTTTGCAGAAAAATACGATTCACAGAGAGATTTTATAAATTGTGGCTGGGTGGAAGTGATAGCGGAAAGGCACGATAAATATTGTCGGTTGTTGAATGAAATTGAAAATATTTTTGATAATGAGGAAAATTCTCTGCACAAAAAAATAATTTTTGAGAAAATCGAAAATCCCGATGAAAAAATTGAAATTTTATCAGAGAGATGTAATGTCGATAAAAGCATAGTCAGCCGAAGTTTAAAAAATTTCGTTGATGACGCAAAAAAATATTTGGAATGAAAATTTGAAAGTGTAGTTCAAAGTTGGACTGCACTTTTTTGTTTGGCAGAAAAAAGCAAAAAAATAAGATTTTGGAGAGAAAAAAATCAGATACACTATGCAAGTCAGTAAGGAGGTAGGAGAGTTGAAGAAAAAAGCAATAATTTTTTTAATGTTGTGTGTAGCGATGAGATTAGGCTTTGAGGGATTATCAGAAATTTTTTATTTAAATGTGACATCAAGTTTGCCACAAGGATTGTATATGAAAGTGCCTTGCAAAGAGTTTAGTCGCGGTGATTACATAATTTACGAGCCTTCGGAAGAAGTGAAAGAGATAATCATCAAAAACGGGTGGGGAGACGGCAACCATGATTTTCTGAAAAAAGTGGGAGCGGTTGCTGGAGATAAATATTCGATAGATGCGGAAACATCGCGTTTTGAAATTGAAGGGCAATATATCGGAAAAGTTTTTGAAAAAGATAATGTCGGACACGAACTTCCAAAATTGCGAGGAAAATTTGAAGTGCCGCAAGGTTATATATTGCCGATAGCAACAAGTGAGAGATCATTTGACGGCAGATACAGCGGAGTTATTGAGAAAAATCGAATCAAGGCACGAGTGACCCCGATTTTTACTTTTTGAAAAAATAAAAATGGAGATGAGGTAAAAATTGAACATAAAAAATTTGTTAAGCAAGCCGGAAAAATTTACAAATTATGAGCCGAAAAGTCCGGCAGAGCGAGCGGCACGAAAATGGGACGAACGAGAAGGCGAAATAATAGTACAAAATTATAATTTGCGTCGTTTGTTAGTGGGAATGTTGGCGGTGGTGATGATTTTGACGGTTGGACTGGTTTATAAATCACTGAGTTCAAATGTGATGCCGTACATTGTTGAGGTAGATACAATGACGGGAGCAATTCGCAACGTGGGAACGGTGGAGGCAAGTAAAAATTATCAAGTGGGAGAGGCGGTTTACAAATATTTTCTTTCAAAGTTTTTGAAAAATACGAGAGAAATTCCGCTTGATCCTGTGGTGTATAAAGAAAATTTAACAACATCGTACGGTTTTTTGACGAAAGATGCGGCGTTGAAGTTGCAGACAATGTTGAAAAGTGAAAAAACAACAGAAAAATTTGGACATCAAACAGTGCAAATAAATATTTCAACAGTGTTGCCGATGGAAGGAGGTCACTCTTACCAAATTCGCTGGACGGAAGAAACTTTTACGATTGGCAACGGTGAAAAAAAAGTTACGCCGTACAGCGGAATTTTCACGGTGCAGACAATAAAAAGTGATGACGAGGAGCAACTGGCAGTAAATCCGATTGGAATGTATATCAGCGACTTTTCATGGTCGAAAGATGCGTCGGCGGTAAATACGGAATCGACGACAAATGTTATTGAAAAATGATGGGAGAGAAAAAAATGAAAAATTTAAAAAAATTTGTGTTGGCGGCGGCAGTTTTTGCAACATTTTTTAATAATTGCGAAGTAATGGCGGCAGAAAAAAATTTATCGCCAAAAGAAATTAAAGTAGTCAACAGTCGAATTGAAGAACTCAACGAAAAATTTGAAGAGCAAAAAGCAATTCAGGAAAAAATTTTGGATTTGTTGGAAAATTTGAGAACGACAAAAGTTAAAGGAGCGAGCGAAGAAAATATTTCGTACAATCCTGCGGCGTTGGTGAATCCGAGTTCAAGAAGAGTGAGTTATACACAGGACGGAGCGAACAGTCAGGATAATTCGACGGTGATTTTTAAATATGCACCGAATCAACTTTATAAAATTTATTGCCGAGTCGGTTACTTAACAGATTTGTCGCTGAAAAAAGGCGAAAGAATAAATTTTGTTGGAGGAGGAGATACAAGTGCGTGGGCAGTTGAAAAAGCAACGGTTGACGGAGTACCGCACATTTATATTAAACCGACAGTGGAAACTTCGACGACAAATTTAATAATCACGACAAACAAACGAAGTTATCAGTTAATTTTAAATACTTCAGATTGGTACAACCCGATGGTAACTTGGAATTATGGTTACGAGGAAGATTCTGAAATAAATTTTCGAGAAGAACAAAATTCATTGAGCGGAATCAGCGGCAATATTGAAAATTTGAACTTTAATTACAAAATCAGCGGGAAATTTGAAGAGAAAATTACGGTTTTTGATGACGGAGAAAAAACCATTTTGAAATTTAATTCCCTGCCGAAACGTCTGCCGAGTGTATTTGTAAAAAATCGCGGGAAAAAAGGCTTGTCAATGGTGAATTATAAAATTCGCAATGATTGTTACGTTTTGGACAGAATTGCGGACGAAATAGAATTGAGAGTTTCCGAAAAAGAAATTTTGAAAATAAAGAATAATGCGAGATGAAAAAATTGGAAAAACTAAAAAAAATTTTGGAATACCTTCAGAAAAAATTGGGAATTGAGAAAAAAAATCCGGCGGAAGAAGAAATCGGAAATTACTCGATGAATGAGGGAAAAGCAGATAAAGTTTTTGGATTTCGGCGAGAAATAATCAGATTGATAGGAATATTTTTTGGAGCAGTTTTGATTTTGGCGTTTATCTTTGCGTCAAGTGGCGACGGTGAAGAAAAAAAATCAGCAGAAAAACTTCCCGAAGCAACAGAATCAGAGATAGCGGAAGTGCAAAAGCCGAAAAATGCCTTGCCGAATGATTATGAAACTTTGATGGCGATGAATAAGGCAAAAGAGGAGGAATTGAAACGGCAAGCGGAGGAAGAGGCGAAAAAAAATCAGTCGCCGGAGCCTGT
>JAFZMV010000106.1 GCA_017553205.1 Selenomonadaceae bacterium | reverse complement strand
GCCATTGCTTTACACAAAAAATATTTGATTAAGATTAAAAGCAAACGCAGTATCAGGCAAAATCTTTTATCCTGTCTTCTCAATGACAAACTGCTCCTTGATGTCATTTCCGCTTAAAAATTTATGAAACGCCCGTGATAAAAAATCCTGTCGTATTGACAGGATAATTTTTTTATCAACTATTTACTCGTTTAATGTCAGCACCGAGAGCAACTAATTTTTTTACGAGATTATCATAACCGCGATCAATATGATGAATATAACCGATTTGAGTTTCGCCTTCAGCAACAAGTCCCGCCAAAACAACCGCCGCACCTGCCCGCAAATCTGTAGCTTTGACTTGACAGCCCATCAAACCTTCTTGCCCTTCAACAACGGAAGTTCTGCCTTCGATTTTAATTTTTGCACCCATTCTTCTGAGTTCGTCAACATGCATGAAACGATTTTCAAAAACAGTTTCAGTAACCATGCTTGTACCTTCCGCAATCGTCAGAAGTGCCATGAATTGTGCCTGCATGTCTGTCGGGAAACCCGGATAAGGTAAAGTTTTTATATCGACTGCACGAGGTCTTTTATCGCAGACAACTCTAATTCCTTCCACGTCCTCAATAACAGTTACTCCAGCCTCTTTTAATTTTGCGATAACAGGTTTTAAATGTTCGCTGATAGCATTTTCAATATAAACATCACCGCGAGTCATTGCAGCGGCGATCATGTAAGTTCCTGCCTCAATTCTGTCAGGAATAATTGTATAATCGCGAGCAACCAATTTTTTTGAACCTTCAATTTTTATAACGTTAGTGCCTGCTCCGCGAATATTTGCCCCCATGATATTTAAATAATTCGCAAGGTCTACAATTTCGGGTTCTTGTGCGGGATTTTCAAGAATCGTTTGCCCTTCTGCCATTGATGCCGCCATCAAAATATTTTCTGTTGCTCCGACGCTGGGAAAATCCAAATAAATTCTTGCACCTTTCAAACCTTCGGGAGCAACTGCGGAAATATCTCCGTGACCTATTTGAATTTTTGCACCGAGTGCCTCAAAGCCTTTTAAATGCAAGTCGATAGGACGAGTACCGATAGCACAACCGCCGGGCAAAGAAATTTTTGCTTTTCCGTGTCTTGCAAGCAAAGGTCCCATAATCAAAAAAGATGCACGCATTTTTCTGACTAAATCATAAGGAGCAGTTACATTTTCTATATTTGTCGCATCAACAAAAAGCTGACTTTTTTCCACGTCATGACGGACTTTAACGCCGAGAGTTTTTAAAACTTCGGTGATTGTTCTCACGTCGTCCAAATTCGGAACTTCATCAAGGCAAGTTTCTTTGTCCTGTCCCAAAAGAGTCGCCGCAATAATCGGGAGTACCGCATTTTTTGCACCGCTGATTTTAACAGTGCCGCTCAATCTGTTTCCGCCGTTTATAACAAGTCTTTCCAAACTTTTCAAATCCTTCCTAATCAGTTAAACAAACAAGCAAAAATTTTCTGCAAGTCTGTTACGCCTTGTCAACGTTTATGACAACTTGAATTACGTTGTCGATTATATACCCTGTGTCAAATTTTGCTTCTTTAGGAGCAGGAATTTTTTTACCCGACTTTGCAAAAGTTTCCTGAGCTTTTTTTATACGGGCAATTTCTTTTTTGAGTTCTTTGTCGGTTTTGACTTCCGGGACTCCGCCTATTTCAATAACAAGTTGGTTATTTCCTCCGACTTTGAGAAGACTTTTAATTTTCTCTTCATAATTTTGGGCGGGCGTTGTTTTTGAAGGTTTAATTATTCCTGAATTATTTGAAGTCTGATTGACTTGAGTTAATGCACCGCCATGAAAATCCAAAGCCATAGGACCTTCATGCCTTGTAACAGGTACGGTATAAGGAACAATCAAAATTTCATTCTGTTTGCGGTAAGGTTGAAGGGTGACGGTGAAATTTACAGTTTCTCCGGGTTTAACTTTATTTTTATCGGGAACGGCAGAAATTAAAGATGCGGTCTTTCTCTCCGTTTCCAAAGTCATATTTACATCAATTCCATAAATATTTGATTCTGCAGTAGTATTTGAGCAGATTAAACTTAAAGCCTGCATAAGTTCGACGACGGCAACTTGTCCGACATCAGTCGCGTTATAAAACATATTTTTGCGAGAAAAATTTCCGCCCTCAACAACATTTGTTTTAATTCCGAAATCAACGCTGACAGTACTTTCGGCAAGTGAATCGGCAGTTTTTGAAAGTGCAGTATAAGCAACTGACGCTCCGAGTTTTGGAATTAAATTTTCATTGTAAGCAATCGCCGCGTTATAAGTTTCAGTTTTTCCGAGTATGGGATCGGTTACCGTGACGGATATGGGAACATTTGAGGGAAACTTTCCAAGAATTCCTGCAACGCCTGCCTCACGGTCTTGATTTATTCTTCCGATAATATGCCCGACTTTTGCAATTTTTACACCGTTGCCGGTTTCTCCGCTGATAGAGCCTACAACATCAGAATCCATCATGAAAAAATTTACGTTGCCCGCATGAGAAAAAGGATGACCGAATCCCAAAACTTTTTTGCCGTCAACTGCCGTGACTGTACCTGTTGCACCAACTACAAAATCTCCGCAAACTACCGCAACTCCCATTGATGAACCCGGTTCAAGTGCCGCATTGTATTTAACATTGCCCGCCGAAGTTGTAGAGGACATTGCGAAAAAGTTTTTGAATCCGAGAGGCGACATTTCATCTTTCAAAAAATTCAAGCCGCTTGAATCAAATCCGCTGAAAAATAATGCGGCTTTCTCTTCGGTTTCAATTTTTTTCTCGTCAGATTTTTCTTCGGTTAATTTTTTTTCTTCATCTGATTTTTTGTTTTCATCATTTTTTTTGTCAGATTGTTTATCAGATTGTTTATCAGATTGTTTGTCAGTTTTTTCTTCTTTAACTTCGACAACATTTTTTATAACTTGTGCTTTTTCGTCGGGAAGTTCCCAAAGTTTCAGCATGTTTTCAATCGGCATAATAAAAAAAGTATAAGGACTCATTTCTTTTAAACCTGAAGAAACTGCACCGACAAGTTTTCCGTTAATGTAAACAGGACTGCCGCTCATTCCCTGCAAAACTCCGCCGGTTCTTTCTACAAGGCTGCCCGATGCTTTTGCCATAATCATTTTATTTGAACCTTTGCCGTTATCCATAAGACCGATGATATTTACATTGAAAGGCTCAATAACTCCTGAATTGTCAACGACTGTATAAGCTACTCCGCTCATTCCGTTTTCAACCTTATCAAGCGGCATGATCTCCGGCATCGCTGAAACAGTTTGCGGCAGGAATACAAAAACCGCAAAAATAATTACAAACAACTGCTTAAATAAGCTCCGCAAAATCTTCACTCCATTCCATGAAGTCTTACATGTAAAAAATTTCGGTGCATTATAACACTTTCCAGTTAAACTTCATAGAGTTAAAAAAATTTTTTTGCGAAGTTAATTTTTTTCGGCAAATGTGCTGACAAATAAATTTTTTCCGTCTGTTTTGAATTTTATTAAGCCGTCTTTGTCCGTGCGAAAAATTTTCGTGTGAATATTTTCCAGACGCTCCAAAATTTCTTTTCGCGGGTGTCCAAAATTATTTCCGTAGCCGACAGAAATTACTGAACATTTCGGATTGACGGCTTTTAAAAATTCTTCGCTCGAACTGGTCGCACTTCCATGATGACCGACTTTTAAAACCGTACTAGACACATCTGTTTTTTCGGAAAGAATTTGACTTTCATTTTCTTTCACCAAATCGCCTGTAATTAAAAATTTTATATTGCCGTAAGAAATTTTATAGACGTTTGAAATTTCGTTGCCTGTGCCGACTTTTGGAGCAAAAATAATTTCTACTTCTACGCCGTCAATAAAAAATTTTTCTCCCTGCTGACCTGCACGAAGATTTCTAGTTTTTTCTTCGGCAATTCCGAAAATTGCCGCATAATCAGATTTATTTTCGCCCGCCGTGATAATTTCATGAACGGGAAATTTTTTTATAAGGGTACCTGCTCCGCCCGAATGATCTTCGTGAGCATGAGTCAAAAAAATTTTTTCGACTTCAAAAATATTTTCATGCTTGAGATACGGAATTAAAATTCTTTCGCCAACGTCAAAATTTTTGTCCCTGACTCCGCCCGTGTCGAAAATTAAACATTTTTTATTTGGCGTAAAAACAACTGCACAATCTCCCTGACCAACGTCAATAAAATTTACTTCAAGATTATTATCAGTTTTGAAAAAATTTACAGCCAGCAAAATTATCAGCAGTAACAAAATTTTTTTCTGCTTGAAAATTAACGCAATATAATAAATAAATCCTCCCACAATTCCGACAGAAGGAACTTGAACCGAACTGAACGGCAAATTTGCAAAAATTTTGTTGAGTTCTGCCGCCCCGCTGAAAATTACAGCCTCGAATACAAATAAAATTTTTCCGGCGAAAGGAATTATAAATGCGAAAATTCCCGACAAAAGTCCGCCGACTATTACAATTTCCAAAATCGGCATTACAAAAATATTTGCAAGTATCGAACTCAAAGAAACTTGATTGAAATACCAAATTATTATCGGCAGACTTGCCAACTGCGTACCAAGTACCGCCGAAATTGGCAGAGAAAAAAATTGCGGGATTCTGAAAAGTTTTTCGCGGACAGCAGGAGCAAAATACATAAGTCCCGCCGTCGCAGAAAAACTCAGCTGAAAACTTATATCGAAAATTAAAAGCGGTTGATTTATAAGCATGCCGAGTGCAGTCAAAACTAAAAGTCTTGCTCCGACTGCCTCAAGTTCAAAAGCTGTCCCGATAAAAACTAAAATTCCCATAATTGCCGAGCGTGTCACTTGCGGCAACATTCCCGACAAAAATGTATAAGTTCCGATTACAAAAAATCCTAACGAGATTGTTGCTTGTCGCGGAAATTTTAACAGAGAACAAAAATAAGCCGTCGCTATTGCCAATAAACTCATGTGCGAGCCGCTGACCGATAAGATATGAACAATTCCCGTTGTTTGAAATTCCGTTAAAAGTTCAGGATTTATTCCCGCGTATCCTCCGAAAAGCATCGCGAAAACTGCCGCCGCATCTTCCGACGACATAACTTTTTCCAATGACTCTTTGTAATACTGACGAACTGCCGCGACCATTCGCAAAAATTTCGTCCAAAAATTTCCTTCAACTTGTTCAATTTTCACGCCGACTTTATCCGCCGACATTCGTGCAGTTATTCCGTCAGATTTTAATCGCGTTACGTTGTCGATTTGTCCGGGATTTTTATAATTTGTGATAAGTTTCACCGTGCCGCCCGCAGAAATTTTATCGCCGATATTTGCGGGAGAAAAATTTTCTTCAGGCCTGTGATAGAAAGTTAAAATAATTCCTCCGCTTGCGGAAAATTTTTCTTTTTTTATTTGCACGCTTTCAACTTCGACAACAAATCTTTCTTGAACAGAATCATTTGCCAAATTTTTTTTCTGCGGCTCATCTCGAATTGTGCCGAAAATTTTTAAAGTCTGTCCCTCAAAATTTGAAATGTCATTCTGCGGAAGAGTATCAACAAAATAAAATCTTCCCGCACCGATTGCAAAAAAAATTATCGGAAAAATTATTTTTGCCGTGACTGAAAAATTTTTCTTCCACGTCAAAATAATTCCGACAACAATTAACGCCGAACAAACCGCAAATAAAATTTTTATCGTCGGAGAAAATTTCTCCATAAAAATAATGCCCGCCGCCATAAAGGCAAGCAGACAATTTAACATCGCAGTTGAAATTTTTAGTTTCATTTTAAATCCCTGACATTCTGCGAAATATTCCGCGAAAATATCCGATTAAACTTTTACATTTGCTTTCATCGCAAGAAATGCACGAATAAAATTATCAAGTTCACCGTCCATGACTGCCTGAACATTTCCCGTCTCTTCATTCGTCCGCAAATCTTTAACCATTGTATAAGGCTGGAAAACATAAGAACGAATTTGACTGCCCCACTCAATTTTCATTCTGTCGCCTTCGAGTTTTGCAATTTCTTCCTCTTTCTTTTCCAACTCAAGTTCAAAAAGTTTTGCACGGAGCATTTTTAAACACTGCTCTTTATTTTGAAGTTGTGAACGCTCATTTTGACATTGAACAACAATTCCCGTCGGCATGTGCGTCATACGAACAGCGGAAGAAGTTTTATTTATGTGCTGACCTCCAGCCCCTGACGCTCTGTAAGTATCAACACGAACATCAGCCATATTTATATCGACTTCAACAGCGTCATCAATTTCGGGCATAATATCGCAGGCAGAAAATGAAGTGTGCCGGCGGGCATTTGAATCAAAAGGAGAAATTCTCACAAGACGATGAATACCTTTTTCAGATTTCAAAAAGCCGTAAGCATTATGACCTTTTATAAAAAGCGTGACGGATTTTACTCCCGCTTCATCACCGGGCAAAATGTCGGCAGTTTCCACAGTAAATCCATGACGTTCTGCCCAACGCGTGTACATTCTCAAAAGCATTTGCGTCCAGTCCTGTGCCTCTGTTCCGCCCGCTCCCGCATGCAAAGTTAAAATTGCATTGTTTGCGTCATAAGGTTCGCTAAGTAAAATTTCCAGCTGTAAACTTTCCAAGCCCGCTTTAATTTCCGCAATTTCAGAATCAATTTCGGATTCTTGCGAAGTGTCATTTTCTTCCATTGCAAGTTCCAACAAAATTTGAGTGTCGTCGTATTTTGAAACAAGTTTCTTGTAAGTATCGACACCCGATTTAATTCCGTTTAATTCTTGAGAAATTTTTTGTGCGTTGTCGGGATTATCCCAGAAAGTCGGCTCGCCCATTTTATATTCAAGTTCTGCGATTTTTTCTTCTTTGCGAGCGATGTCAAAGTGAATCCCCCATTTCATTCAGCTTTTCACGCAGTGCAGTAAGTTCAATTTTTTTGTCTTCAAGCATTAAATCACTTCCCTATAAAAAATTTTTAATCTTTATTACCAATTGATTATCACATTTCTTCAAAGTCAAAAAGTTTTTGCTCGGTTTGATTAGAGGACGGATAAAGTATTCCCATATGATTATAACCTGACTCGGTGACAACTCTTCCGCGTGGAGTTCTCATAATGAATCCAAGCTGTAATAAATACGGCTCGTAAACATCTTCAATAGTTTCTCTGGTTTCGCTGACAGCTGCCGCAATAGTTTCAAGACCGACAGGTCCGCCGCGAAATTTTTTTATCATAGTTTCAAGTACTCGCCTGTCAGTATGATCCAATCCCATTTTATCAACTTCAAGTTCAATTAAAGCACGGTCTGCAATTTCGTTTGAAATAATTTTACTGCCTTCGACTTCTGCAAAATCACGGACTCTTTTTAAAAGTCTGTTGGCAATTCGCGGAGTTCCTCTTGAACGTCTGGCAATTTCTTCCGCTCCGTTTCTTTCAATCGGAATTTTTAAAATTTCTGCCGCACGAGTAATAATTTCCATTAAAGCCTCAACAGAATAATATTCAAGTCTTGAAATTACTCCGAATCTGTCACGAAGTGGCGGAGATAAAGAACCTGCCTTTGTAGTTGCTCCAATCAAAGTGAAAGGTGCAATATCAAGCCGAATACTTCTTGCACTCGGTCCCTTGCCGATAATTATATCAAGTGAAAAATCTTCCATCGCCGAATATAAAATTTCTTCAACTTGTCGGCTGAGTCTGTGAATTTCGTCGATAAATAAAACGTCACCTTTCTGCAAATTTGTTAAAAGTGCGGCAAGATCTCCCGAACGTTCAATAACAGGTCCTGAAGTCTGTCGAAAATTTACGCCGAGTTCATTGGCGATAATTGCTGATAAAGTTGTTTTTCCAAGACCCGGCGGACCGTACAAAAGAACATGATCTAAAGTTTCTTTTCTGGAAAGTGCCGCCTTAATAAACACCGATAAATTTTTTTTTGCTTTATCCTGTCCGATATATTCAGCTAAACGACGCGGACGAAGACTAAACTGCCATTCGTCGGCTGTCTGTTCGTCGGACGCAATAATTCTTTCTTTCAAAAATTTTCCTCCAAAATTAAACTAATCTTCAAGAATGTAAATTTCTATAGTTCTTCTGCCAAATTCCAAAGCCTCAACGTAAGTATCAAAAGCTATGTCGATTCTGTGACCAACAATGGCATCGCCCGTATCTTCAGCGACTGCCTCACCGTAGCCCGGAATATATACGCGAGTTCCAAACGGAATGAAAAAAGGATCTACCGCAATTACTCCGCGACGAACAACAGTTCCGCTTGCCGTATGAATTCCCAATCCCGGTTCTTGAGGGCTGTAAGCAGTTGCCTCAACTTGCATTACGCGTTTATATCTTGGAAAACCGTCAAAACTTTCTTCCCAAGTGAACTCATCTCCGCCACCGTAAGGAGCATTTTCCATAGCGGCATAAGTCATAATTCCGCAGATTCCGTCAGGTGTCATGTCGATACTTTCTTGAAAATTTTTTATCGCTTGAACCGTAGCATCTCCGCAAATTCCGTCAACATCTCCCGAAAAAAATCCAAGTGCAGACAATTTTTTTTGAATATCGACAACGCCGGGACCTTTAGAGCCTTTTTTTATGACGCTCCCGACTTCCGCATAATTTTCCTCAATATTTTCGTCGACTGAAAAAATATTCTGCGGTTCAGGATTTACTTCAACCATGAAATCAGTTATATCAATTTCGCCGTAAGCAGCTGCACGAAGAAGGCGGAAAGTTTCCGGGCCGCAAACTCCGTCAACAGGAAGTCCGACAGCTGTTTGAAAATCTTTTATGGCTTGAACAGTAGATTCTCCGCAGATTCCGTCAGCCTCTCCGCTCAAAAGTTCCTGTGCAATTAAACAAACTTGAACTTCTTTTACTTCTTCACCGCTGTCGCCGAGTTTAACGACTGCCGATGCATTATTGAAATTTCCCGCCGAAAAAAATAAAACCACAGCAACAAAAATTTTTCTGCAGAGCGAAGGACGAAAAAATTTTTTTATCATACTCAACAAATTTCAAACTCTCCTTTCAATCTGCAAAACTTAGAAAAATTTTTTTGGAATTATACGTTAAATGACAAAATCCGTCAAAAATTTTCTTGTGTTAAAATATTTTTTGTGTTATTATCGCAAAAATTGACGGAAAAGGTAAGGAATTTTAGCAAGGACGAATGAAAGGAACGGTGATTAACATGGCAATGACAATGGGCGGCGTAAATCATTCGCTTAGAACTTTGAACACCATCCAAAATTCGATGCAGAAAACTACGCAGCAGCTTGCAACAGGTTCAAAATATCCGGGTGCGTCATATGGCGGAGCTGCTTACTCAATTTTACAAAGAATGAGCAGTCATATCGGAGCAACGAATCAATCAGTACAAAATACACAAAATATGAGTTCGATGGTGAAAACTGCGGCAGGTGCGACAAGTAATACAGTTGACGCACTCAAAACAATCAAGGAAACTCTTGTAAACGCAGCAAACGGAACAAATACAAGTTCAGATCGTTCAGCAATGCAAGAAAATATTAATCAGTTAGTTCGTCAAATTGATGACAATTCCAGAGTCCAATACAACGGAATGAATTTACTTGACGGCTCAAAAGAAAATATTCTTGTTGCAGGCGTTGACGGTTATGAAAATATCAGTCTTGGAAACATGAGTTCAAAAGCTCTCGGCTTGACTGACGAAAATGGAAATTCTACTATTGACTTGTCAAATGATGAATCAATTCAAGCCGCTTTAAAAGCTGTTGACGGTGCTTTGGAATTTGTTCAGGGTGTTGACGGGAATTTACAAGCGGCTTTAGAAGGCGGTTACACTCTTGATGAAGCACTTGACGAGGCAACAAGTCAAGGGGCTCAGCTGCAGAGATTGGAATTTCAAGAGGCAAATTATGTTACGATGTCTGAAAATGAACAAGCTGCCGCATCTACAATGGGCGACACTGACATGGCAAAGGCAATTACTGAATTGAAGAGCCAACAAACTCAAGAACAGCTTGCACTTCATGCAACAAAATTGTTCAATCAAAATCGTGCAAATATCATTGGTTTACTCCAGCAATAGTTTAAAATTTTGTAAGTGCTGAAACGTGGCGAAAATGTTTTTCTTTAGGAAACGTCAATCGCGACAGCTGTTTGTTACTTTCCAAAAGCAGGCGGGCATAGTTCATCGGTAGAATGAGAGCTTCCCAAGCTTTAGAGGTGGGTTCGATTCCCATTGCCCGCTCCAATTATGAAGTTATTTTTTCGATATAGAGGGACGTTGAAAATTTTGCTCAGCGTCCTTTTTAAATTTAAGAAACTGCACTTGACAATGTTTTAATATGGTTATAACATACGCAGGATTGAAAATTGAATATCGATTGGGTCGAGTGTCGCAAGACTTAATAGAGAATCCGGTCAAATGCCGGAACGGTCACGCCGCCGTAGCGGGGAGCGATTCTGCATAAGTTATGTCACTGGAAAATTTTTCTGGGAAGGCGCAGAAAAGCATTGATCCGAAGTCGGAAGAACTGCTTGATTAACAATCACCGTTAGACCTGCGAGTGATGGGGATGGGGATTTTTAACAGCTTTTGATTTCTAATTTAAAATCGATTGTTGAGAAAATTTTCCGACTTTTGTCGGCTTTTTTTAATTCGTCTCGAGCATGTAAGGTCGAGGCTTTTTTCAATTTTGATCAAAATTTTTTCCTTGTGAGTTTTCTCGCATGGACATTGCTCATACATTTCAAAATTTCGGCTCTGTCTTATGGACGGAGTTTTTTGTTTTCAGTTTTTTATTTCTAACTTTGCACGGCGGCAGAGTTCTTTAAAAGATTTTATTACCGTATCAAGTTTTGCATTGGTCAAATTTTTTCTGCCGACCAAAATCAACGCACAGTCACGTTTGACATTTTTCTTGCAAAGTCTGAAAGTTTCCCGCATAAGTCTTTTTACTCGGTTTCTTACAACAGCACAGCCAAGTTTTTTTCCTGCGGCAAATCCAATTTTTCCGTTGCATTTCTCATCATTCAAAACATAAACTATTAAATCCCTGCCGACATATGAGCGACCTTTTGAATAAACTCTGCTGAAATCTTTTTTACTGCCGATAATTTCTTCTTTACTCAATTCAAACATTTTTTTCCCTTTCATACAAAAAAAGACCGCCTTTTAAGCGGTCTGTAATTTTCTTAAGCAGTCAATACTTTTCTTCCGCGAGCACGTCTTCTTGCGATAACCTGACGACCGCCTTTTGTTTTCATGCGTTCACGAAAACCATGAGTCTTTTTTCTCCAACGTGTATTAGGCTGAAACGTTCTTTTCATATTCACACCACCAAAAAAAAAATAAGCGTAAGTTTAATTAAGACAACAAGCGAATTATAGACGAGCAAAGTTTTGTTGTCAAGAATTTTTGCAAGTTACACACGGGCGTTTCATAAAAATTTCGGATAAAAATGATACACTCTGAAAAAAATAGGTGGTGACTGAAAATGCAAGAATATTTTTCCGAAATAGAATATCCGCGTCATGCAGGTTATGTGAAACATAAATTGACAGACGTATTAACAATAGTGATGTGTGCAGTAATGTGTAAAATGACCGAATTGTGTGAAATAATGGT
>JAFZMV010000105.1 GCA_017553205.1 Selenomonadaceae bacterium | reverse complement strand
TCAGTCGTAACCCCGATGTTGCCTTTTTGCATAGTCATTTATATTTTAATTATCATTTATCCTTTATCATTTAGGGGCTCGCCCGATTTTTGGGCGGTGTCCGCCAATTGCTATGCAAATTTTGTGCCAAACGTGGTTTTGAGCGTGACTTTTGCCCATTTATTTCTTCGGAACAAATGTTTCCCATGTCTGGTCGTCGAAGAAAATTCTGATTTCGGTGATTTGCCGAGGCTTTTTGTCAATATTTTTCAAAACATACGGCTCGATATTCTTGGCTGCAAAATTGACAACCTGACGGTCGTTTTCCGATTTCGGGAAAGTAGTGGGGGAGGCATCGAAATCGAGTTGCGGTTCCGAGAATTTTTGTCCCGAATCTTGTGGCTGAAAATTTTCTTCGGCGGGAATTTCGTCGGTGTACATCGGACCGCGACCGAACAACAACCAGTCGGTCGATAGGGCAGGGATTTTTTGCTTGATGGCATCGACAATTTTGAGACTCGGTTTGGTCCGGTCGTTAAAAATGCTACTGAGCGTTGCCGGCGCCACTTCAATAAATTGCGCAAAAATTTGCTGCGTCATGTGCTGACTTTCCATGATTTTTTTGATTCGATCTTTCATGTTTTTTTCTGTTTAGTCGATTTTTTGCCCGAAAAAGGCGATTTTACAAAGATTTTACAAAGGTAAAACAAAAAAATGGAATACACAACAAATGTAGAGAAAATTTTAAAAATAAAAATATTGATTTTGATTTTCAAATTTTCACAATTTTAAATTACGAAATTCAAAATATCAATTCGGAAATACAAATCCAAATTCCCGAAGAAATTCGGCTTTTAAGATTAAATTGAATGACGAAAACGCAAATAACTGACTATGATTTAGTTATTTAGCGAAAAATTGCGTTTTTCTATGCGATATGCAATCTAAAAGGCAAAAACTTCGACGAAAGAGTAGAAACAACTTAAACAAAAACAATATAATTTATTCATTTTCAATCAATTACATTTTAATAATCGAAACTTAATAATTATGCAGTCTAAAATAAGAATGTAAAATTTGGAAATGCAAACCAAAATGTTTAGCGTTATAAACAACGATAAAGTGACAACCTCTCCGATTTTAAAATCAATATTATTCGGCTTTCAAAACAATTCAAAAGAGTAAACTGCACAAAACTAAATGTTAATAAAGCAAAACTCTAAATTCTGGTCGCTCAAAAAGTGAAAAAATCGGCCTATTTTTAAAAATTGTGGGAAATCGCCCGTTTTTGCGAAAATTTGCGAATCTGAGAGGGGGTAAAAAGTGGCGAGAAGCCCGATTCTATCGAGGTTTTTCGCAAAAAAAAGTGCCTCTGAAAAGCACTAATTTTAGAGAAAATAGAACGAAAAATGGCGATTTTCGGCGAAAAACGGAAAAAATGCAGCTTTGGATGGAGAAAAATCAGTGCAGAATGAAAAAAATGAGTTCCTTCATCAACTCTCCGGCATCCGTATTTGGGTTTTCAATGCCCTTGCTTTTCGCATCGATTTCTCTCAGTTTGGAAATAATCTGCATCGTTTTCATGCCGGAATAATTTCTCAAGCCAGTCATATAATCGCGTGCCGCCCAACTCGATTTCAGACCCAGATGTTGCGCCACGGAATTTTCGTTGCTTCGGTTCGGCGCGTAGTAGGCCAGCATCAGATTTTGGAAATAATTGAACAGCAGCGGCAGGAACGAATAAACCGACCCTGCTTTCGGATTTTTGTCAAAATATTTCATAATCTGGTTGGCCTTGAACACATTTCGGTTCACAATGG
>JAFZMV010000104.1 GCA_017553205.1 Selenomonadaceae bacterium | reverse complement strand
TACGTCTGTCAATTTATGTTTCACATAACCTGCATGACGCGGATCTTCTATTTCGGAAAAATATTCTTGCATTTTCAGTCACTACCTATTTTTTTTCAGAGTGTATCATTTTTATCCGAAATTTTTATGAAACGCCCGTGCGACGAAAATTTTGAAAATGTTGACAAATTTTTTCGAGAAGAAAAATTTTCCTGAAACATTCGTATCAGAATTTGTGAATTATAACAGAATTTAAAAAATATGCTATAATTCTTTAACAAAAAATTTTTTTATGGAGGATTTTTTTATGATTCATAAATTTAAAATGGGAAACGATTTTATTTTGTTGGACGTTGAAAGCGGAGCAGTTCATATCATAGACAAAATTATTTTTGATATTCTCGATATTTTTGACGGAAAAAATGACAGCGAAGTTTTAAACGCACTTGAAAAAAAATATAATCCCGCTGAAATTTCTGAGGCACTCGGAGAACTTCATGAGCTTATTGACGCGGAAGAGCTTTTTGCACCTGAAATAAATATTCCGCAAACTTTTCAAAATTTTGGAGTTGTAAAAAGTCTTTGCTTTATGGTTGCACAGGATTGTAATTTACGTTGCAAATATTGTTTCGGTGACGGCGGAAGTTTTGGCGGAGAACGTGCTGTTATGTCTGAAGAAGTCGGGCGGGCGGCTGTCGATTTTATTATAAAAAATTCCGGAATCAGAAAACATTGCGAAATTGATTTTTTTGGCGGAGAACCTCTCTTGAATTTTAAAACTGTAAAAGCTGTCACCGAATATGTAAGAGAACGCGAAAAAGAAACGGGGAAAATTTTTAAATTAACTTTGACGACTAACGGAATTTTGCTGGACGAAAAAAAAATTTCGTGGCTGAATGAAAATAATATTTCGTTGGTTTTGAGTTTGGACGGGCGGAAAAAAATTCATGATGAAATGCGTCCCGATATTTCAGGCAAAGGAAGTTATGACAGAGTTATAAAAAATTTTAAAAATCTTGTCGAAAGTCGCAACGGTGAAAATTATTATTTGCGTGGAACTTACACGAATAAAAATTTAGATTTTTCTGCGGACGTTTTGAGTATGGCGGACGAGGGTTTTGATATTTTGTCGGTTGAACCTGTAGTTTTAAAAAATTCTTCGCTTGCTTTGACTGAAAAAGATTTGCCGAAAATTTTTTCAGAATATGATAAGCTGACGGAAATTTATTTACAACGTCGAAAAGAAGGAAAGGGCTTTTTCTTTTTCCACTTCAACGTTGATTTAAATAATGGTCCCTGCGTTGCAAAAAGATTGGCAGGTTGCGGAGCAGGTCATGAATATTTTGCTGTGGCAGAAAACGGAGATTTATATCCCTGTCATCAATTTGTAGGACGCGAAAAATATAAACTTGGAAATATTTTCAGTGGCGTTGATGAAAATTCTAAACATTGGACAAAATATTTTCGTGAATCTCATGTTTTGAATAAGCCGAAATGTAAAAATTGCTGGGCAAAATTTTTCTGCAGTGGCGGCTGTCATGCGAATGCGGATTTGTTTCATGGAGATATTCGCGAACCTTATGAAATCGGCTGTGAAATTCAGAAAAAGCGGCTGGAATGTGCAATTTATATTCAAGCAGTTTTGCAAAATGAAAATCCTTGCGACTGATTCAAAAATATTTTTAGACGTGCAAAAAAAATACTGGCGGAAAATCTAAAAATTTGCAAAGAATTGGCGACAGAAAGGGAAAGATGACTGACAAAGAAAAAATTTTCATGCGGTAAGACCCTGAATCTCAGAGTTTAGAATTTTGAATTTCAAAAAATTTCTCAATTTGCAAAAAAAATTTTTCTCCGATGAAAAAAAATTTTGTCGGAGAAATTTTTTTGCAAAATTTTCGGTGAAGGTAAAAGAAAATTATCGTCGAAAATTTTGTTAAAAAAAAAGAGGTGCTGTGATGATTATCACGGGCGTTTCATAAATTTTTAAGCGGAAATGACATCAAGGAGCAGTTTGTCATTGAGAAGACAGGATAAAAGATTTTGCCTGATACTGCGTTTGCTTTTAATCTTAATCAAATATTTTTTGTGTAAAGCAATGGC
>JAFZMV010000103.1 GCA_017553205.1 Selenomonadaceae bacterium | reverse complement strand
TACGTCTGTCAATTTATGTTTCACATAACCTGCATGACGCGGATCTTCTATTTCGGAAAAATATTCTTGCATTTTCAGTCACTACCTATTTTTTTTCAGAGTGTATCATTTTTATCCGAAATTTTTATGAAACGCCCGTGACGATAAATTCAATTTTCTTTACAATTTTTTCTGTTTTTGGTAAACTGCAGGAAAATTTTTTTGGGGCGGGATTATGACAAATTTTTTTATTACCACAGTAAATTTCTATAGAAATTGGATTTCGCCGCTTAAACCGCCGTCTTGCAGATTTATTCCGACTTGTTCGGAGTATGCTGTCGAGGCTCTGAAAAAGTACGGCTGGAAACGCGGAATTTTTTTGACTGCGAAAAGAATTTTGAGATGTAATCCTTTCTGCAAAAGCGGCTACGATCCAGTGCCGTAAGTTTTATTTTAAAATAGGAAGTGAAGTTTTTGGACGAACCGGGAATTTTCAGCTCATTATTTGAGCCGATAGAAAATATTTTACATTCCGTACTGAGCGGACTTTATTTTTTAACTGAACAGCTTGGTTTCGGAAGTTACGGACTTGCGATAATACTTTTAACTGTTCTTATAAAAATTCTTTTGTATCCTTTAACGGTCAAGCAGTTAAAATCTATGCGGGCGATGCAGAAAATTCAGCCCGAACTGAAAAAACTGCAGGAAAAATACAAAGACAAACCACAAATTATGCAGCAAAAATTAATGCAACTCTATCAAAAAGAAGGCGTGAATCCGATGGCGGGCTGTCTGCCTCTCTTGATTCAAATGCCGATTTTGATGGCGATGTATTACACGCTTTTTAATTTTAACTACGGTGATGTTGAACCGTCATTTTTATGGCTACCGAGTCTTTCACAGACTGACCCTTTGTATATTCTGCCTGTGCTTTCTGCATTGACAACTTTTTTACAGCAGAAACTTTCAATGACGGAATCAACGCAGCAAATGAAAATGATGATGACAATCATGCCGTTATTCATTGGATTTATCAGTTTAAATTTTCCTGCAGGTCTTGTACTTTATTGGGTAACTATGAATATTGTTCAAATCGCACAACAATTTTATATGAACAAAAAAGAAGATAAAAATTCTGACAAGGAGACAATTACAGATGGCGACGACAATCGAAAAAAGCGGTAAGAATATCGAAGAGGCTCTGCAGGCGGCACTAAGTGAACTCGGAGTCACCGAAAATGATGTTGATGTTGAAGTTTTGGAAAATCCGTCTAAAGGTTTTCTCGGTCTTATCGGAGTTAAACCTGCTAAAGTCCGCGTTACCTTGAAAGAAAAAATTTCTCAAGAAGTCGAGCCTGAAAAAATTTCAAATTTTGAAGTCGTAGAAACTCCCGCACCTGTTGAAAAGCCTTCTGAAAATTCTTCCGAAAAAATTTCTGAAGAAACTGAACCCGCGGAAACTCAAAATAATTCCGAAGTTAAGGAAGAAAATTTTGACCGCGAAGAAGTTATCGGCGACGCGAAAAAATTTTTGTCGGAAGTTTTTGCCGCGATGCATGTTGAGGTTGAAATAAATTCTGTTTCTGATGAATCGACAGTACTTTTTGATTTGTCGGGAAAAAATTTGGGAGTTCTTATCGGCAAGCATGGACAGACTTTGGATTCTCTCCAGTATCTTTTGAATTTGGCGGTAAATAAATTTGACGCTCCGCAGAAATTACATTTTATTCTTGACGTTGAAAATTATCGTCAACGCCGTGCAGAAACTCTTCAGAATTTGGCAAAGGGAGTTGCCCAGCAAGTTTGTAAGACCAGAAAAGAAATTAAACTTGAACCGATGAGCAGAACCGAACGCAGAATTATTCACACCGCACTGCAGGACAATAACAAAGTTGAAACTCACAGTGCAGGCGAAGAACCTTACAGATATGTAGTTGTTTCGCCAAGAAAACGAGTCAGAAAATAAAATCTAAGTTGTTAGTCTTTAGTGGTTAGTAGTTAGAAAATTTCTAAAAACTAAAACTTTTGACTGACAACTTTTTTTTTGCAGGTGAAAATTTTTCATGGATAAAAATAAAATTTTTCAATCTGATATTGACGGTACTTTTGAACTTTGCGGGAATTTTACGGCGGCGGAAGAAATTTTGACGGCGGGAAATTCTTTTTTCGACCGCTCATATTTCGGCACAAGAATTTTAGTTCTTGCTCAGCGTCCCGGTGATGAAATTTTAATTGCAGGAAATATTATTTTCACGCTTGCACAAGTTAAGGCGGAAATTTTTATTGCGTACTCAGTAAAAGAAAAAATAAATTTTGACGCTCTGAAAATTTTGGGCGTGCAGTCGGATAAAATTATTTTTTTCGAGAATTGGCGGGATTTAAAAAATTTGCTGATTGAACTGCGGGCAAATATTATTTTTTGTGCGGATTATGATTCTCAAACCGAATTTAAAAATTTGTCGTCGGATTTTGAAAATGCCATGGGAGAAATTTTGCACGAGGACAAAACTTATCGTCCTGAAGTCTACAAAAAATTTGCTTGTGCGACGGCGTTAAATTCTCCGCCTGATTTTTATGCCCCGAATCTTCTGCAGACCAAGCGTCCGAAAATTGGAGCGACTGACAACTATAATTTTGAAATTATCGACCGTGCAAATTATTCTTGGAAAAATCGCGTGCGTTTTCCAGTCCATGAACTCTGCCAAAAAACTCTGCTCAAAGAAAATCCCGTTGCAAATGCTATTTTGTCTTATAAAAATTTCAGAAATGATTTGAACGCACTGAGAATTTTGAACAGCGACGAAATTTTTTTTGAAAGGAAAACTGACAATCAAATTTTTTCCGCAAAAGTTTCTGACGAAAAGATTTCTGATTTTAAAATTTTGGACGTTGCGAAGTCCGACAAATTTATTTTTGAATGGGCGGAGGGCGTGCAGGTTCAAAAAATTATTTTGTACGGAGATTTTCAGAGCGAAGAAAATTTTGAGATTGAAATAAAATTTGAACTTGATAATTTGCGGGCAAAGATTGACAAGGCCGGAATTTCTTTAGATAATACTTTCTGCGTTAAAAAAATTCTGCCGGCTTATGGTTTGCCGCTGATTATCGACACGGAAAAAATTTTTGTGAAACGTGCCGAAATTTCTTCATCAAAAATTTTTGGTCTTGGCGAAGTCGAATTTTTTGCCAACGCGGAACCTTTCCGAAAAATTCAGCCTTTCATAAAATTGACGACGGGAGATAATTTTTTTTACAAATATGATGTGCCTTCCGAAGTCGAAAAAATTCCTGTAGGAGTTTATAAATTTCATGTTGACGACCCTGTAAAAATTTCTGCGGAATCGAATGACGAAAATATTTTGACTGAAATTTTAGAAGGCGACGAGGAAATTATTTTGAACTTGGGGAACGCGGCAGAAATTATTTTGACGGCGGAAGTTGTCGGCAGTCCGAATATTTATGATCGTGCAATTATTCGGCGTGTCGGAGATTTGACTCAGATTCAAATGAAAATTTTTCAATGGCTTGATAAGATTAGCAACTAAATAATAATTAGGAGTGTGGAATGAGGAATGGGGAATTAAAGTAATTAGGAATGTGGAATGGGAAATGAGGAATTAAAATTCCTAACTCCTAATTCCTAACTCCTAATTGAATTGACTCCTAATTCCAAATTCCTCATTAATAAAAGGGAGATTTTCCATGCAGTTATTGTATAATCTCGCGGCAATTTTGGTCGTGATAATAATAATTCCGGTTTTTGCGATAAGATCCATTCGCGAAAAAGGATTTGTAGAACGAATAAAACAAAGTTTGGGATTTTTCCCGAAGGGAGCATTAGACCCTGTTGCGAAAAAAAATTGTATCTGGGTACATGCGGCATCAGTCGGAGAAATCGTCGCCACAAGTCCGCTGATAAAAGAATTTCGGCAGGAGTTTCCAAAATCGCCAATATTAGTTTCGGTCGTCACAACTTCAGGTTACGAAATGGCAAACAGAATTATAAAAGATGCGGACAGTATAATTTATTTTCCGCTGGATTTGCCGTTTGTTGCCGCGTCAGTTTTGAGAAGGATACACCCGCGAATTTTTTTGAACGTCGAAACAGAACTTTGGCCAAACTTTTTCATGACGGCTCGTCAACTTCATATTCCTGTTATGATGGTCAACGGGCGAATTTCTGAAAAAAGTGTCCGCCGCTACAAATATATGTTTTCAATTCTTACGGACATGATCGGCACCGTAAAATTTTTCGCCATGCAATCTTCCATTGACGCAGATTATATTAAACAACTCGGAGCCCCGAAAGAATTAGTCACAGTCACCGGTAATACAAAATTCGATCAAACTTATACTGATGTAACGCCCGAACAGAAAAAAAATTTTTTAACGAGCATGGGACTTACTGAAAAAAATGAAATTTTAATTGCGGGAAGTACTCATCGAAATGAAGAAGGATATATTTTAAAAGCCTTCAAAGCTGTTCGCGAAAATCACCCCAACGCAAAATTGATAATTGCTCCCCGCGAAACTTTAAGAACTCGCGAAGTTATTACAATTTGCAAAACTTCAGGTTATAAAGTCGGAACAAGAACCGAACTTCAAAAACGTCCGCCCGATAATGAAGATATTATTATTATTGATACTGTCGGCGAACTCGGACAAATTTACAGCATAGGTGATGTAATTTATGTCGGCGGAAGTCTTGTAACTCATGGCGGTCATAATATTTTGGAACCTGCCGCACATGGAAAAGCTATTATCGTCGGTCACCACATGGAAAATTTTAAAGATACTCACGCACTTTTTAAAAATCGAAATGCTTGTATCACTGTAAATGACGCTGACGAATTAGCCGAAGAAACAAAAAAACTTTTTGACGCTCCCGAACACAGAAAACAACTTGAAAAAGAAACTTTGGAAATTGTCAGAGAAAACAGAGGAGCCGCCAGAAAGTCCGCCGTACTTCTCAGAAAAGTTTTGACTGACTATGAAACAAAAGAAAATGCCCGCCACCCTCGCACCACTCAAAAAGTTGAAAACCTCAAAACTTATTTTATAGATGTTGTTCACAGCAAAGAAGTTCACGGAATTTTTATGAATTTGTTCATGGGAATTTTGTATTTGTTCTCTCTGATTTATGAACAGCTTGTAAATATTAAACTGCTCGGCTATAAGTTGGGAATTTCGGGAAAAGAATCTCTTGACTGTTATGTTATCAGTTTGGGAAATATTACAGTCGGCGGCACGGGAAAAACTCCAACCGCTCAAAGACTTGCCCGCGATATTTTGGAAATGGGATATAAAGTTGTCATTTTAAATCGCGGTTATCGTGCAAAATGGCATGGAGAAGTCGGAATAGTTTCAGACGGTAAAGAACTTCACATGGACGCGGCTGAGGCAGGTGACGAGGCTTTCATGCTTGCTAAACATTTGCCTAATATTCCTGTTTTAATCGGAGCAGAAAGAGCAGTTACAGGAAAATATGCCATTGATAATTTCGGTGCGGAAGTTGCAATTTTGGACGACGGCTATCAACATTGGCAACTTACTCGCGATATGGATATTTTACTTGTTGATGCGGTGAATGTTTTCGGCAACGGTCATATTTTACCGCGTGGAACTTTAAGAGAATCTATGTCGCATATCAGTCGGGCTGATGTCTGTTTGATAACTAAAATAGATCAGGCGGAGGCGGGAGCAGGTGAATATATTCGCGGTACTGTCCACAAATACAACAAAGACGCTCAAATTGTTGAAAGTATTCATCAACCGCGTTGCTTTATTCCCATTGCAGACTGGTTCAAAGATTTATCACAAGACGGAATCAGCACGGAAAAAATTTCAGGCAAAAAAGTCATGGCAGTTTCTGCTATCGGAAATCCTGCATCATTTGAAAGAACTTTGCGGGATTTGGGGGCGGAAGTCATTGAAAGTTTGCGTTATCCAGATCATCATGAATATACAATGACTGAAATGCAGGACGTTTTACAGCAGGCTGACGCACTAGACGCGGAGGCAATAGTTATCACTGAAAAGGACGCTGTAAAAATTCCCGGCGAAGTAGCACAAAAAGATTGGAGTATTCCTATTTTTGTAATTTGTGTTGAAGTAAAATTTCAAACAGGCGGCGAAGAATTTAAGGAAGAACTTAAAAACCGTCTGCAGAAATGGAAAAGTGAAAGGAAGTCTTGAGCATGGAAAATTTAGAAATAAGTTACACAACGCGAATTATAAATTATGCTCTGCAAACGAGCGGTTTTTATCCTCTTCGTCCGATTCAACATTGGTTAATTGATACTCATTTCAACAAAGCAAAATCTACTATGATGAATATCGGCGTGCTTTACAAATACAAAGAGGACACAGATTTAGAAAGACTTGCAAAGGCGATAAATGAAACTGTTGCGGCTCATGATATTTTTCGCTGCAGATTAGTTTTTCATGAAGGCACCAGCGATCTTTGTCAGCGGTTTGACGGAGAAATTTTTCCCGTAACAGTCGAAAAAATTTCTGATGAAGAATTTGAAACGGCGAAAAAAGATTTAATGAAACCTTACAGGCTGATAAATAACCCGCTGTACAGAATAAGGTTATTTGAAACTCCTTCGGGCAAATTCGGCTATTTAGATTTTTATCATGCAATTATGGACGGAATGTCTATTGTAACGTTGTTCCAAAGAGAAGTTGAACAGCGTTATAAAGGCAAGAAAATCAATCGCGAGGCTTTGAAATATTCGGAGTATATTTTGGAAGAATTTAGAGTTTCGCCTGAAGAGTTGGCTGCGGGAAATCAATATTGGCGTGAAATGCTGAAAGATTTTGATGAAACAAAACATCTTCCGCCCGCTGATTTAGAAGAAAGTTCTTCATGGAAATCGAAAGATTTATACGTTACTTTAAAAAATATTTCTGCTGATTATTTTTCCGGCGGAATCCGAAAGGAAAATATTTTTTTCTTGGCGGCATCAATGTTGGCTTTGGCAAAATCTGCGAATACAAAAAATTCTATTATGAGCTGGATTCACAACGGAAGAATGAACGCAAGAGAACGCAGACTAATCGGGATTATGCTTGAACAATATCCTATAAGTTGGGATTTTTCTGACAATCGTTTGACTATTGGAAGATTGTTGGACGATTTGGAAGAAAAAATGAATGTAGGAATGAAACACAGAAAAAGTTTGTCCACTGTTTACGGCGAAGGACTTCAAGATGATTGTGCAACTTTTATTTTTCAAAAACAATCTCTTGGTGCTTACGGTCCGAACAGCGGTTCAACTCCATACAGTTCTCTTTCGGTTGAAGTTGTCGGACTTCCTGAAAATAAATATTCTGCCGCTGAAAATTCTTTGGATATTGAAATCAGTTCCAGCGAAGAAAAAATCTATTATCTTCGTCTTGATTATGATGCGTCAAGATATTCTGAAGGTGCTATGAAAAAATTTGCGGAAATTCTTGACGAAATTGTTTTATCAATGCAGAACGAACGTAAATTAATTTCTGAAATTTTGTAGGTGAATTAATAATTATGACTGAAAAATTTTTTTCTGCCTTAACGGCAGTTTTATTTTTTGTACTGATAAATTTTTCTTGTGCAAAAACTTCTGCGGAAGTGTCGAGCGATTTCGCACAGGAAATTTTGGAACTGGTGAACATTGAAAGAGAAAATTACGGCTTGAAACCTTTAAGACTTTCTGAGGATTTAATGCGGGCTGCTGACATTCGAGCAAAGGAAATTACAAAAAAATTTTCTCATACACGTCCTAACGGCTCACGATTTGTAACGGCTTTGAAAAGTGATTATATGTGTGCGGGAGAAAATATTGCGGCTGGTCAAAGGTCTGCCGAAGAAGTTATGAAAAGTTGGATGGATTCGCCCGGTCACAGAGAAAATATTTTAAATCCAAATTATAAATTCTTGGGTGCGGGTTACGTCTACGATTATGATTCGGATTACGAACATTTTTGGGTGCAGTTGTTCAAAGGATAAAAAGTATTTTAAAGGTTGTTGGTAAAAGAAAATATCGAAAGCAAAAAGAGTATAGATAAGTGGGAAATTTCTCGGCATTGGAGGGAAAATTTTTGAAAGGTCTTTTAATGGTTCACACAGGCGAAGGCAAAGGAAAAACTACAGCCGCACTTGGTTTGGCTCTTCGTGCATTTGGTGCGGGATTAAAAATTTTAATTTTGCAATTCATAAAAGGCGGGCAAAATTACGGTGAACTTGACGCGATAAAAATTTTGGAAAAAATTCCTGATTTTCAAGGAAAAATTAAAATTAAACAGTGCGGAATCGGATTCACGAGCAAAGGAGATTTTTCCGAACACAAAAAATTTGCTCAAGAAACTTTAAACTTTGCTGAAAAAGAAATTTTGTCAGGCGAATGGGATTTAATAATTTTAGATGAAATAAATTATGCGGTGAAATTCGGATTGATAACAGAAGAAGAAATTTTTTCGCTAATAAAAAAACGCCCGCCAAATTTGCATTTACTTTTGACGGGACGAGATGCACTTTCTGAAATTATTGAAATTGCCGACCTTGTAACCGAAATGAAACTTATCAAACATCCTTTTCAAAAAGGAATAAAAGCACAGCAGGGAATAGAATTTTAATTTACAAAAATTTTTTAGAACAAATGTAATTTTCCGCGAGAAATTGTGGCGACTGCACGACCTTTTAAATTTCTTCCGACGAAAGGCGAATGACTTCCGCGAGTAAAAAAATTTTCTGCGTCAACAATCCATTCTTTTTCCGTGTCGATAATTGCAATGTCAGCAGATTTTCCGACTGATAAATTTCCTGCGTCGAGATTAAAAAGTTTTGCGGGTTCATAAGTCATTTTTGAAATTAAAGTTTTCAAATCAATTTTATTTTTGTGATACAAATCTGTCAGCAAAATTCCGAGAGAAGTTTCAAGACCGGGAAAACCTGACGGAGCAAAAATATATTCGCGATCTTTTTCTTCGGGAGCGTGTGGAGAATGATCCGTTACAATACAATCAATAGTTCCGTCGAGTAAACCTTTCAAACATTCTTCGCAATCTTTTTGAGTACGGAGCGGAGGATTTATTTTTGTTGAAGAATCGACGGGATTAACAAAATCTTCTGTCATAGTTAAATGTTGCGGAGTAACTTCTGCAGAAATTTTTACTCCGCGTTTTTTTGCGTCGCGAACAATTTCAACGGAACGAGCGGAACTTATATGAGCGATATGAACTTTTCCGCCGGTATATTCTGCCAAAAGTGCATCACGGGCAACTGCAATATCTTCTGCAACAGTCGGACGACCTTTTAAACCGAGCAAAGCAGATTTTTTTCCTTCATTCATAACGCCTTCTTTGACGAGTGAAGTTTCTTCTTCATGACAAATAATAATTTTGTCGGTCGATTGAAGATAATCCAAAGCATTCATGAAAATTTTTGCGTTGCTGTCAAAATGTCCGTCATCTGAAAATGCAACTGCTCCCGCATCAATCATGTCAAAAAGTTCTGCAAGTTCTTGTCCCTGTTGATTTTTTGTCAAAGCACCGATAATTTTTATATTTATCAGTCCGACATCTTCCGCACGTTTAATCATTGAACGAACCAGAGCAGAATTATCAACGACCGGCGAAGTGTTCGGCATAGTTGCAACCGTCGTATATCCTCCGGCAAGTGCCGCCTTAGATCCGCTTTCAAAATCTTCTTTAGCCTCTTGTCCCGGTTCACGAAAATGAACGTGCATATCAATAAAACCGGGCGTAACAATTTTTCCCGCCGCGTCAAAAATTTCATCTGCAGAAAAATTTATATCGGAATCAACTGCAGAAATTTTTCCGTCCTCAATTAAAATGTCAGCAATTTTATCAAAATTATTTGCAGGATCAATCACACGACCGCCGCGAATCAAAAGTGAACTCATTTTTAATTCCTCATTTCTGAATAGGGAATAGGGGCTAGGAATTAGGGGCTAGAAAAAAATTCTACCTCTAACGACTAACCCCTAATGACTAATCCCTAACCCCTAATAACGTTAAATCTAAAAGTGCCATGCGAACTGCCACGCCGTTTTCAACTTGAGAATGTATAGCAGATTTTTCGCAATAAGTCACTTCGTCGGAAATTTCCAAGCCTTTATTTTGCGGACCCGGGTGCAAAATTAAAACGTCATCTTTTGCCAAACTCAAACGATTTTTATTTATCCCGAAAATTCTCGCATACTCTCTCGCACTCGGAAAAAGTCCCGCCTGCATTCTTTCAAGCTGTAAACGCAAAACATTTATTACGTCAGCATTTTTTATAGCGTCCTCAACATTTTCATGAATCGTTACGCCGTCAAAATTAAAAAATCTCGGCAACAAAGTTTTCGGACCTGCCAAATGAACTTCCATGCCCATTTTTGTCATTCCGAAAATATCAGAGCGGGCAACTCGACTGTGTAAAATATCTCCGACAATCGCAACCTTTAAACCTTCCAAACGATTTTTGGATTCTTCAATCGTCAACAAGTCCAAAAGAGCCTGCGAAGGGTGAGCATGAGCTCCGTCACCTGCATTTATAATTATAGGCTTGATACATTTTGTCGCATATTCCGCAGAGCCTTCAGCCTTGTGACGCATAACAACCGCGTCAACTCCCATCGCCTCAACCGTCCGCAAAGTGTCGCGTAAACTTTCTCCCTTTGTCATTGAACTTGTCGAAGCATTTATTGAAACGACATCAGCCCCCAAATATTTTCCCGCCAGTTCAAAAGAAGTCCGCGTTCTTGTAGAATTTTCCAAAAATAAATTTATTATCGCCTTGCCGCGAAGATTTGAAACTTTTTTTTCACCGCTGCGAATAATTTTTTTCATTTCCTTCGCGGTATCCAAAACGAGCCGAATTTCATCAGACGAAAAATTTTCAAGTCCGATAATGCTTTTTCCAAATAAATTCAATTTGCTCACCTGCCGATCAAAATTACAAAGATTTAAATTCCTCCATCGGATAAAAAACTAAAACAGCTTTTCCTTTGACATTTTCAAGAGGCAGAAAACCTACATCGGGAAATCTTGAGTCGGAAGAATTTCCGCGATTATCTCCGCAAACAAAAAGAGTTCCTTCAGGCACAGTAGTTTTCGGATAGTCTGTGCGGGTTTTCTCCAAAATATAATCTTCATGCAAAATTTGGTCATTTACATAAACATGACCTTCTTTAATTTCGATTGTATCTCCGCCCACTGCAATTACACGTTTAATAAAATCTCTGCTCGGATCTCTCGGATAACGGAAAATAATTATTTCGCCTTTTTCAGGTTTCCGCCAGTAATAAATAAATTTGTTGACGACAAGTCTTTCATCATGCTGAAGAGTCGGACGCATTGAAGGCCCGTCAACGATATAAAGTTCAACAATAAAAGTGCGAATAAATAAAGCCAGTACAATCGCCGCCGCAATAGAAATAACCCAGTCTTTAATTTCGTCGCCTACAGATTCTTTAATATCTTTGTTACCCATAATAACTCCCTTCAAAAAAATATTTTTTTTAGTTGGAAAAAAATTCGCGTCACAAAAAAAAATTCCTGCCGTTATTTGCAGGAAAAAGATATTAAAAAATTTTTTTAGTCGCTGGTTTTCGTACGCATTTTATAAAGCAAATTCATTTTCATTTCGTAATAATTCGGAGTCATATCCAAATAATGATGGTGAGGATTTTCAAAACGCTGTTCTTCTTGCCAAATTTCATTTGAAAGTTGATTATTGACATAATCGCGAATTTCATGAAGCGTCGGCAGATTTTCAACGCGTTTTCCGTCTTTTACATAAAGTTTCAAAAGTTTTTTCGCCGTGCAGTTTGAAAAAGTTCTTTGTTTCCATGATTTAATCGGATCAACATATCTGAACGGTTTCGACAAGTCAATTTCTTCGTCAATTATTGCAATCATATCTGCAACTGCTTGACCGTTTTCGTTGTAAATTCTGTAAACTTGTTTCAAGCCGGGATTTGTAATTTTTTCGATATTTTCACTGACTTTAATTCTCGGAACAAAAATTTTATTTTCCTCGACTGCCGCAAGTTTATAAACCGCACCAAAAACCGGTTCCGATTTTGCAGTAATAAGTCTTTCGCCGACTCCGAAACTGTCAATTTTTGCGTCCTGTTTCAAAAGTGAACTGATTGTAAATTCGTCCAGACTGTTTGACGCAACAATTTTGCAGTCGCTTAAACCTGCATCATCTAAAATTTTTCTGATTTTTTTTGAAAGATAAGCCAAGTCGCCTGAGTCAATTCTGACACCTTTTAAACGCTGTCCCATTGGTTCCAAAATTTCTTTTGCAACTCTGATTGCGTTAGGTATTCCGCTGTGAATGACATCATAAGTATCAACCAATAAAGTTGTGGACTGCGGATAAACTTCAGCATATTTTTTAAACGCTTCAAATTCGTCCTCAAAATACATAACCCAGCTGTGAGCCATCGTTCCGTTAATCGGAATACCGAACATTTTTCCCGCTGAAACTGTTGCCGTTCCGTTTACTCCGCCTATAAAAGCCGCTCTTGCTCCGTAAGTTGCCGCGTCAATATTGTGAGCTCGTCTTGCTCCAAAATCTGAAACAAATCTTCCTTCAGCAGATCTGACAATTCTGCGGGCTTTTGTAGCTATCAAAGACTGATGATTTACTTGAGCAAGAATTGCCGTTTCTACAAGTTGAGCGTCAATTAAATCAGCTATGACAGTCATAACAGGTTCGTTAGGGTACATGACAGTGCCTTCGGGGAAAGCGTAAATATCTCCGTGAAAATGAAAATTTTCCAAGTAATTTAAAAATTTTTCGCTGAAAAGATTTTGCGAACGAAAATATTCAACGTCATCTTTGCTGAACTGCATGTTCTCGACGTACTCAATAATTTGTTCAAGCCCTGCAAAAATTGCAAAACCTCCGCCGTCAGGATTTCTACGATAAAAAACATCAAAGGCAACTTTTGTATTTTCTCCGCCGTTTACAAAATAACCGTTTGCCATAGTCATTTCGTAAAAATCCATCATCATGCTGATATTTCTTTTATCAAACTGAGTCATGAAAAATTCTCCCCCGCTTTAATGCGTAATTAAATTTTTGACTTTTTAGAATTTCTGATTCTTAAATAATATGAACTAAAGAACTTGCAAATATTCAAGATCATCACCAAATACATTTTATCACAAAAATTTTTCACTGCAAACAAAAAATCCCAATGACTTTTTTTGTCGAAGAGATTTTTTATTTACTACTCCGACGACAAAAAAAGCAAAAATTAGGCAACAAAACAGAAATCCACGAAAAACAATTTTTCGTGCAAAAACAAATTTGAAATTTTATCTGACGGATTTGAAATGCGATTCATAAAATCTTGGGTTTTAATTTCAAGTTGCTTTTCTGTATGTGGCAATTCTCCGGAATGGACATTTTTCTTCAAAATCAACTCCTTAAAAAATTTTAAATGACAGATTTTTTCAACCGCAAAAAAAAAATCCTGCAAGAAAACTTTTTTCTCACAGGAAATTCAGTCTGCAAAATTTATTTTTTTTCGTCCTCGTCAAAAATTTGTAACATTTCCAGCAAATATTTTAAGTTCACAAATTTTTTCCAAGCCATCGGATCATAAACTCGATACATATTTAAAATTTGCGGAATGATTTGTTCAAGACCTTTGCGAATATCTTTTACGACAGGATATTTGAGTTTTAAAATTTTCGGCAATTCGTCTATCAGCAATCTGATATCAGGCAAAGAAACTTCCGTGGTCATCGTAAAATAAATCGCTTGCAATGACATTTCCTCAAAAAAATTTCCTGCGTTTTCATTCATGATATTTTCGCGAAGATAAACACTTGCCGCCCGACATGTCAAAAAAGTTTCCATTTTTCCCAAAAGAAATTCTCTTGGAATATTTTTGGCAAAAAGCGGCGATAAATTCTGCATAAGTACATTAAAAAGTTTATCGTTGTTTATCTTGTTTTTCTCCGCAAAAAATCCCAGAAAATTTTCTTCATTCACTCCGTAAAAAATTTTTCGTTCGTCACGATATTTTAAAATGCTGTCATCAAAAACTTCATTTGCCGATGTGTCATGAGAATAACCGTCTTCCTTGTAAATATTGAAAACCGCGTCAGCCGTTCCGCGTTGAACTTTATTTTTGAAATATTCTTCATGAGATTTGTCGCGATAATGATTCATCACAATTTTTTCGACGGTCGGCGGATAACTTGAGTAAGTTGCAATAGGAACTCCGTTTGAATTTATCGCCGTGAAATTTTCGTAATAGTGTGCAAAATGCGGATTGTAAAAATAATCAATTTTTCTGGGAATTGTAATGGTTTTTATTTGAGCAACACCGACATGAACATCATTTAAAAGGGGTGTATCTTCAACAGAATTTCTGCGAGTAAATCTTTCCAAAACTCCTCTGGTTAAATCAGCTTTTTCTTGATAATTCGAGCCAAAATAAAAATTATTTATTCCTAGTCCTCCGGCGTTCGGTTTGTCTGACAAAACTTCGTCGAGGACTTCGACAATACTTTGATTTTTTTGCGGAAAAATAAATTCGTCCGCGTCGATAAAAGCCATGTATCTGCAGGAAAATCTGAAATTTTTCGCCGCATCGTTGTAGGCTTCATACTGCCGAGCTTTACCGGGATAAAAAATATAAGTTACAATATTTTTTTCAATGTAAGGTTGTAAAACTTCTTTCAAATTGTCGGGGCTTTCATTGTCGTAAATATAAAAGTGATTTACTCCCGCAAGTAAATGATAATCCAGCCATTCTTTTGCGTAAGACCCTTCATTTTTCATTATTGCAACGACAGCCAAATCATACAAAAATAGATTTCTATCAACAGCCAATTCAAAATCATCTCCTTAAAAAATTTTAAACAGCAGATTTTTTCAACCGCAAAAAAAAAAATCCTGCAAGAAAAATTTTTTTCATGAAAATTTAAATTTAAATTGAATTTCAGAATTTTTATCAGAAAGCGGCGTAAAACCCCTAGCTTTAGCTATGGGGATATAAGCCGCAATATTGACTTTCAATAGTACATATTTTAAAATTCAATCAGAGGTTAGCCTTCCTCTATAAAAAAATAGTGAAAAAACATCAACGGC
>JAFZMV010000102.1 GCA_017553205.1 Selenomonadaceae bacterium | reverse complement strand
GCGGCTCGTGAAGTTGTAGAATTTATTTTGAAAGTTCAAGGAAAATGGTCTGAACTTATAAAACATTATACGACTGTTGAAGATTCAGCAGACAATTTGGCAAATATCGGACAATAATATTTTCTTCCATTTAAAATAAAGAGTGCGAATAGAGGAATTAAATTCCTAATTCCTCATTCCAAATTTCAAATTATTTGCGGGGTATCGGAATGTTATATAATTCGCTGATGATTTTCAGCAGACTTGTAAGGTTACTTCCTTACAGCTTTTTATTATTTCTAGGGCGTGTACTTGGAAATTTGTATTATATTTTCATAAAAAAACAGCGTGAACGTGCAGTGGTTCAAATGATGCCGGCTTTAAATGTTTCTGAAGATGAGGCAAGAAAATTGGTTCGGGAATCATTTGTAAATCTTGCAAGAAATGTGCTGGATATTTTTTATATGCCGAATTTGAACGAAAAAAATTTTTCCGAGTACATAAAAATAGATCATCTTGAAAGAATGACTGACGCACTGGCAGAAGGTCATGGAGTTGTTGTTTTAACCGGTCATATAGGCACATGGGAATGGTTGAGTGCGGCTTTTACTTTGAACGGACTGCCCGTAACTGCCATTGCAAAACTTCAGCCGAATCAAGAATACTCAAGAGTGTTGGACGATTTAAGAGCAACAATTCATGTAGAAATTTTTAATCGCGGAACAAGTGAACTTTTGGCGGCAGGTCGTGCATTAAAGAAAGGAAAAATTTTAGGTTTTCTTGCAGATCAGGACGGCGGACCGGGCGGAGCGTTTATAGAATTTCTCGGAAAAACTGCCTCAACTCCTATGGGTCCCGCAGTTTTCGCAAAAAAATTTCATTCTCCAGTACTTCCCGCATTTATCATAAGACAGCCTGACGGAAGGCATTTGGTAAAAATTCTCCCCGTAATGCATTTTGAGGATACAGGCAACACCGACGAGGACTTATTCAGATTTACGGAAAAGATGACAAAAATTTTGGAAAATGTTATAAGAGAAAATCCTACTCAATGGCTCTGGTTTCAAAAACGCTGGAACACTCCCGTTGAAATGAAAAAAGAAAATAAACATCATACAGTTTGAAAATTTGACGAGGGACTGATTATAGAACATGAAAAATTTATCAATCCGATCTAAGGTTTTGCTCACGATTACAATCGCCTTTTTTCTATTCGGAATTGCAGCGGCGACAATAAGTTATAAAGTCTATCTGAATAATTCGATAGAACAGCATAAAAATTTGGCACTGGGAGTTGCCAGACTTGTTGCCTCATGTATAAATCCTGACCGCGTTGAAGATTATTTGTGGCAGGGAACAAATGCAAAAGGTTATCTTGAAACAAAAATAAAATTGTATAAAATTCGCGAGAGTTCTACGAATGTCAAATTTGTTTACGCGTATAAAATTTTAGAAGACGGCTGCCATGTCGTTTTTGATTTGGATACGCCTGAAGTTGCCGGAAAGGAACCGGGTACACTTCAAGAGTTTGACAAATCTTTTAAACCGTATGTTTCTCAATTACTTGCAGGAAAAGAAATTCCGCCGATTATTACAGACGATACTTATGGCTGGCTTTTGACCGTTTATGTTCCTGTAAGGGACAGCAAAGGTGTTTGTCAATGTTATGCGGCGGTTGATGTTTCTATGGAAGAACTCCGCGAACAGTCTGAAGAGTATTTAATTCAGCTTGCAATGATTTTCGCATTCATTCTTGCCGTAATTGTATTGATTGACTATCAACTTCTCAAAAGTACTTTAATATCTCCGATAAATCAAATGGCACATTCCGCAGAACTTTTTGCATTTAATAGCGAAGAGTCTATGGAAAAAAATCTTGAACGGATTGAAAAATTAAATATTCATACGGGCGACGAAATAGAAAATTTGTATCACTCCTTCGTAAAAATGACTGAAGACAGCGTTGAATATACTAAGGACGTAAAAAATAAAACCGAAACTATTTCCAAAATGCAGAACGCTTTGATAATTACTCTTGCTGATTTGGTTGAAAGCCGCGACGAAAATACCGGACAACATATCAAAAAAACTGCGGCTTATGTAAAAATTATTTTGGACGAAATGAAACGGCAGGGAGTTTATGCAGATCAGCTGTCTGAGACTTTTGCGGAAAATGTTCATAATTCTGCTCCGCTCCATGACATTGGAAAAATTGCCGTACCTGATTCAATTTTGAACAAACCCGGAAAACTTACCGAAGAAGAATTTAATATCATGAAGGGACACACCACAGCCGGCGGAAAAATTTTGAGTTCTATACTTGAAATGGTTCCTGAATCTCATTATCTTTATGAGGCGGTAAATCTTGCGACTTATCATCATGAACGTTGGGACGGCAGAGGTTATCCTTCGGGACTTGCAGGAGAAGATATTCCGCTTTCCGCAAGAATTATGGCGATTGCCGATGTATTTGATGCTTTGGTTTCAAAGAGAAGTTATAAAGAAGGTTTTCCGCTTGATAAAGCAATTAAAATTATTACGGAAGAAAGCGGAACTCATTTCGATCCAAAACTTGTCGATGTATTTTTGTCGGCAAAAGATGAAGTTTTCAAAGTTGCCAAAGGATTCAGCGAGGAATCAAAAAATTAGTAGTTTTTAGCAGTTAGTTTCCGGAATCTGTAGAAGATTTTTTTTACAGCTTATTGCCAACCTATAGAAACTAAAATTTAGGAGAGTCTATGGACAAAAAAATTAAAATTTTAATCGGTATCGGAGTAATTTTGTTCGTCTGTCTTGTGACTTGGGTCATTCGCACGACTCCAAAAGCTCCACCGCCTCAAGAAAAAATTGAGCCGCCGACCGTTATGGAATATGACAAAAATACTATCACCGAAGAAAAAAACGGCGTGAAAGTCTGGGAAATTTCTGCGGATAAAATAAAAATGGATTCCGTTACTCAAATGGCAGAATTTGAAAAAGTCGAAGGAAAATTTTATCAGGAAGACGGAAAAGTTTTATCAATGACTGGAAACAGTGGAGTTTATAATCAGCAGACAAAAGATGTTCATGTTGAAGGTGATGTCACTGTTATCGACGGCGACGGAGCAAAATTGACGAGTAAAAATCTTGACTGGAAAAGTGAAGATGAAACTATCACCGCAACAGAAGATGTAAAAATTTTTCGGGAAGATATGAGGGCTTTCGGAGATTTTGCAACAAGCAACGACGGATTCAGACATTTTGTCATGAAAGGCAGGGTAAGAATTTTGAAGGGCGTTAAAGATGACGACTACGCAAAAGAACTTGAAGAGAAAAAAGCCGCCGCCCAAAATTCAGAGAACGAAAAAAATAATTCTGCAAATTCAGCGGAACAAAATAAGGAGTGATTTTAAAAATTATGGATAGATGTAAAAAATTTTTGGCGGTACTTTCGACGGCTTTTATTTTAACTTCGATTGCCGCCGCCGAAGAAAATCAAGATGAAAAACCTTCCGAACTTCTTGCAGATGAAGTTGAGTATAACATGGACACGGGAGTTGCAACGGCAAAAGGAAATGTTTCCGCATCTACTGAAAAAAATAAAATTCCTTCTTCGCTAAATGCTGATGAAGTTACTTACGACATGAACAGCGGAGTTATTACGGCAACGGGAAATGTTTTACTTAAACATGGAACGGGTAAAGCAACCGGAGCAAAAGCCATGTATAATGTTAAAACTATGGAGTCATATCTCGTCGAAAATGTTATCGTAACTCGAGATGATTTAAAAATTACCTGCAACAGTTTGAGAAATAACGGACAGGGACACATGCAGGCTGACGGAAATGTTATAGGCACTCAAACTATTTTACCGAATGAAAAATATCCCAACGGAGATACAAGAACTTTTAAAGGAGAACATGTTGACTTTTATCCCGACGACAAAAAACATGTTGTCATTCCTACAGGCGGAATTGTTACAAGCGGGGACGGAACTTTTACGGCAGATCACATGGAAGGCTGGCTTGATGAAGAACATTATATAGGCACTGGAAATGCTCACGCGATAAGCCCTCCAAGACAAATGGAGGCGGGCGGAGACAGAGTTGATTATTTTGGAAAAGATCAGGGAAAAGCAATTTTAACTGGAAATGCTTGGGCGATTCAAGAAAATAATACTATTCGCGGAAATCGTTTGACAGTTTATCTTGCTGACGACAAAAAAATTAAAGTTAAACCTGAAGAGCAAAAAAATTCTGAAACGCAGACTTCTGATAAACCGTTTTAACAATGTGAAAGGAGGAGTGGGGAATTAGGAGTTAGGACGCAGGAATTAGGAGTTAAAGAAAGTTTTTTTTATTCCTAATTTTTCATTCTTAATTCTTAATTTCTAATTGATCGCAGTGCATATTGAAGCAAGAAGATTAGTAAAGTCATTTAAAAAACGTGTAGTCGTCAATGATGTTTCTTTGAGAGTTGAGAAAGGCGAAATTGTCGGACTGCTCGGACCGAACGGAGCAGGAAAAACTACTTCATTTTATATGATTGTCGGATTGGAAAGACCTGATTCGGGAGAAGTTTTTATTTCTGACGTAAATATTTCTCATCTTCCGATTTATAAACGGGCTCAACTTGGGATAAGTTATCTTACACAAGAGGCATCTATTTTCAGAAAGTTGACAGTCACTGAAAATATTATGGCGATTCTTGAAACCACTAAACGAACTAAGGCACAATCTTTAGAGAGAGTGGAAGAACTTCTAAACGAATTTAATATCCAGCATGTCCGCGACAGAAAAGGAACGGAACTTTCAGGCGGTGAACGTCGTCGCGTAGAAATTGCCCGCTGTCTTGCACTTGAACCGCAGTTTATTTTGCTGGACGAACCTTTTGCAGGTGTTGACCCGCTTGCCGTTGCTGATATTCAGGAGATTATAAAATATCTTCGTGAACGCGGAATGGGAATTTTGATAACGGATCACAACGTCAGAGAAACTTTAAATATTGTTGACCGTGCATATATTTTGAATGAGGGAAAAATTTTACTTGAGGGCACTGCCGAAGAAATTGCCGAAAGTCCTATTGCCAAAAAATTCTATCTCGGCGATAATTTCAGGTTGTAAGGGGAGGATTTTTTGCAGATAAGAATTTTAGATAGATATATTTTGCGGGAAGTTTTTTTCTCGGCAATTTTTGGAATCTGTGCATTTTCGGCGGTGTTCATCGGTTCAGGGACGCTTTTTAAAATTGCACGATATATAACAGACTACGGAGCTTCATTTTCTTCCGTCGTCAAGATTTTTATTTACGGACTGCCGGGAATAATTATGTGGACTTTTCCGATGTCCATGCTTTTGGCGACTCTTTTGACATTCGGACGGCTTTCAAGTTCCAGCGAAATTACCGCCATGAAATCCTGCGGAATAAGTTTCGGAAGAATTGCCGCACCTGCAATTTTTTTGGGATTTGTGTTTAGTATCTGTGCAATTTTATTTAATGAGCATGTTGTACCTTGGGCAAATTCTGCGGGCAATGATGTTTTTTATTATGAGATTGAAGGCAACACCGAAATGAAATCTCAAGAACATATCATAGTAAAAGAAATTATGAATGAAAAAATTCAGCGTCTTGTTTATGCACGAGAATACAGAGCCGGCGACGAAACTTTGCAGGGTGTTACTATGCAGGAATTTAACGACATGGGAAAAGTCACTCACGTTGAAAACGCAACTTTTGCAGAGTGGAAAAATAATCAGTGGATAATGCATGAAGGAATGATTTACGATATTTCCGACGACGAAAGAACTCACACAATGAGATTCCACAAACAAATTTTACCTGTCAAAGCAAGCCCGCGACAAATTGTCCGCGAACAAAAAAAGCCGGAAGAATTAACGATGAAGGAACTTAAAGCACAAATTGCGATTATGAAAACTCAATACGTCAACACGGCAAAACTTGAAACAGAACTTTATCAAAGAATTACTGTTCCTATGGCAAGTTTAATTTTTGCTTTAATCGGAGTGCCGCTCGGACTTCAGCCGACAAGAACAAGTTCATCAATGGGATTTGCAATGAGCGTAATTATAATTTTTGCCTACTATTCGATAATGACTTTATCAAATGCACTGGCACGCGGTGAAGTTATTGAGCCGTTTTTTGCGGTTTGGATACCTAATATAATCGGCTTAATCTGCGGAGCGGTTTTAATCAGAAGAGCGTCAAGATAAAAAAGACTCGGCGGTTAATTCGTCGAGTTTTTTATTGCGTACAAAAATTTTTCGTGATAGATTATCGACAAAATTTCAAACTTTTGAGAGGGGGAAATTTTATGATGGAAGATAATTTGTTGAAACTTTTGCGGGAATATAAGAGCGGAGAAATTTCAGAACAAAAAATTTTTGAACGGCTGAAAAATATTTCCTTAAATTCTGTAGAAACTTTTGGATTTGCTCAAGTGGATCATGCTCGAGAACTTAGGCAAGGTTTTCCAGAAGTAATTTACGCGGCAGGAAAAACGAAAGAACAACTCCGCACAATTTTTAAATCTTTGTACGAAAAAAGCACGGGAAATTTAATTGCTACTCGTGCAGATTTTGAAAAATATAAATTTTTGTCTGAAGAAATTCCCGAAATAAAATTTGATGAAATTTCAAGAATGATTTACCTTGACCGCGACAAAAATATTTTCCGCGATGAGAATAAAAAAATTTTAATTCTTGCGGCAGGGACAAGTGATTTGCCTGTTGCTGAAGAGGCAAGACTGACAGCATATCTTTTTGGAAATTTTGTTTCAACTGTTTATGATTGCGGAGTTGCAGGGATTCACAGACTTTTTGCACATATTTCTGAAATTCAGTCTGCAAATGTTTTAATAGTCGTTGCGGGAATGGAAGGAGCGTTGGCAAGTGTTGTCGGCGGATTGACTGATAAACCTGTCATAGCTGTTCCGACAAGTGTAGGTTATGGAGCGTCTTTTAAAGGGCTGGCGGCACTTCTTGCAATGCTGAACAGTTGTGCGATGGGAGTTTCTGTCGTGAATATTGATAACGGATTCGGTGCAGGAGTTGCGGCAAGCAAAATTAACAAATTATCTTTGAAAAAATAAAGCGTGACAATACAGGCAGAAAAAGTTAAAATTTCTCCCGCACAGTTTTCAAAATATTGGAGGAAAGTTGATTATGGATTTTTTTCATCAATTTATTCAACAGCTTATAAACGGAGTGAGTCTGGGAAGTATTTATGCACTCATCGCACTGGGCTACACAATGATTTACGGAATTATAAAATTGATTAACTTCGCACACGGAGATATTTACATGGTTGGTGCATATCTGGGATTTTTTGCAATAACTTTTGCCAACCTCTCAATTTTGCCCGCACTTTTAATTTCAATGGCGGTGACTGCATGTCTTGGAATGTTGGTTGAAAAACTTGCTTATAAACCTCTTCGACATGCTCCGCGAATTTCAATTTTAATAACTGCAATCGGCGTATCATTTTTCTTGGAGTATGCAAGCATGTATTTTGTTACGCCGACTCCGCGAACTTTCCCGAATGTCATAGAAAATGTTTCTTTCAATTTAGGCGGATTTGTCATAAACGGACAGCAGGTTTTAATTTTCGGAATCACGATAATTTTGATGGCGTTATTAACTTACATCGTACAAAAAACAAAACTCGGAAAAGCTATGAGGGCAGCAAGTTTCGACACAGAAACCGCACAACTCATGGGCGTTGACTCTGACAAAGTAATTTCCATGACTTTTTGTATCGGCTCGGCATTAGCGGCGGCGGCAGGAGTTTTGGTCGGAGTTTATTACAACACAATAGATCCGCTTATGGGAATTATGCCCGGCTTAAAAGCATTTGTCGCGGCAGTTTTGGGCGGTATCGGAATTTTGCCGGGTGCAGTTGTCGGCGGAATAATTTTGGGAGTAATTGAGGCTTTAGTTTCAGGATTTATTTCTTCGACTTTCAGAGATGCGGCGGCGTTTGCAATTTTGATTTTAGTTTTGCTGATAAAACCTTCGGGGCTTTTCGGCAAAAATGTCAATGAAAAAGTTTAAGCTGAATACCTTTCAATTATAAAAATTTTTGTTTATAATAATGACAAAATATTTTTTAGAATTTTAGGAGATGAAAATTTTTTGTTTACTCACATAACTCAGTCCCCATACGGGACGGTAAAATTAGCAGAAAAAGTTGCACAGAGAATTCGTGAAGGTACTGTAGTTTGTCTTGAAGGAGATTTGGGAGCGGGCAAGACTCTTTTTGTTCAGAGCATGGCAAGAACTTTGGGAGTTCAAGGAGAAGTCACCAGCCCGACTTTTAATCTTATGAACATTTACGAGGGATTTTGTCCGATTGTTCATTTTGATTTGTACAGACTGAAAACCGAAGAGGAACTTGAAGATATTGGATTTTATGAATATACGGATTTTCCTGAAGGAATTGTTTTTATCGAATGGGCTGAAAAATTTCCTGATGCCCTGCCTGATGATTATGTGAAAATTGAAATTGAACGGATTAGAGATTCAAGAAACATGCGGAGAATAAATTTTTCCTGCGTCGGCGAAGAACATGAAGAATTTATCAAGGAACTGGAGGACTTTGTAAGCACTGACGATTAAAAGGCGGTGATTAAAATGACTGAACAGGAAGTTATTAACAATGATGTTCAAACTAAATTGGCAATTTATGACGAGAGATTTAATTCGTTTATGAATTCGATGAACGATTTTAAACATGAAATGGATAATTTTCGCCAAGAAATGCGTGACAGAGATAATCAGCGTCATGCAGAAATGGCAGAAATTCGCACGCTCATTGACGGTTCAAATAAATACGTCAGAAACTTGACTTTCACGGCTATCGGAGCGATTGCGGCAATGGTCGTTACAGTTCTTTTGAAATAAAAATTATTAAAAAGTTCTGGGAATTAGGAAATGATGAGTGCTTCGGTATTTTAAAAATATCGGAGTTTTTTTAATGTAGTTTTAATCTTTAAAATCTTGACTTATAATTATTTTCAGCTAATAATTACAAAAAAATTTTAATCGAGGCGAAAAATTTATGAACATAAAAAAATTTTTTAGTTTGTTTTTTATCTGCATGATATTTTTTTCCTGCAGTCCGAAAAATTCTGAGGCCGCTGAACTTTACGACGTAATTTTTCAAAACATAAGCCAATTTAATCAAAATCCTAAAGAAATTCGTTGGATAACAAACGCAATTTTTTATGCGGCAAAAGAATATAAAGTTGATCCCATTTTGATAAGTGCAGTAATGGAAGCTGAAAGCGGATTTAATTTCAATGCATTCAGTCCGGTCGGTGCGATAGGTTTAATGCAACTTATGCCGGAAACTGCAAAAATGATCGGCGTTGATCCTTATAATCCAATGGGAAATGTTTTAGGCGGAGTAAGTTATTTAAAAACTCAACTGGATAAATTTTCAGGTTGGGGAAGTTACAGAGTGACTTATGCTGTGGCGGCTTATAATGCGGGTCCGGGTGCTGTGGTAAGTGCTGGAGGTATTCCAAACTTTTCAGAAACTTTTAATTACGTCGTGAAAGTAACGAGAAATTACAATAAAATTTTAAAAATGATGCAATGAAATTTTGTAGACTACGCGAGGAGGTTTTAAAAATGTCTATGAAAAAAGTTTTTGGAATTTTTTGTTTGCTGACATTTTTATTTTTGCCGTTAAATTGTTCGGCGGCAAGCACAGGAAAACCGAGAGTAGCCGTCATTCCTTTTGAAAATCAAAGTCCCAGACAAAGTTCAGTCCTTGAAGGCGACTTGGACAGAATCAGCGAAGATATTGGGATTGATATAGAACAAACCGGAAAATTTAATGTGGTTGACAGAACGCAACTAAAACAAATATTTGCTGAAATTCAACTTGAGCATGGAGAGTCCAAAATATTTTTTGATCCTTCAACCATCAATCAAGTTGGAAAAATGGTCGGTGCAGAATATCTTGTAATTGGAACAGTCAACGGTTACAGAGCAAAAAAAGAAGAACGTTATACAGCTTATTTATCAGTCCGCATGATTAGAGTAGAAACAGGCGAAGTATTTTTGTCGGGACGCGGTGAAGGAGTTTCAAAAGAAAATATGTTGGAGGCTTTAAGAAAAGCCGCTGACGATTCAATAAACGGAAAACGCGGTATGCTTACCATGTTACGCGGCGGAAAATAATTTGTCGGCGGAGGGAAATATTTATGAGATGGCGGAGAATATCACTTTGTATTTTCATTTTGACAATATTTTTTCTTCCTTCGACAGACGCGAAACCTTTTGAACATACGGAGAACGGCAAAAACATAAAAATTTTTATCGGAGAAGTTTCAGGTTACGGCGAACATGAATTACAGTCACAATTTTTTGACAGATTCAAAGAGGCTTTAGGCGAAGTTTTAGGCGATTTTTCAACAAAAGGAAAAATTACAGTCGTTGATGATTCATGGATAAACGGCGACATCTCATCTGAAAAAGATTTTTCAGATATTATCAACTTGGATTCTGTACGGAAAAATATTCACATGGATGCCATTGCTTACAGTCCTTCATTTCAAAAAGAACTTGCCAACGTGAAAATGATTTTTTATGCGGAAAAAATTTTTGGAAGGGAATATTTTTGGGACGATAACAAACTGGCAGCAAGAAAAAAAATGATCGGGAAACCTTATCATATAAGCCCGCAATTAACTAACGCCGCGAAAACTATCGGACAAGAATACGGAGCAGATTATTTACTTTTTTGCAATCTTATGGACGCTGATATTATTCTTAAAAATTCAATTTTCAAAATGACGAAAAAATTGGACGAAAAGCCTAAACAAATTCGAGTAATTTCATTTTTTTATCTGATTGACACAAAAACGGGCTTAGTTTATGAAGGTTATAATTTTTCTGACAAAACCAGCCAAATTTTAAATCTGCTCGGACAATACGGAAACGATATAGACGCAACAAAATTATTATTGGCAATGTTTAAAGCTCACTCTCAAAGAATTGTGGAGGACGTTTACAATGAAGGCACAAAAGTTTTATCAAAAGGCAATTAAAATTATTTTTTTGTCGGCTTTGATAATTTTTGTTTCGATACCCGAAGTCACAAAAGCGGCTGAAACTTATAACATGGGAATTGTATATATCGGCAGCAGGGTTAAATACACTAATATTGACGAGTACACCGCATTTGAGGAAGGAGATAAAAATCCTTTAGATCATGCTCAAGAATTATTCCATGAAATTATTTTAAACAGCGATTTAAGAAATATCGGATTGGTTGGCGTTGAAAGTACTGAATATTCAAAAATGGCTAGAAATGCTGAAGTAGAATTTCAAAAAGTTCAAGAAGAGTTGCGGAAATCTGTAGCCCAACTGGACAAGGGAAATACTTCAGAAGTCGTTAAACTTTTCGATAAAAAATTGGATTATTTAATTTACGGCTACATAAATAACATAACTGTTTCGCACCGTGAGTCCTTTGGCGATTCAAATTCTATTGTCAGTATAGATTTATCTGTCAGAATTGTTGACGCTTTGACCGGTAAAATTGTCTGTGTAGCAACGGGAGAAGGTTCTGCACCTAATCACGACAAAAGTTATAAAAAGGCGTTCAGATTTGAAAATAAACCTGTAGAAATTGAAAGTTTTCAGGCGGCTTTTACAAAAGCTATGAATAAGGTTGTAGAAAAAATTAAAAAGCAGGCGTAAACAGGAGGAAAATTTTTCATGAACTGGAAAAAAATTGCGGCGACATTATCTTTTGCTTTAATCCTGCCGACAATTACTTTTGCACATGGTGAGCTGTGGTATGATGCAAAATCGTATCTGCCGAAATTTAAAAAAATTGCAATTTATCCAATAAAATGGATGGACAGCGAGTTTTTGTTTAATACGGACGGAGAATCTGAAATTTATCAGGCAAATGATTATTTTGACAAACGTTTTGTCCGCAAATTGAAAATTAAAACAATTCCGCTGGGTGTTCCTTCAAAAGAAAATGAAAAAATTCGTGAGGACAAATCAAAATATCAGGCTCTTTACGCCAATTTTTCTTCCGAGCAAGACCGAGCAAAAAAAGTTACAGAAATTACAGGTTCAGACGGTTACGCAATGTCACACATATACATGGACAGGTTGGAGCCGCATACTTCACCGGCTAAAACTGTTCAAGTTCAGTTAAAATCTTGGACGGAAGAAACTGACAGCCCAAACGGCGACCGCACTTACGACGTAAAAACTTGGACAGAAACTCATACAATTCCCGCCGCAAATTTAATGCTTTATCATTTCGGAGTTGATTATAATATTTATGACAGAGACGGCAAAAAAGTCATGACTTATCGAAATGAGGAACATACTTACCCTGATGATTTTGGCGGAATTTCCGGGATTTTTGACAGTTCCAAAAATCTTTCACCCGAAAAATACAGAGTCGCACTTTTCAAAAGTCTGGTTAATGAGTACAGAAAAGATTTTGAGGAAATTAAAAAGAATTTCGAAGACAACAAGAAAAAAATTCGCACATCCAAGACTATCGGTTTTAAGGGAATAAATTTGCCTAATAATGTCGGAAATGATGAATATTCTTTGAAGTCTGTTTATTTTACGATGAAAAATTTGCCTTTTAAACTTACAACCGCCAAAATTGATTACTACGGAACAGGAAGTGCAAGATATTTTGTTCAAGGAACTATAAACCGCTATTCTTTAGATCGTCATTGGGTTGAGCCGCATGTAACTTTGAGTACGAATTTTGTTGAGGAAGTAGAAAGCACTGATTGGTATGACAGCAACGGAAACAAACATACCAAAAAAGTAACAAAGTACAAAAATGGAATAGTAGACCATCACGGTTACTGGGATTATGTTGCAACAGTCGCGGGAACTTTTCAACTTGTTGACAGCAGTGGCAGAATTCTTTTAACTCACAGTGCAACTGAAACAGACGATAAAACTGCCGACGCTTACCGCCATTTATTGGAAAATTTTTACAGGAAAGTTAATAATTTAACATAGACCAATATTCTCTTGCTTTAAATCATTTGGTAGATAATGGTAAGTTTGGTTAGTCCGAGAAAGGCTAAAATAAAATGTCAATTAAAAACAGTTAGTTATGGCACATTTTTATTCATCAAAAAAGAGCCGCCAATTTTTTGACAGCTCTTTTTTTTGCGTCCTTCGATAGACGCAGGATCATGTTATTTTGCTCAATTAATTTTACTTTTTATTATCCGAGAACTTCAACGAGATCATCAGTACCTGCTTTTACATCGCCTGTCTTGAGCGGACGAACTGCCTTGTAAGAAGCAGAATTTGTGATAATCAACGGAGTAGTGACAGGATAGCCGGCTTTCTTGATAGCAGGAATATCAAATTCGACAAGGAGATCGCCGCGTTTGACTTCCTGATTTTCTTCAACTTTAACAGTGAAGTGTTCGCCGTTAAGTTTAACTGTGTCAATACCGATATGCATAAGAATTTCTGTTCCGTCTTTGGTAACCATACCAACTGCATGCTTAGTCGGGAAAATCAAATTGATAGTACCGTTTGCAGGAGCATAAAGTTTGCCTTCGGTCGGTTCAACAGCAACGCCGTCGCCCATAGCACGGCTTGAGAAACCTTCGTCGGGAACTTCATTCATAAGCATCATTCTACCTGTCATATGAGCACCAAGTACAGCGTCTTTCATCTTAGGTCCTGCAGATTCAGCAGCCGCAGATGATCCGCCACCGACAGCACTTTCAACAAGTGAACGATCGATTTTGCCTTCGCGAATAGCTTCGACAAACTCTTCAAAGTTAGCTTTAACAATAGTGACGCTCGGTCCGTAGATAACCTGAATTGCATTGCCTTTAATAACAACGCCGCCTGCACCTGTGGATTTCAAAATACCTTCGTCAACTTTTGAACCGTCAATTAAAGTCAAGCGTAAACGTGTAGCACAGCAGTCAATTTCAGTAACGTTATCGACACCGCCGATACCTTTCAAAATGGTAGCAGATTTCTGATCGAAGTCAGCAGGAAGAGCTGCATTTCCGCCAGCAACGCCAACGCCAGTAGCTTTCTGATAATCAGCTTTAGACATCATCTTAACTTCTTCGTCATCATCTTCACGACCAGGTGTCTTAAGATCCCACTTCATAATGAAGAATTTAAATGTAATGAAGTAAAGAACTGCATAACCTGCAAATACAGGCAACATTAACATCCAGTGAGATTTTGCATTGCCGGGCAATACACCGTACAGAATAAAGTCAATTAAACCGTCGGAGAATGTAGTACCCATTGCAATTCCCAAAATATGGCAGATTGCAAAGGAAATACCCGCGTAAATAACGTGAATACCGAAAAGTTCTTTTGCAAGGAACAGGAAAGTAAATTCGATAGGCTCGGTAATACCTGTCAAGAAAGATGTCAAACCGACTGAGAATAACAAGGACGCAGCGGCTCTTTTCTTTTCAGGACGAGCACAAGTATACATAGCAAATGCGGCAGCAGGAAGACCAGCCATCATGAACGGATATTTACCCATCATGAAACGGCAAGCATCAACGCTGAATTCTGTTGTGTTAGGATCTGCAAGCTGTGCAAAGAAAATGTTCTGAGCCCCCATTACAGTTTGTCCGTTGATGACCATTGTACCGCCAAGACCTGTCTGCCAGAAAGGCAAATAGAAAATGTGGTGCAAGCCGAAAGGAATCAATGCACGTTCACAGCAACCGAAGAAGAATGTTCCAAAGTAGCCTGATGCTTGAACGATGTCACCGAGTTTAAAAATACCTGTCTGAATAACAGGCCATACAAAATACATGATAACGCCGGCAACAATACCAAAAATCATGCTTGCGATAGGGATAAAACGAGTTCCGCCGAAAAATGCAAATGCTGCGGGAAGCTGAGTTTTGTAGAATCTGTTTGTAATTTCAGCAGCCGCCAAACCTGTTACGATACCTGCGAAAACACCCATCTGAAGTGTTTGAATACCAAGAACGGAAGTAATAGCACCGTCTTTAACGCTGGGATCAATAGAACCGTCGGCATGAATTGAACCATCCAAACCTAAAAATACATGGATAGTTGTGAGCATAACCAAATAGAAAATTGCTGAACCGAGAACTGCAATACCTTTCTCTTTTTTAGCCATGCCGAGAGCAACTGCTAATGCAAAAATTAAAGCCAAATTTCCGAAAATGGCACCGCCGACATTTGAAAGAATCAGCATGAAACTAAAGAGTCCGCCACCCGGATGAAGTACGCTTTCCAAACCGTAAGCCGCAATGGTTGTAGGATTGGAGAATGATGCACCGATACCAAGCAGAACGCCGGCGAACGGCAGAACTGCGATCGGCAGGAACAAAGATTTACCGATTTGTTGAGCTACAGCAAACGCTGAGCCGCCTCCTCCACTCATGTTTAAACCTCCTAACTTTTAGAAAAACCGTGGATAAAAGACCTCTTGAGCAAATAACACAAACCCCTCCTATTAGAATAACGGGGTAATTTTATAGTATAAAAAACAAAGCGTCAACAAAATTTTTTGACAAAATTGACAGATTGAAGTTATTATAATATTGAGCGTAATGATTAAAGTTGCAATAAATTTGTAGTCGAAATATAAATTTTGCGGTAAAATGTGAAAAATTTTTTTCGGAGCGTGATTTCATGGAAAAGGAGCAAAAAAACGAACTTACGCGATTGGCTGTTATAGGCAGCGTTGTTGTTGCGGTTATACTTGTGCTGGGAACTTTTGTAACGGGAAAAAATGCAGGTAAAGATACCGAAACGGCTGTCCGCACTGTAAGTTTGCTTTATCTGGACGAATTGGCGGGAAGACGTGAGCAGGTAATTGCAAATACTCTGAATGATTACATAAACGACATAGACATTGCACTCGGGCTTTTGACGAAGGAAGACCTTAGCAGTGTTGAAAATTTACAATCTTATCAAAAAAGAATGAAACAATTTTACGGGCTGGAAAAATTTGCTTTCGTGGACAATAACGGATTGATTTATACTTCTCGCGGAATCAGAAAAGATATTGAAACTTATGGTTTTGATTACAAAACTATCACAGAGCCAAAAATTTCGGTAAAAAATCTGACAACCAACAACAAAAAAGTTATTATCGCTATGCCTGTGGATCATCTGCCGTTTTTAAATAATAATTTGGTTGTCTGTTTCATGGAAATCGATATGAAAAAAATGTTGAACGGCTTTTCACTGCAATCGAATGAAAATAATAATACTTTCTGCAATATTTACACTTCACAGGGAATTTCACTGACTGATATTGTTTTGGGCGGAATAGCAAACGAGGACGATCTTTTTCCCGCTATGGAGCAGTCAAAATTTGACGAAGGTTATTCGCTTGAAAAAATGAAGGAAGATTTTGCCGCCAAAAAAGCCGGTGTTGCGTCTTTCACTTATAACGATATAAGAGGAACCATGAAATATATTCCGATTCATGGAACGGACTGGATGCTTACTTATTTGGTGCGTGAAAGTGTAATCAGCAGTCAAATAAGTTCAATTTCTGACGGGATTATTTTACGAAGTTTGATTCAGTCAATTTTAACGGCGGCTGTTTTGGCTCTTGCTTTTGCTATAATGATTTGGCAAATCCGTCGTGCGTCAAAAATAAATCTTGAAAAAAGCATTTCCGAAACTGAAAGCCGAGTTAAACAAAATGAACTGGAAGAACAACTTGCACTTCAGGAAGAACTTTTGGCACGAGAACAGGAACGCAGTCAACAGGACAGCATGATAACTGCACTTGCGGCAAATTACAGAAGTGTTTTTTATGTCAATCTTGAAAATAATACGGGGCTTTGTTATCGCAGGGACGCGGAAATTGATGATGTCTACCTTGATGACGAACATTTTCATTTTCGTGAGGCTTTCAGCGAATACGCTTATAAATTTGTTGTCGAAGAATATCGTCAAGGTTTTTTGGATTTTATAAAACCTGAAGAAATTCGTAAAGGTCTTGAGAAAAATTTCATTATTTCATACAGTTATTTAGTCAAAAGAAATAATGTTGAAACTTATGAAATGCTGAGAATTGCAAGAGTTAAAAAAGCTGCTGACAGCGTTGACGGTAAAGTATTGGCAATCGGTGTTGCGTTCAGTGATATTGATGCCGAAATGCGTGACGCAATGGAAAAAAGTTTAGCATTGAGTGACGCACTTAAAGCGGCTGAAGAAGCGAATAAGGCAAAGACACAATTTTTGTCGAACATGTCGCACGAAATCAGAACTCCGATGAATGCGATTATAGGTTTAAATAATTTGGCTCTGCATGAACCGAATCTCTCTGAACAAACTGCCGACTATTTGAAAAAAATCGGAACTGCCGCACAGCATTTGTTGGGATTGATTAACGATATTTTGGACATGTCGCGAATTGAATCCGGTCGAATGGTCATAAAAAATGAAGAGTTTGCATTTTCAAAACTTATCGAACAGGTAAACATGATTTTCAGCGGGCAGTGTCAAGAAAAAGGCTTGACTTATAACTGTCACATAAAGGGAGAAGTTGACGACTATTATATCGGCGACAGCGGAAAACTTCGGCAGATTTTAATAAATATTTTAAGTAATGCGGTTAAATTTACTCCAGACGGCGGCACTATAGATTTTATTGTTGAAAGGACGGCAACTTTTAACGGAAAATCAACTTTAAAATTTGTCGTGAAGGATACGGGAATAGGAATCAGCAAAGATTATCTTCCGAAATTGTTTGAGCCATTCACTCAAGAAACTTACGCAGTCAGCAATAAATATGGCAGTTCGGGACTCGGCATGGCAATTACAAAAAATATTGTTGACATGATGAACGGAAAAATTGAAGTTGATTCTGAAAAAAATGTAGGAACGACTTTTACAGTTGCAATTACTCTGCTCGATTCCGCGAAAGAAATTGTCGCAGAATCTGACGATGTGGAAATTAAAACAAGTGAATTGAATGTTTTGATTGTTGATGATGATCCCGTTGCCTGCGATCATGCAAAACTTGTGTTGGAAAAAGCGGGAATCGCGGCGGAAATTGCACAGTCGGGGCATGAGGCTTTAAACATGGTCAAAGTGCGTTACGCCCGCCGAGAACCTTATAATTTAATTGTTGTTGATTGGCAGATGCCTGAAATGGACGGCTTGGAGGTAACAAGAAAAATCCGCGAAATTATCGGCGAAGAAACTGCGATAATAATTTTGACGGCTTATAACTGGGACGATATTATTGCAGAAGCAGTTATCGCAGGTGTTGACAGTTTCATATCAAAGCCGCTGTTTTCGGGGAATTTGATTGAGGAATTTAAAAACGCTCTCCAAAAGAAAAAAAGTTCTGCAGCCGAAAATAAAAATAAAGTTGAACTGGCTGGAAAAAGAATTTTACTTGCTGAAGATATGCCCGTTAATGCAGAAATTATGATGATGGTTTTGCAAATGCGGGAAATGATTCCTGAACATGCCGAAAACGGAAAAATTGCTGTAGAAATGTTTGAACAATCTTCTCCAAATTATTACAGTGCAATTTTGATGGATATGAGAATGCCGGAAATGAACGGACTTGAGGCAACTGTTGCAATTCGTGCCTTGAATCGTCCTGACGCAAAAACCATTCCGATTATCGCTTTGACGGCAAATGCTTTTGATGAAGATGTTCAAAGAAGTTTGCAGGCGGGATTAAATGCACATTTAAGCAAACCCGTAAATCCCGACACTTTATTTGAAACTCTTGAAAATATGATTCAACCTTCAACAAATGAAAATTAGGAAATTCAAAAAAATAATTTTAAGGAGCGAATTTAAATGAATGCAATTTTTACTCGTACAAGTGTCAGACAGTTTGAGGAAAAGGAAGTCGAGCAGGAAAAAATTGAAAAAATTTTGCAGGCGGCTTTTGCATCTCCTACTGCAAAAAATCAGCAGGCTTGGGAATTTTATGTTGTCACCAACAAAGAAATTTTGCAGAAACTCAGCACCGCATCACCTTTTGCCACTCCTGCCGCAAATGCTCCCGCCGCCATTGTAATTTGCTACAGAAAAGAAAATTTGCGTGTCCCGGAAAAAGTTGAAATTGATTGTGCTATTGCTACGGAAAATATTTGGCTGGAATGTGAGGAACTCGGATTGGGCGGAGTTATGCTCGGAATTGCTCCCGAAGAAGACAGAATGAAAGCTGTTGAAGAAATTTTAAATATTCCTGAAAATCTTCGTGCATTTACAATTTTTCCGTTTGGTTATCCGAAAAATAAAAAGCCGCAAAAAAATCGTTACGATGAAAATAAAATTCACTTTGTAAAATAAAATGACGACAGAAGAAATTTTTAAAAATCCAATTTTTTTGGCACCGATGGCTGGCGTAACTGATTCGGCTTTCAGAATAATTGTCCGCGAACTTGCTGAAGAAAAAAATTTGCTGATGTTTTCCGAAATGGTCAGTGCGGCAGGAATTCATTTCCGAAACGAAAAAACTTTAACAATGTTGGAAACTTTGTCGGAAGAAAAACCTGTTTCAATTCAGCTTTTCGGATCAGATCCAAAAATTTGTGCGGAGTCGGCGGAATTTGTGGAAAATTTTGGAAGTGCGGCGGCGATTGATTTTAACATGGGCTGTCCTGCTCCAAAAATTGTAAAAAACGGTGAAGGCTCCGCACTCATGAAAAATCCAAAATTGGCGGGAGAAATTTTATCTGCAATGCGAAAAAAAATTTCTCTGCCGTTTTCCGTGAAAATTCGTTTGGGTTTTGACGAAGAAAATTTAAACGCTGTGGAAATTGCAAAAGTCGCGGAAAATTCTGGAGTGGATTTTATCGCAGTTCATGGAAGGACACGCGAACAATTTTATTCGGGCTCTGCAAATTGGGAAGAAATTGCAAAAGTTAAATCCGCCGTAAAAATTCCCGTCATTGCAAACGGCGATGTTAAAAATTTTGAATCGCTGGAAAAAATTTTTTCTGTAACGAAAGCTGACGGCGTGATGATTGGTCGGGCGGCTCAAGGAAATCCTTTTATAATCAGAAACTTTTTAAAATATTTTCGCACCGGAGAAAAAAATTTTTTGCCGACTCCAACCGAACGAAAAAAAATTATGCTCCGTCATTTTGAAAAACTTATCGAACTCAAAGGCGAATATATCGGTATTCGTGAAATGCGAAGTCATGCCGCTTGGTACACAAAAGGCATGAAGGGCGGCGGAGAACTCAGAAATTTTTTCAACCGTGCAGAAACTGTAGAAGATTTTAAAAATATCATCGACAAAAAAATTGACTCTTCCAACTGAATTTTTGGGAGAGCTTTTTTTTCATCAATTAAAAAACAGCCTTGACGAAATAAATCGGAAGGGCTTAATTTTTTTCTTCTTTATCAGAATCCAAAACAAATTTTAATTCGCCGAGTTATTTGGAAGAGCAGTTTCAGGAGATTGAAAACGTCGCGAAAAAGTTAAAAATTTCAAAGACTGATGCGGTTTTACGCGGGATAAAAAATCTTTCGCCAATTCAATCGATTTATTATCGAAATAAGCCACAAAATTGACAAGCAAAAAATTTTTCTGCGTTGAATAAAAAATTTTCTTCGCGTTGAACAAAAAAATTTCTCCTATGAAAAATTTCGTAGGAGATTTTTTTATGTTATAATTCACAAAAAATTTTGAGGAGATGTTTTATGTGAGAAAAATTTTTCTGTTTTTATTACTAACACTGATTTTAAATTTTTCAACAGTTTTTGCGGCGGAAGTTTGGAGTATTCCGGAAAATTATTTACAGCTTACCGATACCGAAAAACAAAATTATATTTACGAAAAAATTTATTCGGCGTTTAATCACAAAAATCTTGATAAATTTCCGAAAATAAAATTTGAAGTTCCTGACGGCTGGAATTATGAAAAATTTAATTTGGACGGATTGCCCTGTGAAGTTTTGGAAAATCCTGCGGCAGAAACTGACAGAGTTGTTTTGCAATTTCATGGCGGCGGTTATATTTTGGGACTTCGTGAAATTCACAGAGATTTTGCAATTAAACAGGCAGTAATGGCTCGTGCAAAAAAAATTTTTATGTTCGATTACAGACTTGCACCAAAAAATATTTTTCCTGCCGCTCTTGAAGATTCGTTAAAAATTTATAAAGAAATTTTGCGTCAAGGCATTCCGCCCGAAAAAATTATTTTTATTGGAGATTCTGCCGGCGGAAATTTGGTTTTGGCATTGTCGCTTGAGTTAAAAGAAAAAAATCTTCCTCAGCCGAATTGTCTAATTTTACATTCTCCTTATGTGACTATGGAAAATAAACTGCCGTCAAGAAAATATAATGTTGAAAATGATTTAGTTTTAGGAAATACAATTTCTGATATTTTTTATAACGAGATGAGAAAAGTTTCATATGCAAAAGGTTTAAACTTGAAAAATCCAAAACTTTCTCCTTTGTACGCTGATTTAAAAAATTTGCCGCCGATGTTGATTCAAGTCGGAAGCTATGAAATTTTTTTAGATGAATGTATTGAACTTTCAAAAAAAGCTGCGGCTTGTGATGTCAAAAGTACTTTGACAATTTATCCGAAAATGCAACACGATTTTGTAATGGATTTTTATGAACTTCAAGAAACAGTCGATGCTTTTCATGAGGTTCAAAATTTTATCGACACGAACATGAATTGACACTCTCCACGCATAAATGCGGGGGATTCTTGAAAAGATTGACGGTCAAGCCGCCCTTATTCTCAAAGGCTATGCCAATTAGCCCGTACACGGTTGCCTCTTCCGAGTCTTCCGCTTATTTTTTGTCTTTGTACTTCTTTGCCGGACTTATACAATACTGCAGCCTTGCGAGGGAGTACGTCCTCAAAACGGCTCAAAGACCGTTGGTCGCTAATACACTTTTTTTTAGTGGTAGTCTTCCACTGATACGCTTTTTTTACAGCAGAGCGATTTTTCTACCAACCGCAACATTCGCCACTCGCAGTTTAGCAAAATTTTTTT
>JAFZMV010000101.1 GCA_017553205.1 Selenomonadaceae bacterium | reverse complement strand
TATTCTTAATGGCTGTGCCAAGCAACCTCTACACTGTTGCCTTTCGGCTTCAGCTTACTTTTCTTCTTATTTGCAAAGTACTTCTTTAGCACCCGTGACTGTCGACATATTGTCCGCCCTAAGGTCTGGGTGAGTACAACTATTGAGCAACCTCAAACCCGAAACGACTTCACTACTTGCAAGGTACGAGCCGTTGATGTTTTTTCACTATTTTTTTATAGAGGAAGGCTAACCTCTGATTGAATTTTAAAATATGTACGTACTATTGAAAGTCAATATTGCGGCTTATATCCCTATAGCTAAAGCTAGGGGTTTTACGCCGCTTTCTGATAAAAAAATTCGGCTTGATTCGAGATTGTTTTATTTACATAAACTCTATTGACTTAATAGACTTTCTTTAGTAAAATCTGCACAATTTCAATTTTGGAGGAATTAAAATGAAATTTGAAACAAAACAATTGCACATTGGACAAGAAAAACCCGATTCGGCGACTGATGCACGTTCAGTTCCTATTTATCAGACAACTTCTTATGTTTTTCACGATTCACAGGACGCGGCGGACAGATTCGCGTTGAAAGCAGGCGGAAATATTTACGGACGCTTGACCAATCCCACGCAAGAAATTTTTGAAAAAAGAATTGCGGCGTTGGAAAATGGTTCTGCAGGTTTGGCAGTTGCGAGCGGAGCGGCGGCAATAACTTATGCTACGCAGGCTTTGGCACACAAAGGACATCATATTGTTGCGGCGACAACGATTTACGGCGGAACTTTTAATTTTTTTGAACACACGATAAAAGATTTTGGAATTGAAACAACTTTTGTTGATCCGACTAAAGGCGAAAAAGTTTTTGAAGACGCGATTCAAGAAAATACTCAATTTATTTTTATTGAAACTGTCGGCAATCCGAATGCAAATTTAATTGACATAAAAAAAGTTGCTGACATTGCACACAAAAATAAAATTCCGCTCGTCATCGACAATACTTTTGCAACGCCTTATCTTGTTCGCCCGATTGAATACGGAGCAGATATTGTTGTTCACAGTGCGACAAAATTTATTGGCGGACACGGAACGACTTTAGGCGGAATTATTGTTGAGGGCGGAAATTTTGACTGGGAAAAATCCGGAAAATTTTCTTGGTTAGTCGAACCGAATCCGAGTTATCATGGCGTAAGTTTTTATAAGGCATTGGGAGCGGCGGCTTTTGTAACATATATTCGTGCAATAATTCTTCGTGATATGGGAGCGGCAATTTCTCCGTTTAATGCGTTTTTACTTTTGCAGGGAACGGAAACGCTTTCTTTGAGAGTTGAACGCCATGTTGAAAACGCTTTGAAAGTTGCAGAATATCTTTCAAAAAATCCGAAAGTTGAAAAGGTCAATCACCCTGCATTAGAAAATCACCCTGACCACGAACTCTATAAAAAATATTTTCCTAACGGCGGAATTTCGATTTTCACTTTTGAAATTAAAGGCGGAGCAGAGGCGGCGAAAAAATTTATTGACAACTTAAAAATTTTCTCACTGCTTGCAAATGTTGCGGACGTAAAATCTTTGGTAATTCACCCTGCGTCAACAACTCATTCGCAAATGACAGAAAAAGAATTGTTATCGTCCGGAATTACTCCTTCAACAATTCGCCTTTCAATCGGAACAGAACACATTGACGACATAATTGCAGACTTGGAAAACGGATTTAATGCAATTTAAATAAAAAAATTTTTCTTCAGCCTTCGGGCTATTTTTTTTTGAAAAAATTATTCAATGCCGTTCAACGCCGTTTTGCAGGATTTTTAATTTTTGCTTTGAATATTTATTTGGTTTAATTTGCATTAAGGAGTTGCACAATATATGTTTTGGCAAAAAAATAAATCATCTGACAATAACAGCGGTTTGATTGAAAAAATTAAAAATTTTTCTACTGACAGAGAAAATCTTGAAAAAAGTTTACTTGTTCAGTCTGCTGACTACGATTCAAAATTACTTATCGACGCTATAAATTTGAGAATCAACGCGGCAATTAAAGAAGTTTACGACGCAAACAAAAAAATAAATTTAATCAACGAAATAATTCATTCGGGCATGTGGACAATGTATTTTGATTCGCAGGGAAATATCAATAAAGTTGTTTGGAGCGATGAATTTCGCCGCATGATTGGTTACAGCGGCATTTCAGATTTTCCGAATACTTTGGACGCTTGGACAAGCAAACTTCACCCTGAAGATAAAGATTTTGTCTTAAATTCTTTCGGAGAAACTATCGCAGACAAAACGAACAGAAAAAAATATGACGTGAATTATCGTTTGAAAATAAAAAGCGGAGAATATCGTTGGTTTCGTGCGGCAGGTGAACTTTCAAGAAGATCTAACGGACTGCCTGAAGTTTTTATCGGAGTTTTTATTGATGTTACCGATTCAAAAGAAAAAGAACTTCAACTAAAAATTGAACGGGAAAGACATGAAGCGATTGACGCTACTTTGTCGGAAGGTTCTTGGTCGATGAATGTTGTCGGCAGAGATGCATCTAATCCTGCAAATGTTTTTTGGTGGTCACAGCAGTTCCGTAGACTTTTAGGCTTTCAAGATGAAAATGATTTTCCGAATAAATTAAATTCTTGGAGCGACAGACTTCATGCAGAGGACAAACAAAAAGCCCTTGACGCATTTTCCAGACATGTCAACGATAAAACCGGCAGAACTCCTTTTGATTTGGAATACAGACTTTTGCATAAAGACGGAAGTTATCGCTGGTTTCATGCTGTTGGAAGAACTGTCCGCGAAAGTGACGGAACTCCGATTGTTGTAGCCGGTTCAATTTTGGATATTACCGAACACAAACAAAACCGCGAACAATTTGAAAAAAAACTCGGCGGAAGTTTAAATATGCTTATTGAAGGCATTTCAAATATTTCTGAGACTGTCAACGATACAACAAGTTCCATGCAGATTGTCGCCGAAAAACAAAATGAAATTGCGGGAGCTACAAAAAATCTTGAAGATACTGTAGGGAAAACTTTGGAAATTATCAGCATAATTCAAGACATTGCAGGACAGACAAATTTATTGTCGTTAAATGCGTCTATTGAGGCAGCTCGTGCAGGTGAAGCCGGCAGAGGTTTTGCGGTTGTTGCCGATGAAGTTCGTAAACTTGCGACAAGTACAGGCGAAACAAGCGAAAAAATTTCTAAGGGCTTGATGGATATGAAAGATACAGTCAATTCAGTTATTGACAGAATTATGGCGATAAATGACAGCATTTCCGGTCAAAGTTCCAATATGGAAGAAATCAACGCAACTGTTGAAGAGTTGAGTGCCCTCTCCAATCAGATTAACGATATTGCAAAACATCTTTTTGATTAAGATTTTTTTAAAATAAAAAATTTGTATAACTCCCTTGTCAATGCTAAAATATCAGCAATTAGAAAGTGAAGGGAGTTTTTTTTATGAGCAGCTCCGATTTTATTATTCCGACAGAATTTAATGCAACTATTTATCGCACGCTTAATGATATAGAAAATTTAATTTATTTCAAGTGGAATATTATGACGGATTGTTTAGAGTTTACTTCTTCCGTAGAAAATTCCGAATATGATTTAGTTCAAACAGCTTGTCCCGCGTCAACAGTTTTTTTCAGAGGAGATGTAATTCACTCTGACGACCGCGAAAAATTTGAAAATTTTTTCAACGAAATGTTTTGGCAGCAAAAAACAAAAAACGACTACAAATTTTTCAGTTCCAAAATCAGACTGCTGTCAAAAGAAAAGACCGGCTATTTGTGGGTAGAAATCAGACTGCTTTTGTATTTCGATGAAACCGGACCTTCAATGGCTTTCGGTTGTATCTGCAATATCAACGTCAAACAAATTTGGCAAATGGAACTTCAACACTCTGCCGAGCATGATGTACTTACAGGATTTTACAACAAAAACGCCACTCAAAAATATATTGACGAATATTTAACAAAACTTTCTCCCAAAGACCTTCCGCCGGCTTTAATTATTATTGATGCGGACGGTTTTAAAGCCATCAATGATTCTTTCGGTCATTTGTTCGGCGACGGAGTACTTGCGGACATGGGGCATGAGATTCGCGGAGTTTTTCGGCAAAAAGATATTGTCGGAAGAATCGGCGGCGATGAATTTATTGTTTTGATGTGTGAAGTTCCTTCTCTGGAAGTTTTGGAAAGACGATGCGACGAACTTCTGAAAAAACTTGACAGAAATTACGAAAGCAATAATGTAAGTCTGCCCTTTTCAATTTCAATCGGTATCGCACTTTATCCGGAGCATGGAAATTCTTATCTTGAACTTTTTAAACATGCCGACCGTGCTCTTTATGATTCAAAGTCTAAAGGAAAAAATCAATATACAATTTATCATTCCAGTTTAATCGGACGTGCAGTTGCTGTTGATTCTAACCGCGATCCCGCACATTCTGAAGATTTACGGCAAAAGGCTTTTGAAGATAACATGCTTGAATTTATTTTGAACATGCTTTATGAAACTCAAAATCCTGACATGACAATTTCAGTTTGTTTGGAATTGTTCGGAAAGCAGTTTAATTTAGATCGCGTGTCGATTGACAGATTTAACCGCAGTTCAAATCAATATTCCAATGCTTATGAGTGGGTCAGTCCTCTCGGAATATCTCTCGCCGACAAAACCAATATAAAAAATTTTCAGTTCCTTATTGACAGAAAATATGTTTTGATTGATTCCGCTTTTCATCCTACGCCTTACGGAGTCATGGCAATTTGTGCGGATACTCTGCAAAGATACAAAGAAGATGCTGAAGTTTTTGAAGAATTAAAAGTTGGTTCTTTTGTACATTGTCAAATTTCACATTCGGGAGAAATTGTGGGGAGCGTCGGTTTTGAAAGTACACACATTCTCCGCGAATTTTCAAAAGATGAATTAACCAAGTTAAGTATTTTTTCTGTACTGCTCGGAAATATTTTACTTGATAAACGAACTGATAAAATTGCGGAAAGAGTCAGCCGCCACCTTCAAAATATTTTGGATCACATGCAAGAGTTTATTTACGTCGTCGATAAAAATTCTTACGAGCCGATTTTTTTCAATTCTACAATTCGCCAGACACTCACAACAGTTTCAACTGCTCAAACTTGTTACAAAAGATTTCATGATCTTGATGAACCTTGCGAAGGCTGTCCCGTCATGAAACTTTCAAAAGACGGCAACGAATATATTGACGTGAAAATAAATAATTGGGGTGAAGAAACTGTTGCTCGTGCCTATAATATTCACTGGGAAGACGAAATTGACAAAAATATTGCACTGATTATTCAGTCGTCATTTTGAAACTGTGAAAAAATTTTTTTAACATAAAAACCGGTGAATTGCCGTTTTTTTTTGTAAATTTTTGTTGACACAATATTTTCTTTTGTTAAAATCACTTTTATTTTTTTGGAGTGATTTTACATAAAAATTTTTATAACAATCATTGCATTTGGATTTTTGTTCTTTAATACTCTCGTTGAATTTTTTGATCAAAATAATTTTCTGTTTAAGATATGCGAATTTGATTCGATTTTAGGAAAAACTATTTCCGCAAGAAAATAAAATAATTTTTTTGTAGAGCTGAATATCAAAAAAATTCCAACGACTTTTTTGTCGAAGGGACTTTTTTATTTCTGTAATTTTTCTTTCAACTGTTGATTTTCGTTTTGCAACTTATTTATAAAATTTTGCTGGTAAAGAAATGCCGTCAAAGCAGTTTGATTTTCAATTTTATTCAATTCATTTCGCAAAATTTCGTCAATCTGATACGCAGGAATTTTTTTATTCAAAAATTCTCTGCCAAAAATTCCGATCTGCTCTCTGCAAAAACCATTATTTCACAAAGTTCGGTCATTCGGCACATTACCGCACACATCACTATTGTTAAAACATCTGCCAATTTGTATTTTACATAACCTTCGTGGCGAGGATATTCTATTTCAGAAAAATATTCTTGCACTTTTTACTCTCTCCTTATTTTTTTCGGAGTGTAATATTTTTATCCAAAATTTTTATGAAACGCCCGTAGGAACGATAAAAAATTTTCTTGACAAAAATTGTATTACGGAATATAATTCACCTCGTTGATTGTTGACGCAGGTCGCAGTCAGGTAAGCGGAAGTAGCTCAGTGGTAGAGCATCACCTTGCCAAGGTGGGGGTCGCGAGTTCGAGCCTCGTTTTCCGCTCCAAATAGTTCTTGCGGAAGTAGCTCAGTGGTAGAGCACAACCTTGCCAAGGTTGGGGTCGCGAGTTCGAGCCTCGTTTTCCGCTCCATTTTTTTGACAACAAGTTGGTAAACCGCCGGTAAAGAGTTTTGTGTACACTGTAAGACCTGTACATATAGCACGAATTGTGAGATTGAGTGAATGTAGCCGGATGTGAATAACTACCGGATAGAGGCTATGCAAACCAGCAATGGCGCTGGCAACGTCAAAAGCTCTCTGACAAAGAGTGGTTTGCAACCGGTCGGTCCTAGGGGATCCATAGCTCAGTTGGTCAGAGCAGCCGGCTCATAACCGGCTGGGCCTTGGTTCGAGTCCAAGTGGATCCACCAACTTTAAATAAAATTGACTCTGTAGCTCAGCTGGATTAGAGTATTTGACTACGAATCAAAGGGTCGGGGGTTCAAGTCCCTCCAAGGTCACCATATAAG
>JAFZMV010000100.1 GCA_017553205.1 Selenomonadaceae bacterium | reverse complement strand
CGCCATTGCTTTACACAAAAAATATTTGATTAAGATTAAAAGCAAACGCAGTATCAGGCAAAATCTTTTATCCTGTCTTCTCAATGACAAACTGCTCCTTGATGTCATTTCCGCTTAAAAATTTATGAAACGCCCGTGAACCACTAATTTTTTTAACTTGACAGCAATCAATAAATATGTTCTAATAACGAAGTTGAGTCGGGGCGTAGCGCAGTTTGGTTAGCGCACCTGCCTTGGGAGCAGGGGGTCGCAGGTTCGAATCCTGTTGCTCCGACCATAAATTTTATAAACCGTCTTGCGAGAAATTGTAAGGCTTTTTTAATTTGTAGGGGAGGTTTTTTGGGAGATGTTTAAATTTGCTCACAATAATTTGAACGTGCTGGATTTAGAACGCAGTTTGAAGTTTTATAAAGAGGCTTTAAATTTGACGGAGAAAAACCGCGTAAACTGCGGAGATTTTATTTTGGTGTATCTTGCCGACAAGTACAACAGTCAGCACCGTTTGGAATTGACATGGCTGGCAGACAGAAAAGAGCCGTACAATTTGGGGGACAATGAATTTCATCTTGCATTCACGACTAAAAATTTTAAAGACGCTCATGCACTTCATGAAAAAATGGGCTGTATCGTTTACGAAAATAAAGAAATGGGAATTTATTTTATAGAAGACCCGGATGGCTATTGGATTGAAATACTGCCCGACGACACAGACTTTTAATAATGTGGAAGTGGGAGTTAGGAATTAGGAATTGAAATTTTAAGAAAATTTTTCTCTTTTTAATTCCTCATTCCACACTCCTAATTATTTCAGTTCCACACTTCTAATTATCACAGTGTGAGGAGAATTATTTTGAATTTAGAAAGTTTGATAGTCTGCAGAAATTTACTTGACGACAAAATTTTTAATGCGTCAGCCGATGAATTTGAAACTTCTGCACGGTTAATTGAAAAGGCGGAGCAAATCGGATTGTGCGGAGATATTTACAAAAATTATTTGATTTATACTCTTGCCCATGAAAAAAATTTAATTTCCGAAACTGTTGAAACTTCAGGCGGAAAAATTGGCGAAGGTCTGAAAAATGCCTTCATTCATGACATTGAAATTTTGTTTGACGGAAAATATAAAAATCTCATACCGCTTTTGAAAAATTATCAGCCGACAGAAAAAAATAAAATTGAATCTTTCGCCGAACTTGAAAAAAATCTTGAACATTTAACGGACGCTGAAAAAATTGCGGAAATTTTTATCGAGCATTATAAAAAATTCGGTTATGGTGATATTGCGACTTTTCGTGCATTTCGTTGGGATTCCGAGAAAAAAATTTTGGCGGGAATAAAACATTTTGAAAAAATTTTGCTGGAAGATTTAATCGGATACGCTCATCAAAAAGAATTGCTGACAAAAAATACACAGGCTTTTCTCGCTGATAAACCCGCAAATAATGTTTTGTTAGTTGGTGCAAGAGGAACGGGAAAATCTTCAGGCGTGAAAGCTCTGGTCAATGAATATTATTCGGAAGGTCTGCGGCTGGTTCAAATTACAAAACCGCAGTTGAAAAATCTTTCTGAAATTATGGAGTCACTTAGAAAATTTGCGAGTAAGAAATTTATAATTTTCTTGGACGATTTATCTTTTGAAGAATCGGAATCGGAATATAAATATTTGAAATCTGCGATTGAGGGCGGAGTTGAACCGCGTCCCGAAAATGTTTTGATTTATGCAACGAGTAATCGCCGTCACTTAATCAGAGAAACTTGGCGGGATCGTGATGAAAGTCATGAAGAACTTTACAGAGATGACAGCGTAAACGAAACAATTTCACTTTCTGACAGATTCGGCTTGATAATTCATTATTATGCACCGACTCAGACAGAATATCTTGAAATTATTCGTCATATGCTGAAGAAAAAAAATATTTCCCTTGACGAAGAAAAATTGAGAATTGAAGGTCTTCGTTGGGAAATGTCACATTCAGGAAGAAACGGCAGAACTGCTCAACAGTTTGTAAATTATTTTCTCGGCTCAATTTAATTAAGAATGAAAAATTTAAAGTTCACCATTCTTAATTCCTAAAACCTTTTTCAACGCTTGTCCTGTATAAGATTTTTCGATTTTAGAAATTTCTTCGGGAGTTCCGCAGGCAACAACTTCTCCGCCTTTATCTCCTCCGTCAGGTCCCAAATCAATAATCCAATCGGCACATTTTATAACGTCAAGATTGTGTTCGATAATTAAAACTGTGTCGCCTCTGTCAACAAGTCTTTGAACAACTTCGAGCAATTTTTTTACGTCGTCGAAGTGCAGACCTGTTGTCGGTTCGTCCATAATATAAATATTTTTTCTTTGTGTAATCGGTCTTGCAAGTTGTGCGGCAAGTTTTACTCTCTGACTTTCTCCTCCGCTCAAAGTATTTGCGGGCTGTCCGAGTTCAATATAACCCAAGCCGACATCATGAAGAACTTGCAACATTCTTTCTAACGCGGGAATTTTTTCAAAAAATGACAAAGCCTCATCGACTGTCATTGATAAAACTTCCGCGATATTTTTATTTTTGTAGGTAACTTCCAAAGTTTCCGCATTAAATCTTTTTCCTTTGCAAACGTCACAAGTTACATAAACATCAGGCAAAAAATTCATGGGAATTTTTAAAACTCCGTTGCCGTGACAAGTTTCACAACGTCCGCCTTTCAAATTAAAACTGAACCTGCTTTGAGTGTAGCCGCGAATTTTTGCTCCTTGAGTTTGTGCGAATAAGGCACGAATTTTATCAAAAATTTTTGTGTAAGTGACAACATTTGAACGCGGACTTCTTCCAATCGGGTCTTGATCAATTTTTATTATTGAATTTATTCCAAAATTTTCAAGAATTTTTTTATTATGAGAAAGTTTCGGATAAATAATTTCTTCAACAAGCGTAGATTTTCCTGAACCTGAAACGCCTGTAATAATTGTCAGAACTTCAAGCGGAATTTTTACGGAAATATTTTTCAAATTGTGGACAGATAAATTTTCAAAATCCAAAGTGCGGGAAAATTTTTTTCTGGTCGAAGGAATCGGAATAAATTTTTTTCCACTCAAATAATTTCCCGTCAAAGAATTTTTATTTTTAGAAATTTCTTCCGCCGTTCCAATCGCTACAATTTCTCCGCCGTTTTTTCCCGCACCTTTTCCAATATCAACTAAAATATCAGACTCCCGCATGGTTTCTTCATCATGTTCGACAACAAGCAAAGTGTTTCCCAAGTCGCGAAGATTTTTCAAAGTTTCCAAAAGTTTTTGATTATCATGTTGATGAAGTCCTATTGACGGCTCGTCCAAAACGTAAAGCACGCCCGTTAATGCCGAACCTATTTGAGTTGCAAGTCTGATTCTCTGAAATTCTCCGCCTGATAAAGTCGCAGATTTTCTTGAGAGCGTCAAATAATCCAAGCCGACATCTTTTAAAAATTTTAAACGGGATTTAATTTCTTTCAAAATTTGTTTGGAAATTTTTTTATCTGTTTCATTTAAATTATTTTCTAGTTCAGAAAAAAATTCTTCGCATTTATCAACAGACATATCGGAAACTTCAGAAATATTTTTTTCGCCGACAGTCACACTCAACGCGGCGGGATTCAATCTCTTTCCGTGACAATCAGGGCAGACATCAAAAATATCAGAATCATTTTTAAATTCATGAACCGCATGCATCCATTCAAACATATCATTGTAATGAGTTTCATAATAAAAAATTTTTCCCAATCCGTCACAAGTCTGACAAGCTCCACGCGGACTGTTGAAAGAAAAAAGTTGCGGTTCAATATCAGGCAAACTTATTCCGCAATCGACACAGGAATTTTTTTCGCTGAAAGTAAAAATTTTTTCTTCCGTTTCAACATGAACAATTCCGTTTCCAAAATTCAGAGCAGTTTCAAGAGAATCTGCAAGACGTTGGCGAATATTTTCGCGAATAATTAATCTGTCAACAACTAAATCAATATCATGTTTTTTGGTTTTGGCAAGTTTAATTTTTTCGTCAAGTTCAAAAATTTCTCCGTCAACTTTCACGCGAACAAAACCGGAATTTTTCAGCCGCTCAAAAATATCTGCGTGAGTTCCTTTTTTATCGCGGACAATCGGAGCAAGCAAAATAAATTTCGTACCTTCAGAAAAATTTAAAATTTGTTCAAGAATTTGATCCAAACTTTGAGGAGTAACAGGCTTGCCGCATTTCGGGCAGTGAGGTTTTCCGATTCTTGCAAATAATAATCTCAAATAATCATGAATTTCTGTAACCGTGCCGACAGTCGAACGTGGATTATTATTTGTAGTTTTTTGATTTATTGCAATGGCGGGACTTAATCCCTCAATCTGTTCCACGTCAGGTTTATCAGGTAATCCCAAAAATTGTCTTGCGTAACTTGAAAGACTTTCCATGTAACGACGCTGACCTTCCGCATAAATCGTATCAAAAGCCAGTGAACTTTTTCCGCTCCCGCTTACTCCTGTTATCACGACAAATTTTTCACGCGGAATATCTACAGAAATATTTTTTAAATTGTGGACTTTTGCCCCGCGAACTTTTATAAAATCCAAAAAATTTTCCTCCGTTATGCCTTTCTAATTGAAACGTCGCCCGCGTAAAAAGTTTTCAAGCCGTCCGAAGTTTCAACAATTAATGCACCGTCTTCGTCAATGTCAACTGCTTTACCAAAAAATTTTTCTCCAGAATCCGCAGAAATAATTTTAATTTCATTTCCCAAAGTGACGTTATATTTTCTCCAGAGTTCAAGAATTTTTTCAAAGCCGTCAGAATTTATTTCAGAATAAATTTTGTCAAGTTCTTCCAAAACTGCACGGAAAAATTTTACCCTCAAAATATTTTTTCCGCCGTTCATTTCGGAAAGTGACGCGGCAATTTTTTTTATATCTTCGGGAAATTCTTCAGCCGAAATATTCGCGTTTATTCCGATTCCGATTACAATAAAATTCACTCGTTCAATTTCCGCACTCATCTCGGTTAAAATGCCGACAACTTTTTTATTTTCAAAAATAATATCGTTGGGCCATTTAATTCCCGCATGAAGATTAAATTTTTCAATAGCACGAATAATTGAAACTGCTGCCGCCAAAGTAAATTTCGGTGCATCTTTCGGCAGACAATTCGGACGAAGAATCAAAGAAAACAAAATACTTTTAGACTTCGGCGAAAAAAAATCTCTGTTCAATCTGCCTTTTCCGCCCGTCTGTTCTTCCGCGACAATAACAGTGCCGTCCTTCGCTCCTTCATTTGCAATTTTTTTTGCGAATTTATTTGTAGAGTCAATCGAATCAAAATAAATAAATTTTTCAAGATTGGCGGCAATAATTTTTGTATTGAGTTCTTCTTGAACAATTTCGGGCAGAAGTATATCAGGCATTTCGGGCAAACTGTAACCGCGATTTTCTTTACTGATAATTTGATAGCCTTTTTCCTTGAGTTTGTTTATATGTTTCCAAATTGCCGTACGCGAAACATTTAATTTTTCGGCAATATCTTCACCCGAAATAAAATCTCCGTCGGCACTTTTCAACATTTCTAAAATTTTTTTTCTCAATTTTTTCTCCTACGCGTAAATTGTTCTGACTTCTCCGCTGAAATATTTTCTCAAAGCCTCGTTGACATCATCAATATCATAGTCTTTAACGTCCGCTAAAATTCCTGCTGTTTCTTCGTCATATGTATCGGACTCCAGCAAATTATAATATCCGAAAATTCCTCCACAATCTTCAGGCGGGCAATTACCCTTAAACTTTATAACGGAAGGATAATCTTTTTTATAATTTTCGGCAATTTTTTCAAACAAAACTACATGCTCCCAGTTATCGCCGAAATCATAAGTAAAAATAAATTTTTCTCCCGTATCCAAATAATTTACAAGTTCAACTTCCGACGCATTAACACTTTCGTCAAAATCGTCAATCAAACCACCGTCATCTACGGGAAAATTAACTTTGATATGTGTTCCTTCGTTCATTTCAAATTCGGAAAGATGATAACCGCTCCAGCCCATCGCCATTAAAATAACTTCGGCAAATTCTTGAAAAGTATATTCGGCGGGAACAATAACTCTTCGCCAGATAGGAGGCTTGGAATATTTCAAAGTAATTTTGAATTGATAAAAAATTTTTTCAGCCATAATAATTTCCTCTCAAATTCTAAAATACTGCCTCAATAGTTCCAATTATTTCGCCACGATGATTTTTTAAAATCGGCGGGAATTTCTCATCAAGTAATTTTTCTTCTTCTTTTGTCAGCAAATCAAATTTTTTCAAAACGGCAATAACCATAGGAGTTATAGCGGCAAAACTTCCGTCCTCAATTTTAAAAGCAATTCCCAAATTTTCATCTTTAACGGCAAGACAATAGACAGCATCTGAACCGACTTTTGCAATAATTCTGCCCTTTGTAATTTCGGGAACAGCCAAATCAATTCTTCCTGTTCCGCTGACAACTTGAGGATATTTGCTCATGGCGTTACGAATTTTTTCGGCGGCGGTTTCATATTCTCCCCAGTCACCTTTAGACGGCGTGGAAAGTCTGGCATAAGCAAGAGCCATATTGTAAAGCGGAAGATAAAATACAGGAACTCCGCAACCGTCAATCCCGATTTCTAATTTTTCTTCAGGCACTTTTGATGCCATTGCGACATGCTGAAAAATTAATTTTTGTGCAGGGTGTTCAGGTCTGATATAACCTTCGACGGGAACTCCCAACATAATTGCCAGCGCGATAATTTGAGAATGTTTTCCCGAACACTGATTATAAACCGCCGTGACAGGTTCTCCCGACAACAATAAATTTTTATAAGCCTTGCCGTTTAACGGACGTAAAACTCCACAATCCAAAACAGATTCATCAAGCCCGAGTTTTTTTAAAATTCCGCGAACAAGTTTAACATGAATTTCTTCGCCACTGTGAGATGAAACCAGAACGGCGAGTTCTTCCTCAGAAATATTATATTTTTCAAGTCCGCCGTTTTTCACGAATGGAAGTGCTTGAAAAGGTTTTGCCGCACTTCTCCAAAACATCGGCAAATGTGCATTTCCAACACTGTGAACAATTTTCCCGGCACAATTTACTGCGGCAACGTCACCACGATGAATATTTTCAACATGATCTGCACGAGTGTAATGTAAAATAATTTCACTCATAAAAAATCCTCCTTTAATTCTTATTGAGAAAATTTTTCTGCTATTGCAATATCTTCGGGCGTTGTGATTTTTATATTTTTATAATCACTCCAAACAATTTTAATTTTTCCGCCAGTTCTTTCAACCAAACTCGAATCATCAGTGCCGAGAAAATTATTTTTTTCCGCCTCTTCGTAAGCACGAAATAAAATTTCTTTTTTGAAACCCTGCGGAGTTTGTACGGAAACAATTTCGGAACGTGGAGGAGTTTCTTTAACAAAATTTTCTTCGTCAATGATTTTAATGGTATTTTTTTCAGGGACAGCGGCAATCGCTCCGCCAAATTTTTCCGCCGCATCAATAACATTTTCAATCGTCTGCAAACTTACCAAAGGTCTTGCCGCATCATGAACCAAAACAATTTCAGAATCAGCTGGAACAAATTTTAAACCGTTTGCAATGGAATATTGACGCTCACTCCCGCCGACAACGATTTTATAAGGTTTCAAATTTTTTTCCGCACTCAAAAATTTTTCAACTTCATCAATTTCATTTTCTGCGGCGACTACGATTAAAAAATTTATTCTCTCGACCTGCGAAAATTTTTTCAGCGTGCGGATTAAAATTTTTTCTCCCGCAAGTTCCAGAAAATTTTTATTCGTGCCGATATTCATTCTGCGACTTGCTCCCGCCGCCGGAAAAATTGCCGTCACCATGAAAAACTTTACCCCATTTCAATAAAAAAAATTTTCCCGTCTTAATTCCAAATTCCTAATTAAATCAGCCCTTCTGCCATAAGTTTTTTAATTCCGAGCATAACTCCAAATTCGTCGTTGCTTGCCGTTTCAAATTTCGCAACTTTTTTAACTTCTGGCTGTGCATTAGCCATTGCAAAACTGTAGCCGACTGCCTGCATCATTTCGTAATCGTTCATGTAATCGCCGAAAGCCGCACACTCTTCGGGCTTGATGTTTAAAATTTTCTGCACGTTCTGAATTGCGGTTCCTTTGCTGGCATGAGGAGCAGTAATATCAGTCCAATAACTTGACGCTAAGACAACTTGAAGTCTGTCAGTAAATTTTTCAAATTTCGGGAAAATACTTTCCGCCGCAAAACCTTCAGGATCATAAAAAGAAATTTTTATAGGTTCGTCGTCCTCAATTTCGTCCCAATTTTTCACAGAGACACTGCTTGTAAAATAAATTTTGAAACCGTCCGTATAATGCGGAATATTTTGATTTTCAAGAATATAAGCATGCTTTTTACCGCAGAAAACACGAAGAACATTTTTTAAAGGTTCGCTGGTTTTTAAAAGTTCTTTCACGTCCGAAGAGTCCATCGGCTGGCTGAAAATTTCTTTGCCGTTCTGCATGGCAAGAGTTCCGTTGTCCGACAAAAAAATAAAATCATCTTCATAATTAGGAAAACTTTTCAGCAGTGAAAAATACTGTCTGCCGCTTGCAGGAGCAAAAATTACTCCTCGTCTTTTGAGTTCCGCCATCATTTCATCAAAACCGTCAGGCAGTTTGTTATCACTTGTCAAAAGTGTTCCGTCCATGTCTGAAAAAATAATTTTAATCATAAAGCCACCTCCAAAAAAATTTTCAACATTATATCATAGGAAATTTAAAAATACTGCACTTAAACGAAAAATTTTTAAATTCTGCCTGCTTGTAATGAGATAGAGGAATTTTTTTTTGCAAGTAGAAAATACCTGCGGGGTGATTCTCTTGTATTTGAAAAAATATTTCGCCGGTATAATTGCGGCGTTGATGATATTTGTAAACAGTTCTCAAGTTCTTGCAGATGAGATTGAAATTTTCGGCGGTGAATTTGGCGACGAAACTCAACCTGTTGAGGAAGTTCCCGTTGTTGAAACTCAACCTGTTGAAGAAGTTCCCGTTGTCGAAACTCAACCTGTTGAGGAAACTCAATCTGTTGAAGAAGTTCCCGTTGTTGAAACTCAACCTGTTGAAGAAGTTCCCGTTGTCGAAACTCCGCCTGTTGAAGAAGTTCCCGTTGTCGAAACTCCGCCTGTTGAAGAAGTTCCTGTTGTCGAAACTCCGCCTGTTGAAGAAGTTCCTGTTGTCGAAACTCCGCCGACTGAAACTTTTAATCCGACTTCTTCAAGCACAAATAACGAGGAAGAAGATTTTGGCGACAGTTTAAATTTTAACGACGTGAAAGAGCAGAACAGTCAGCCCACAGTTATTCAGCCGAATTATCCTGAAAGTAACAGCGGTGTCAGCAATAACACTACCGTTAAAACTCCGAAAGTAAATAATACTCCCAGTCAAACCGCATCAACTTCCGCATCGGCTCCAAAACAAAAATTAAAAAATCTTCCTCAACGTTTTGTACAAGTGGCGGTCGATGAGGATTATATTTACTATCTCGACAAACAAAGCGTTTCTTGGAAAAAAATTCCTTACATGAATTCCGAATATATGGCGGACGTTTGGGTCAGAATGATTGAAAGAAATCCGAATACTGACGATCTTCCCGAAGATTTGGCGAATTATGTCAACGACGTGAATACTGATGAAATTTCTTTGGCTCGTGCAAAAGGTTATCAGTACATGCCGGAAGATATAAAAGTTTTGCGTAATAAAAAATATTTTCTTGAACATTATTATTTGCGTCCGAAAACAGAACAAATTCAATTTCTCTGCGAATTGGAAGTTGTAGGTCACCCGCAGAATACTGCAACACAAAGAAAATATGATTATCAAAACTGGGAAGAACTTATCCCGGGCAGTATGGAGTCAATTTTATACTATTCAATCATTCAAGTTATCGGAAAGAGTAAAGCCTCCGAAAGAGGTCACATGACTTTCTTTGATATGGTCGAAGAATATGCAAGAATTTCTGTGAGATAAAATTTTGGAGTCAGTTTTATGAGCGAAGAGAAAAAAAATAATCAGCCGAAAAAAGTTGAAGAAGAAATTTTTATTCCCGAAGAGCCGAAATTTTCGCTGGACGATATAATTTTGTCGGACGCGGTGAAAAATCAAATTTTAGACGTTGCTAATTATGCGGAAAATTCTTTTAGAGTTTTTGAACTTTGGGGCTTTAAAACCACTCATAAATTTTCGCGAAGAATCGGAATAAATTTATACGGCTTGCCCGGTACAGGTAAAACTATGGCGGCTCATGCAATCGCTAAAAATCTCGGCAGGAAAATTTTAGTCGTCAACTATGCGGACATTGAATCAAAATTCGTCGGAGAAACTCCCAAAAATATTCGCAAGGCTTTTGAGGCGGCGAAAAAATCCAACAGCATTTTATTTTTCGACGAGGCGGACGCAATTTTGAGTAAACGCGTGACGAATATGACGCAGGCGGTTGATGTCAGTGTTAATCAGACTCGTTCGGTCATGCTGATGTTGATGAATGAATTTCAGGATTTTATAATTTTCGCGACGAATTTTATAGAAAATTTCGATCCCGCTTTTATGCGTCGAATTTCTGTCCATGTAAAATTTGAACTTCCTGACGAAGAATGCAGAAAAAAAATTTGGGCTATGTACATTCCGAAAGAATTGCCGCATAATATTGACCTTGATGAAATTGCAAAAAAATATGACGGAATTTCAGGGAGTGATATTTCAAACGCCATGTTAAATTCTGCGTTTAAAGCGGCTCGCTTGAGAATGGACTCACTTGATAAAAAACTTGTCTTTGAGGCTGTCGAAAATATTCTCGCCGGCAAAAAAGCAAATTTGGGTGTCAACTAAAATTCTATATAGAAAATTTTTTAAAGGAGATGTTTTTAAATGATTCCTGTTTTAATTGGAATTGGTGCTATCGTCGGCGGCTATTTGGTCGTCAAAAATTGGGAGGAAGTAACAAAATGGTTGCAAGAATTCCTTCCGAAAATTCAAGAAGTTTTGAAAGAAGTCGGCGTTGCTGATTATGCTGCGAAACTTTTTTCCAGCATTGAGGACGGTGCATTAAAGCTCATTCACAAACTTTATTACAAAGAAAACGGCAAATGGATCGAAAAAACTACTACCCGCGAAATTGACGAATCACAAGTCCCCGACTGGGCTAAAGAAGGTTTGTCCGCAAAAGAAACTGATGTCACTGCACGTTATGAAAAGGAACTTGAATTGACAGTTTAATAAAAGATAGTTTCCACAATTCTATAAAAAAATATCCCCTTCATGTCAAATGGAGAGGATATTTTTTTGTTCATTAATCGGAATTTAAACTGTTTCAAGTTTAGAAGAATCAATAAAAATTTTTTTGTCCGCAGTATCAATTTTCTGCACGACGGATTTCAACGCGGGAATTAAAATTTCAATTTCTCCCCGTACTTGAAAAACATCATTACTGCCAGTCTTTAAAATATTTTCAACTTTTCCGAAAAATTTTTCTCCGTCAAAAACTTCACAGCCGATAATATCGAAAACATAAAATTCACCGTCATCAAGTGGAGCGACATTTTTTCTTTCGACTTTTAAAAATTTATTGGTTAAAGTTTTCGCGGTTTCTCTGCTGTCAATCCCATAAAATTTTATAAAAATTTCTCCGCCGATATTTTTCACGCCGTCAACCTGCATAATTTTATCGTCAACAAAAATTTCTTTGAGATTGTCAAAACGTCCTTCAAAATCTGTGAGCGGAATAATTTTTAAACTTCCGTCAAGTCCGCGTACTTTGCCAAGTTTGCCGACAATAATTTTATCCTCTGATTGCAATAACTTTGTCATCCTCCACAAGAATTTCCCTGTTCATAACTTCGCGGAAATTATCGCCGACTTTCAATTCGACTTGATGCTCTAAAGTTCCCTGAATAATTTCTGCACCTATCGCAAGTTTTTGCGTAGTTTCTTTTCTGGAAAGAGCCTCACCGCGACGCTGTTGACGCTGCATAATTTCATTTCCGAAAAATCTTGCGATCTGTTCACTCTGTTCAGGGTGTGCATCAAGTTCACGCTGACGATCTATGTTTATCTGCTTGAGTTCAAGTTCCATCTGCTCGGCGACTTTGGTATATTCGTCAATCATACGGGTTTTAAGTTTCTCCGTAAGTTTTGCCTTAACAACAACAGGCACTTTAACAAAAAGACTGTTCATTTTCAAACCTCCGAAAATTTTTTTATAAATCACGTTGAGTTTGACACTCCCCACTCCTAAAGGCGGGGGATTCTTAAGAAGTTTGAACTCTGTAGAGGTCAGTCCTTATTCGCTGACGTGCGTCCTTATTCTTAATGGCTGTGCCAAGCAACCTCTACACTGTTGCCTTTCGGCTTCAGCT
>JAFZMV010000099.1 GCA_017553205.1 Selenomonadaceae bacterium | reverse complement strand
TAGCGATAACATAATCGGAACGGATTATAATTTTGTTGCCGAAAATCAAGGCGATATAAACGGAATGGATTACAGCTATACAAAACGTGATAAAATTGTTCGCGGAGATTTTGTGAGTAAAAATATCAACATGAACAAAGTCAATTTGATGGTTCGCGAAATTGGAAAAATTCCTGTTCTTGCGTTTGGAAATTCTTCAGGAGATTTCGGAATGTTCGGTTATACTTCGACAAATACGAAATACAAAACTGAAATTTTTTTGCTGCTCTGCGATGATACCGAAAGAGAATTTGGAAAACTTTCAAGTGCGGAGAAAATGAAAAAAGCCGCCGCAGAAAATAATTGGATTACCGTTTCAATGAAAAATGACTTTAAAACAATTTACGGCGATGACGTGACAAAACAATAAATTTTTTTTAATTGATGACAGAACATTTTTGAAGGGAGATAAAAAATTTGCCAAAGAAAAAAAATCTTAACAAGGTCTTGGTAATTGGTTCAGGACCGATAATAATAGGACAGGCGGCGGAGTTTGATTACGCGGGTTCTCAAGCCTGTCGAGCATTGAAAGAAGAGGGACTGGAAGTTGTTTTAGTAAATTCAAATCCCGCAACAATCATGACTGACACAAACATTGCGGACAGAGTTTACATTGAGCCGTTGACTGTTGATTTCTTGACGGCGATTATTGAAAAAGAACGTCCCGACGGTTTACTGGCAACTTTGGGAGGTCAAGCGGGTTTAAATCTTGCCGTAAAACTTGCTGAAAGTGGAGTACTTGATAAAAATAATGTTGAACTTCTCGGCACTTCTCTTGAGGCAATAAAAAAAGCTGAAGACCGCGAACTTTTCAAAGAAACCATGAAAAATATCGGTGAACCTATTCCCGAATCAACAATCGTGGAAGATGTTCATGGAGCAGTTGACTTCGCGAATGAAATAGGCTATCCGCTTATTGTTCGTCCTGCTTATACTCTTGGCGGAACAGGCGGCGGAATTGCCAACAACGAAGAAGAACTCATTGAAATTGTCATCAAGGGCTTAAAATATTCCATGATCGGTCAGGTTTTGATTGAAAGAAGTGTGGCAGGCTGGAAAGAAATTGAATATGAAGTTATGCGTGACGGAAATGACAACTGTATTACCGTTTGTAACATGGAAAATTTCGATCCTGTCGGAGTACATACAGGTGATTCAATCGTTGTTGCACCAAGTCAGACTTTGACGGACACAGAATATCAACTTTTGCGTTCTGCAAGTTTAAAAATTATTCGTGAACTTGGAATAGAGGGCGGCTGTAATGCCCAGTTTGCACTTGATCCGAACAGCCAAAATTATTACGTCATTGAAGTCAATCCGCGTGTCAGTCGTTCGTCTGCTCTTGCGTCAAAGGCGACAGGTTATCCCATTGCAAAAGTCAGTGCAAAAATTGCGGTCGGTTATACTCTTGACGAAATTACAAATGCTGTCACTCACAAAACAAAAGCCTGCTTTGAACCTGCTTTAGATTATTGCGTTGTAAAATTCCCTCGCTGGCCTTTTGATAAATTTGTTTACGCCGATAAAACTTTGGGAACTCAAATGAAAGCTACCGGCGAAGTTATGAGTATTGACAGAAGTTTTGAAGGTGCAATTTTAAAAGCTGTCAGAAGTTTGGAAATTGGTGTTAATCGTCTGCATTTTGAACAGCTTGACGAATGGGACGACGAAAAAGTTAAAAAACGTCTTGCAAAAGTCAATGATGAAAGAATTTTTGTAATTGCCGAAAGTTTAAGACGCGGAATTGCAACGGTTGATGAAATTCATGAAATTACAAAAATTGATCGCTGGTTTATCGAGAAAATAAAAAATATTACGGACTTTGAGAAAAAACTCTCCAAAGAAGATTTAACCGGAAAAAATCTTCGTGCCGCAAAAATTTTGGGTCTTGCCGATAAATCTATTGCGGAACTTACAAAAACGCCTCTCAAAGAAGTTCGGCAAATGAGAATTAAAAATAAAATTTTCCCGTGCTATAAAATGGTTGATACTTGTGCGGCAGAATTTGAGGCTTACACTCCATATTATTACTCAACTTTCCGTGCTGAAGAAGATGAAGTCGAAGTCAGCAACAATAGAAAAGTTATTGTACTTGGTTCAGGACCTATCAGAATCGGACAGGGCGTTGAGTTTGATTATTGCTCAGTTCATTCTGTTTGGGCTTTGCGTGAAATGGGAATCGAGGCAATAATTATAAATAACAATCCTGAAACCGTTTCTACTGACTTTGATATTTCCGACAGACTTTATTTTGAGCCACTGACAACGGAAGATGTTTTGAACATTATCGACAAAGAAAAACCTGAAGGCGTTATCGTTCAATTTGGCGGACAAACTGCCATCAATCTTGCGGCAAGTTTAGCAGAAGCGGGAGTTAAAATTTTTGGAACTTCGGTTGATGATATTGACCGTGCAGAAGATAGAGAAAGATTTGATGAGGTTTTAACTTCCGTAAATATTCCGCGTCCGAAAGGAATCAGCGTAACAAATTTAAATGATGCTGTTCAAGGTGCGGCAGAAATCGGCTATCCCGTCATGGTTCGTCCGAGTTATGTTTTGGGCGGTCGTGCAATGGAAATTGTTTACAATGAGGAAGAACTCCGCGACTATATGAGCCGAGCAGTTAAAGTTACTCCCGATCACCCTGTTTTGGTTGACAGATACATGCAGGGAACTGAAGTTGAAGTCGATGCAATTTGTGATGATGTTGATGTTGTTATTCCCGGAATTATGGAACACGTTGAACGGGCAGGAGTTCACAGCGGCGACAGCATTGCCGTTTATCCTCCGCAAACTCTTCCTTCAAAAATTATTTACACTATAACCGACTATACAAGAAGGCTTGCACTTGCTCTTCACGTTAAAGGGCTTTTAAATATTCAATATGTTGTTGCTGATGGAAAAGTTTATGTCATTGAAGTTAATCCGCGTTCAAGTCGTACAGTTCCGTTTTTGAGTAAAGTCACCGATACTAAAATGGTGAATATTGCAACTCGTGCGGCACTTGGAGAAAGTTTAAACAGTCTGGGCTATTATTCGGGAATGATTGAGCCGAAACCTTACGCCGCTGTAAAAGCTCCTGTATTCTCTTTTGCGAAAATGCAGGACGTTGACATTTCTCTCGGACCTGAAATGAAATCAACCGGCGAAGTTATGGGAATAGATTATCATTATGCAAGAGCACTTTATAAAGCTATTGTCGGCAGTGGCATGAATATTCCTGCACACGGCTGTATTTTGTTCACGGTTGCCGATAAGGACAAAGAAGAAATGAAACAGCTTGCAAGAGCTTTTTACGAATTGGAATTTAAAATTGCGGCAACTGAAGGAACTGCGAAGGCTTTGGAAAGTATCGGAATTAAAGCCGAACTTGTCGGAAAAGTTCATCAGCGTAGTACAGATATTATTGAGCGAATTAAAAGCAATCAAATTCACATGGTTGTTAATACTCAAGCACAGGGCAAGCATGTTATGCGTGACGGTTTTAAAATTCGTCGTGCAACTGTTGAACATGGTATTCCCTGCCTTACAAGTTTGGATACTGCGTGGGAAGTTTTAAGAATGTTGACATTTATGCGTGACAGACGGCTTGTCTATTCTCTGGCGATTCAAGATTATGTCGGTGGCGGGGACGGTCTGGCATAAAAAATTTATTCTAAAAAAAAATTTGACCTCTGAAAAATTTCGGAGGTCTTTTTTTGTGCGGAAAAATTTTAACCGATTTGGACGGTATGAATAATTTTATAGTCGTGGCTTTCGAGTTGCGATTTTATTTTTTCAAAAATTTGCGGCTGTTCGTCAATTCTTACGACAATTTCATAACTTTCATCATCGTGACTGCAGGTAATCATACTGTCAATATTTATTCCGTTATCCGCGAAAATTTTTGTAATATCCGCCATTACTCCGATTTTGTTTGCAACTTTCAAAGTCAAGCGAACTTTTCCTCCTTGAGGAAGTCCCATGACCTTTATGAAAGTTTTTAAAATATCCGTCGCCGTAATTATTCCGACAACTGCTCCGACTTCAGAAATGACAGGCAGACCGCCGACTTTGTTGTTGTACATGATAAGAGCAGCCTCTTCAATAGTTGCGTCTTCATTTACGGTGACAACTTTTTTCTGCATAATGTCGCGGACTTTGAGTTTGTCGAGGAGTGAACGAATTTCAAATTTCGACAAACTTGTTGCAGGACTCGGAGTAACTCTCATGACATCGCGATCACTCAAATATCCTGCAAGTTTTCCGTCATCAACAATAATCATTCTGTGAAATTTATTTTTCTTCATCATTCTGTCAACTTCGCCGACTGTTGCATCGCTCGTCATTGTGACAGGGTGTTTTGTCATTCTTTCAGCTACAAACATTTTTCAACTCTCCCTTCGTAAACGTATCGAAACTTTTCAAAAATTATAGTTTGAAAATTTTTCTCCGTCAATTTATTTTAAACTTTTCAGAAAAAAATTTTTTGATATAATTATCTTGAAAATTTATAGGAGGTTTTTTTATGTTGAGTTTCAGAAAAAATTTGGAAAATATTCCGATTTATGACGGAGTAGAAAAAAATTACAGAGTTAAAATAAATGCGAACGAATCTACTTTGAATCTTCCGCCGCTTGTTGAAGAAAGAGTTTTCGGCAGACTTTCTCATTTGGCTTTCAATCGCTATCCGAATGAAGAATATTATGATTTGATTGAACAGATTGCAAAAAATTTTTCTGTCGATAAATCTCAAATTTTATTGGGCAACGGTTCCAGCGAAATTATCGAAAAAGTTTTTCAAGTTTTCGGCGGTGAAGGTAAAAAAATAATTTTTCCTCAGCCGAGTTTTTCAATGTACAAAATTTATGCGAAAGTTGCGGAGGCTGAAAGCGTAATTTTCAATCTTGACAAAAAATTTGATTTGAATGTTGACGAGTTTATTAAAAAAATTCGCGAAGAAAATGTAAATCTTGCCGTAATTTGCAATCCGAATAACCCGACCGGAAATATTTTAAGCGTCGAAGATATTGAAAAAATTTTAAGTTCGATTGACTGCACGCTTTTATTGGACGAGGCTTACATAGAATTTCATGGAAAATCTGCCGTCAATTTGGTTAAGAAATATAAAAATTTAATTGTCGCAAGAACTTTTTCAAAAGCGTACGGACTGGCGGGGGCAAGAGTCGGTTACATGATTTCTTCAAAAGAAATTACCGATAATGTTAAAAAAATTTTTATGCCGTACCATATGAACAGCTTGAGCTTGGCAGTTGCGGATATTGTTTTTCAAATGCGTGATGAATTTGTTCCGAGAATACAAATTGCAGTTTCCGAACGTGAAAGAATGATTAAACGTTTGAGCGAAATTAAAAATCTTGAAGTTTTTCCTTCGCGGACAAATTTTATTTTAATCCGTCACGAAAAAGCTGACGAGTTAAACGAATTTTTTGAAAGTCTTGGAATCGGCGTAAGATTTTTTAAAGGAAATGAATCTTTGAAAAATTGTTTAAGAATTTCAATCGGAACCCGTGCAGAAAATGACGAAGTTTTTGACGCGATGAAAAATTTTTTGGAGGAAATTTAAGTGAAAGAATTTTTTATACAAGTCAGAAATATGGCTTTAATAGTTGCGGCAGCGGCATTTATCGGACTGATTTTAATGTTGGCGGCGTATTCTGTTCCGAACGAAAGAATTTATAGCAACGTCAAAGCGTCCGTTGATATTTACAGAATCGAACACGACCATTTTTTTTGGGGAAGAATCAGACAAACTGACGTTGATAATTTTACAAACTGCATTATGTTAATTGAGGCGGTTTATCCTTCCGAAAAAGGTTTGATTGATTCTGCCCTTGTGAATCGTATGTGGGGTTTGGGGGAGCATAATTCTCCGTCTGAAATTTTGATAAATGCAATGGATACTGACCGCCGTGCAGATGAAAATGATGAGTGGAAGTACGGAAGATATTGGCATGGATATTTAGTTTTTTTGAAACCTCTTCTATATAAAATGACTGTCGGAAATATTCGCGTATTAAATTCATATGCACAGTTAATGCTTTTGGCAATAGCCGCCGCACTTTTGTATAAACGTCTGGGAATTTGGTACTTGGCATCATTTATTTTGGCGGTGTCGGCGATAAATCCCGTGACGACTGCTCTTTGTTTTCAAAATTCTACGATGCTTTATGTGACTTTATTTGGAGTAATTTCAGTTCTTCTGTTAAATGAAAGACTGATAGAAAATAAATTTTACGTTTATTATTTTCTAATCTTGGGAATTTTGACGGCGTTTTTTGATTTTCTTACTTATCCTTTTGTATCTTTCGGAGTGCCGTTGTGTTTGTTTGTGATTTTAAACAGGGAAAAATTTTTCACAGACGAATTAAAATCTGCTTTCAAAAAAATATTTTACTGCGGATTCGGCTGGTTTTTCGGCTATATAGGAATGTGGGGCAGTAAATGGATTCTCGCCACTTCTTTGACGGAATATAACGCAATTAAAGATGCTTTTTATAACGCGGTGTTCAGTAAATTATCTTCTTTCAAAATTGATGTTTCCAATGCGTCGGAAGATATCGGAGTTTTAGACTTCATAAAATTTTTATTGTTTTCAAAACAGGATTCACTCCCGCAAGGTTACAGCGTCAGTCAAGAATTTACGGTCTGGGACGTTTTCCAAAAAAATCTTGTAATGTTGTCTGATCCATCTTTTCTGTTATTCTTCGTCTTATTCTTGGGAATATTGGTCGGCAGAATTATTTACAAAGTTGCCGTAAGAAAAGAACAGATTTTTATAAGTTTGAGCATGATTTGTACATTTTTATTTATAACGGCTCTTCCGTTTATCTGGTACGCGGCAATAGTTAAACATTCTTACATTCATGATTTTTTGGTTTTCAAGGAGTTGGCAATAGCAATTTTTTCAATATCGTGTTTTTTGGTTGTGCTTGGAGATGAAGACTTATGACGCACGAAATTTTTATTTATATCGCGATTATGAGCGCGGTTACTTTGGCGATAAAAATTTTGCCGTTGACTTTGATTCGCGGAGAAATAAAAAATGTAACTCTTCGTTCGTTTCTTCATTATGTCCCGTATGCAACTTTGGCGGTCATGACTTTTCCCGCGATACTTTATGCAACGCAGTCAAAATATTCCGGATTGCTGGCACTGATTGTCGGAATAATTTCTGCGTGGTTCGGTGCAAGTCTTTTCCGTGTGGCTGTGATTTGCTGTTCCGTAGTTTTTTTATTTGAATTGTATTGACAAAAATTTTTTTTCTTATAATCTTAGCACCATGAAAATTATAGAAATTGAAAAACAAAGTCTGGCTGAAGAAATTGGTCTTGAGGTCGGCGACAAAATTTTAAAAATAAATGAGCAGACTCCGCATGATTTAATCGAATTAAGTTTTCAAATGGCAGAGGAAGATGTTGAAATTTTAGTCGAACATTCTGACGGCGAACAAGAAATTATTGCCTTTGAAAAAGATTTCGATGAGGAACTCGGTGCAAAGTTTGAATCGGCTGTGGATAAAGTCCGCTGTTGTAAAAATCACTGCGTTTTTTGTTTCGTTGATATGATTGCTCCGAATATGCGAAAAACTTTGTCCGTCAAAGATGACGATTACAGATTGAGTTTTTTATACGGGAATTTTATCACGCTGACAAATTTGACTGACGCGGATTTTCAGAGGATAAAAAATTTTCATCTTTCGCCTTTGTACGTTTCAATTCAAGCGATGAACCCTGAAGTTCGTTCAAAACTTTTAAGAACTCCTCTTGCGGGAAAAATTCAAACTCAACTGGATAAATTAGAAAGTTGCGGAGTGGAATATCATACGCAGGTTGTACTTTGTCCCGAAATAAATGACGGTGAAGAACTTGACTATACAATTTCCGAACTTTTGAAACGTCGTCCGAATGTTTTAAGTTTGGCAATAGTTCCGGTCGGAGTGACTAAACACAGACGCGACAAATTCCCGCTGAAACAATTTGACAAAGTCGGTGCAGAAAAAGTCATTGAGCAGGTAGAAAAATTTCAGAAAAAAAATCGTGAGAAATTCGGAAAAACTTTTGTATATTTGGGAGATGAATTTTATTTTCTTGCAGATAAAAAAATTCCGCCTGTTGAATTTTATGACGGCTTTCCGCAAATTGAAAACGGAATCGGAATGACAAGAAATTTTATCGAAGAATTTAAATTTGAAATGAAAAGGCGTAAAATTAGAAACAGCGAAAATATAAAACTTGATGTGGTTGCGGGAACTTCCTTTGCTAAAGTTTTGAAAAATCTTGCCGCAGAAGAAATGAAAAAAAATAAAAATCTCGACGTAAAAATTTTGGCAGTTGAAAATAATTTTTTCGGAAGTACGGTAAATGTTTCGGGACTTTTGACGGGCGGAGATATTATTGACGCACTGAAAAAAAATCACCGCGAACGGGACAAAATTTTAATTCCTGCAACTGCTTTAAGAACCGGAGAAAATATTTTTCTCGATGATATTACTTTGGAGGAAATGCAGAAAAATTTTTCCGCAGAAATTATTCCGATACATTCTGGCGGAGAATTTTTTAAGGCTATACAAATTTAATTTTTGAGAGGAGAGTTAAAAATGGTTTATATCGTTGGAGCGGGTCCCGGAGATCCTGAATTGTTGACAGTCAAAGGACACAAACTTTTGAGTGCGGCGGACGTAATAATTTATGCGAGGTCTTTGGTGAATCCTGAACTTTTGAAAATTTGCAAAGCTGATGCAGAAATTTATAATTCGGCTGAAATGACTTTGGACGAAGTTGTAAAAGTCATTCAAATTGCAGAATCAAAAGGAAAAAATACAGTCAGACTTCATACGGGCGATCCGTCAATTTATGGAGCAATTCAAGAACAGATGGACGAATTTAAAGCAAAAAATATTGAGTTTGAAGTTGTACCCGGTGTCAGTTCATTTTTAGCGGCGGCGGCAGCTCTCAAACAAGAATATACTTTGCCGGGCGTAACTCAATCAGTAATAATTACACGTTGCGGAGGAAGAACTCCCGTTCCCGATAAAGAATCCTTGAAAAAACTCGGACAGGCTCAAGCGACAATGTGTATTTTCTTGTCGGCAAGTTTAATGCACAATGTTGTACGCGATTTAATGTCGGCGGGCTATAAATCTTCAACGCCTATTGCGATAGTGCAAAAAGCATCTTGGCCCGAAGAAAAAATTATCAGAGGAACTTTATCCACAATAATGGATCAGCTTAAAGAAGACCCTATTGACAGAACAGCTTTAATTGTCGTTGGTCAGTGTCTTGATTCAAAAAAAGGCGAGTACGAAAAATCTAAATTGTATTCGGCGACTTTTTCGCACATGTTCAGGTCTGCTTGGTAAAAAAATTTTTAAGCTTGTGGTGTATAAAATTGGAAAGTCTTTATAAATATCTCCAACCTACATATGTCAGCAAATTTCAATGCGACGGAAAGAAATGTCCTGCAAATTGTTGCTGTCGTGATTGGAAAATTATTGTTGACGACAAAACTTATAAAAAATATTCCGAGATTGAAACTGATGCCCATGAAATTACAAAAAATCTTTTGCCTAATGAAGAAAGTGAAGGATTTATCATAAATCAAGTTGACGGAAAATGCCCGATGATGACTGATGAAGGACTTTGTAAAATTCAGCTTGAACACGGCGAAGAATATTTGTCGCAAACTTGCTTGAGTTATCCCCGCCAGCTTGTAAATTTCGGCGAAATAATCGAAAGAACTTTAACGCCGACTTGTCCGCTTGCCGCAGAATTAATTTTAAATTCGGCTCAAATTAAATTTGAATTCCAGCCGGTAGAGCTTCCAAAATGGGCGAAAGGAAAATTGACAGTCGGAGAAACAAAAGTTCCGCAAGAATTTTTCCCGCATATTTTAGAAATTCAAATAACTTCCGTTTCGATTCTTCAAGAAAGAAGATTGACTATAGATCAAAGACTTGCGGTTTTGGGATTTTATCTTTTTCAAATTGAGGACATGCAGAAACGCGGAGAATTAAATTTAATCTCGACTCTCAACAAAATTTATACTTCAGAAGAATTTTTTTCTGAACAAATTCCCGTACTGATTCAAAGCATAAATTTTCAAATTTTGGAGTTTGCGGAAAGTTTTTTCGGACTGCTGAAAAATATTTACGGCGACGAAAAAATTTTAAAAACTGCGGGCAATCAAAAATACATTGATATTTTAAATCGCGTGATGAGTTTTAATTCTGCGGAAGAATTGAATACTCAGGAACTTGCGGAAAATTATTTTGACTTGGGAGGAATAAGAAAAATTTTTTTGAAGAACTACGAAACTTTTTTTGAAAATTATCTTGTCAATGATTTTTTCGGCGGTGTTTATCCGTTCAAAGTTGACGGCACAATACAAAATAATTTTTCGGTTTTTGTTGCGACCTTTAAAATTCTGGAAAATATCGCACTTGCAATGACTGCGGAAAGTCAGGCGGACGAAAAAAATCTCCGTGCAGAAATTTTAGAAATGCTCGAAAATATTTCTATGGATTTGAATCATAATGAAAATTATATTTCCGCCGTCACAAAATTTTTGAAAGAAAAATCGGACATCAGATTTTTTATGAGAAGTTTTTTGCAGACAAAATAAAGTGCATTGAAAAAATTTTTTAGAAAATTAATTTTCATGCTGTTACTCTGACGACGATAAATACCATGGCATTTTCGTGAATTAGCAAAAATGAAATTTAAATTAAGCGTCGCGGTTGTTTGTCGCAAAAAAAATTTATTTTTCCAAACCGCTAGAAAAAAATTTTTCATACTTGCGGTGCGTTGATATATTGGTATTACAAACAAAGCGAAAAAATGCTTACTGAATCAAAAAAATTTGCCGAAGAAATTTCAAATGTAACAAAGTATCCTCTTGACGAAGATTACACTGCAGTTTATGCGGCAGGTTATAAAGATTGGGCAGTTTATCAGAAAGCGGCGTAAAACCCCTAGCTTTAGCTATGGGGATATAAGCCGCAATATTGACTTTCAATAGTACATATTTTAAAATTCAATCAGAGGTTAGCCTTCCTCTATAAAAAAATAGTGAAAAAACATCAACGGC
>JAFZMV010000098.1 GCA_017553205.1 Selenomonadaceae bacterium | reverse complement strand
TGGCCTTCTTCTGCTCTTTTGAAAAAATCTGTCGCAGAAATTGAAAAAAAACTTGAATCTCCCGACTGCAAAAAAAATATTTTAATGGTTACTCATCAAATTTTGCAAAATAATCTTCACGCAAAAAAGATGTTAAATCTTGCCAGCGATAATCTTAATCGTGCTGTTGATGAACTGCAAAATAAAATTTTTGAGCAGACCCTTAACGAAGAACAGAAAAATATTTTCAAAACTCGCGAAGTTTATGATCTCATTCGCCGTCAACATTCTTCTCTAAAAAAAGAATTTGAAAAAACTCTCGATAAAAAATTTGAACTTCAAGCCAAAATTATTTCTCCTCAACGTGCCGATGAAATGGCGAAAAATATTTTTGTTCGTGGCGGATTTAAAAAGTTGCGTTTTGACATCAGAAAATTAAAAAAAGACGAGGAAAATTTTTCTAAAAATCTTCTCGCCTTTAAAAATCGTGAAAAAATTTTCCTCAACAGAGATTGGACTGTCGAGGAACGCTCTCTATTTTTCCAAGAAAAATATTCTCTTATCAAGCAGAAAACTTTGCTCGAACTTGAAAAAAATCGGCTTGACGGTTTAAAAATTTCTCTCGAAAATCGACAAACTGAACTGGATTCTCTTTGTCAAAAAACTGATTCTCAGAAGAAAATTGAACTTATCGCCGCCGGTATTCTTCGCAAAAATTTTAAATTTGTTCGTCAGTTTGAAGAAGTCGAATCCCGTTGCAAGCAACTTTCTCAACGACTGAAACACTCAAAAGAACAGCTTGACATTCTTAAAATTCATCTGTCTCTGGAAAAACGTCCTGTCCATTATAAAGTTAATTCGCCGGAACATTCTTCAAATATTTCTGCCGCCTCGCTTATCGCAGATGCAATTTTACGTGAACCTGATGCTGTTCAACTTGTCGCTTATTGTCCCGATAACTGTTTGGAAATGGAGAAAGATTGGGACTTGATGACCGACTTCGATAAAGAGGAAATTCTTCAGAAAAAAATTTATCGTGAATTATAATTTATCAAACAAACAGCTACATTCTCCAGAATTTTTTTACTCAGCAAAATTTCAATCCATATTTTTCAATGATGTAATTAAAATGCGTTTCCAATTCAAATATTGCGTCGGCAGGGAGTTTTTGTCGCGTCAATTCATCAGGAACTTTCAACAAAGATTTTGGATTTAATCGGCGTAAAGTTATCTTTTCGTTTTCCAAATCCAAATTTTCCAACTCGTAGCCCTCACTTTTCCAAGTGTCGGCAATAGTTTTGTAACTTTTCTTTTGCTCCAACCAAAATTCTGCTTTTTTGGATTCGGGTCGCAATTTTTTTCCTTCAATTTCTTCAATCTGCTTAAAAGTCAGCGTAATTTTTTCTTCAACCGAAATCGCAAAATATCTTTTCAATAAAATGTGCGTCCATATCGTGTCGCCCGGCAACCACTTTCTTTTTATGTACGAAATTTTATTGTGTGTTCTTTTTTCTCTGATTCTCGCAACTTCTTCCAAAAGTCTCATGACATCAGTTTCACGCAAATCATGCGGATTTTCCGTGTAGCCGATATAATCCAGTTCATTTTCTTTGCAACACTCATGAACATACGCCGAATTTTCAAAAGACATTGGCTCAAAAAGATTTATCGGAACCAAACTTCTTTTTTGGTCGGGCAAAATAAATCTTCCACAATATTTGCATTTTCCGCCCTGCCTGTTCCAAATCGGTCGATATTTCGCCGTGATGTGCTGAATCGCTTTTTCATGCGTCCGACTCTCAAAATATCCCGCGTCCGTGTACGGATTCATTTTTGCAGAAATCGGCTCATAATTTATCAACGGAATGTCAGAAATTGAAATCAATCGAACAGATTTATCATTCGGCAACGCAAAAATATATTTTCCGTCCGCGTCTTTGTACCAATATTTTTTGATAACTTTTTCGTGCGACATCTTCGGGTGTTTAGAAAATGTTGCTTTCAACAAAATTCCGTGCAAAGCCGCGTCAATTTTTCTGAAAGAATTTTTTGCATCGGTGATTCTGTGATAACCTGCCCAACCTTTCAATTTTCTGTTCAACAATCGAATTATTTCCCGCTGAGATTTATTTTCGATATTTCTCATCACGCTCTGTTCCAATTCCGTGATAAATTTTCCAACTGCCTCGTCCGACGGAGTTGTTAAAAGTACGTTATTTTCAATCCAGTACGTTCTCGACAAAAAAGAAAATTTACTCGTAATCGGGCAAATGAAAGTTTTTTCAACAGAAATTGTCAGCCCGCGTTCAGATAAAAAATTTTCCAACGCAACTATTACTTTTTTTCCAAAATTTTCGCTCCGAACCGTAAAAATTACATCGTCAACGTAACGAATCATTCGCCCGTTTTCCCAATCCATTTTGCCGTTTTCTCGCCAGACTCCGATTGATTTATAAATGTATTTTTGTAAGCCGTTCAAAATTATATTTGCCAACAGCGGCGAAATGCTCGAACCTTCAGAAATCCCCATTTCATTGCTCGGATAAAGTTCTCCGGCAAAAATATGACCCGCTTGCAAAAATTCTTTTAAAATTTCTTTATCCATCGGAATATTTTTTATCAGCCAGTCGTGCTGAATCGTCGCATAAAATGCTTTTATGTCGCTTTTTACGATAAATTGCGGAGCGGTCGGCGATGTCAGCATTTTTTTCAAATTTTCGTGTAAATCGAATGATGAACGCCCTTTGCGAAATCCGAAAGAAAATTTCTCGCTCGTTGCCTCCATCACCGGTGCAAGTGCGTAAGAATAAAGTTTGTGCATTGCTCGGTCATACATTGTCGGCACTCCGATGTATCTTTCTTTTCCTGTGCCTTTGTCAATTAAAATTATTTGTCGTAGCGGACTTGCTTTGTACGGTTTTTTATTTAATTTTCCCACTGCCAAAAATTTTTCAACTGATGTGTTCCAGCGAACATTATCAACTCCCGCCGTGTTCGTTCTGTTCGATACGCTCCGAACCGCCAATCTTTTTATCAATTTTGAATTTACTATCTGATTTTGAATATTTTCGACTTTTTTAAAATCTCTTTCTCGAACGGCTCGTGTTAATGCTTTTTGATATTCTTCTAAAGTTTTTTCTGCTTTCAGCCAGTCGGTGTTATTCCAAATTTCCGCCAAATCGTCGTCCGAATAAAAATGTTCCATTTCCAAAAAAATCGGTGCGTGATCCGAGCCGTAAATTTCCGTCAAATGTTTTACTTCTTTGATTGCCGTCGCCGCATTTTTTGAAACAAAAAAATAATCCAAACGCCAGCCGCGATTTTCTCTGCGTTTATATCGTCGATTGCTCCAAAATGTGTACGAATATTTTTCTTTCGGATATTTATGACGGAACGCATCTACAAATCCAATTTCCAATAAATTTTCCAAATTCGACCGCTCATCTGAAATTATTCCCTGCAAAGCATAATGTTCACGTTCATTTTCGGGATAGATGTCAATTTTTGTCCGCAAAACATTAAAATCTCCGCACAAAATTACTTGCTTGCCGCTGTCCAATAAATTTTTCACAAAATTTTTTAATGCCTTGTCCCATTTCCGCCGAAACGCATGACGCTCCAGAGTCGCCGCTCTCGGTGCATAACAGTTCACAACAAAAAATTTTGGAAATTCGACCGTTAAAACTCTTCCTTCCACGTCTAATTCTTTAACGCCCAAGCCGTAAATTACATTCAGAGGTTCTTTTTTCGTCATCGTCATTGTTCCGTGCATTCCGTCACGCTCGCACAGATTCCAATAATGACAATATCCCGACATCGCTGTCAATCTTCGTTGAGTTCTCGTTTCTTGCAGACAAATTACATCTGCGTCGAATTTTTCTATCTCTAGATAAGATTTGCTTTCTATCCAAGAAATTAGCCCGTTGATATTCCATGACAAGATTTTCATTTTTCTCTCCAAAAATATTTTCCTACATCTTTATCGAAAAAATTTGCAAAAAAAATCCCAACGACTTTTGCCGAAGGGACTTTTTAACTTTTTTCTTGCAAAAATTTTATTTCGTTTTTTGGAAGAAATTTTAAATTTTCATTTTGACTTGGTGGCAAAAAATTTTCTGCTTTTTTGATATAACCTTCCGTAATTTGTTGAGTAATTTGTCCTGTATTTTCGATAATTTTTTCTTTCGCCGACAAAAAACTTTGTAAAACTAAATTTTGACGCTCGCCGACTTTCTGCAACTGATCAATTACAAATTGATTATTTCTCGCCCTATCATCTTGAATTTGTGCAAAATAAATTTCATGCTCAGGAGAATCTTTTTCATATTGTCGCAAAATCTGCAAAAGTTGTGGTAATTTTTTTGTGTTGTAATCATCACTCGCCGACTGAATTTTTTCTCCGACTTCGTTATAAAAATTTTCTATCTCTCTAATTATCGGCAGTGACCCCTCTTCAATTATTGCAATTCTTTTTTGTGCAACGTCCAGCATTTTTTCTTGCAAAATTCCCATTTGCTCAACCATTTTTGTCATGCCTTCCGCACGAGCTTTTTCTATTGCAATTTGACATTCCGTTTGCACTTCAATCAATTCTTTTTGAGCGTCACGAATTAAATTTATTTTCTCAATTTCTTTGTCGGCGATTTTTAATTTCGCGTCGCGTTCCAATTTTATTTTTTCTGATTCTTTTTCCCGCAACTTTAATTTTAATTCGCTGTTCGATTTATCAATCGCAATTTGAGCCATCGCACGAGCATTTATTTCGTTAATTTTTGCGTCGCTTTCCATTAAAATTTTCTGATTTTCCATTTCAGCAAATTTTAATTTCGCGTCACGTTCCAATTTTATTTTTTCTTTTTCGTCGTCACTGAAAAAAATTTTTGTTATAAAATCAATTCCCTTGTCAATCAAGCCCACTAAAAAAAATCTCCTTTCAATTTTTATTTTTCTGCAAATCTTTTCTCATTCTGAAAATCAAGGCGTTATAATCTTTTTCACGTTTTTTTATTGCGTCGCTGTATGATTGAGTGTCCGCAAGATACGCTGAAAAATTTCTGCGTTTCAATTCAGCAAACTGCGTCAAAACTTCTTCGGAAATTGCGTCAAGTTCTTTTTCTTTGACAAATTCCATTATTTCATCAATCGGAATGTTCAAAAGAGTTTCCGCCCATTTCAACAAAAAAATTCTTTCTTCGGTTTTTTCTCGTGAAAAAATTATTTTCTGCAATTCAATCTGCAAATTTTCCGTCAGCTTGTAGAGTTCGCTTTCAGTTTCAAATTTTTCCTGCAAATCTCCGCCCGCTTGAAAAACAAATTTTTGATAAATATTTTTCCGCTCGTTCAAATAAAATTTATCCACAGAATTTTTATAATTCTGCAAAATTTCCAAAGTCTGAATCGCCGAATTTTCCAAAAGATTTCCATTCAAACAAAATTCTGCAATCGGCAAAAATTTTTCTTCAATCGCAAATCTTTTATTTTGCCAATCCGCAAACCATTTTTGACATTCCTCCTGCTCGATATTTTCCGCACGACAAATATTTTTCAATTCTTCCTGCAAATTTGTCTTGAACGACTTATAATTTTCGTTCCAAGAATTATTCAAATTTACAATCGTCGTCACTAAATTTTTATTGAGCGTCAAAAAATCAATTTTTTTCTGTGCGTCACAAATAATATTTGCAAGATTTTCCGCCAAAAATTCAAAACTTACTCGCGGAGAATTTTCAAGCTTTGCAAGTCTTTCGATTGAATTTTTTTCACGATTTATTTTTTTCAGCCGAATGAAAAATTCTTCCGCCTGCCATTTTACAGAAAGAATTTGAAATTTTACCTCGTTCATTCCGAGTTCCAAATTTTTTTCCAAAAATTTCTGCCGATTTTCCAGCAAATTATTTTCTTCCGCCGACAAGTTCGGATTTTCAATAAATTTTTCGGAAAGTTTCAGCGTAATTTTTGAAAATTCGCCGATTGTTTCATTATTCGCCTTTTCGTATTCGTCCAAAAATTTCAGCAGTTCATCAGACAAACTCAAAACCGACTTGAAATATTTTATCGGCGATTTTTTTATTTCTTCAACGTCAAATGTTTTTAAGAGCGGCTTATAATCAAATTTTGCTGTCAGTTTCGGTTTTTTATTTTCTTCTTCAATTTGCTTTTCAATTTCTGCAAGCTGATTTTTCAACTCTTCTACATTTTCTCCTTTTTCTTTATTAGAAAAATTTTTTTTGCAAAGTTGAGTTATGAAATCATCATTAAATTTTGGGATAAGTTTGGTCTGAGAAAAAATTTTTAAAATATTTTCAGGTGAATAATAAAAATTTTGGGGTCTTAAAGATTCATTGCAAGGAATTACAAAAACATTATAATCGCTAATATTAGTTCTCAAAGTAGGATTTGATGCTAAATTTATTCCATTATATCTATCTCTAAAAATTACACACCACAAACCATGATTTTTTATATACCAAACATATCCTCCGTCACAAAACGGAAAAGTTTTATCTAAAACCATTTTTTCAAATTCATCAACAGTTGGAATTTTCCAATTAGAACAACCGCCAAATTTTTTTTCATTTATATCTTCAATCAAATTTCTAACTTCAATGTATCTGCCATCACGAGAATAATAAGCCATATTTTCAGATTTGCAATAAGGAAAAAAATCTAAATTTGCCCATAAAAGAGCAGTTTGGCTGTCAAAAATCAATTTTCGATTATTTTCAAAGAAAAACCAACGCTGATTTTTAATTGCGTCGAGAATTTTTTGTGTTCCTTCAAGTTCATCAATTTTATTCTGGGTTTCAGATTTTTTTTGATTAAGAGCGTTTAAGTCAAACATTCCACACCTCCGAAAATTTTTTTAGATTATATCACAAAAAATTATTTTTGGCGAAAAAAAAGCGGCTTGCTCATTCTTCCGAACAAGTCGCCATTTTTTATTTTTGAATTTCTTCCGATAATGCTGCCCTTACGTCCTCTTGAATTTTTTCTGATCTCAAAATCCATTCAAGCGGATCATTTCTATAAAGTTCCGCTGTTACGCCGCGTTCTTCCGCTAATTTTTCTGCCATTTTGTCGCCGCGTTTGGAGTACACTACTTGATAATTTGTCAAATACTCTTCAAGATTACCTCTTTCAATCAACAGATTATAAAATTTCGGCTCATGCACTTTTAAAAATTCTTCACGCAACTGTCCCCAAACTCCACAAAATTTTTCTTCCAAAATTTTACCTCCCACTCGTTTTCACTTCCTGCAAAATTTCTCTGCCGTAATTTTTATTTTTTTGTCCCAACGGACTAAATTCTTGAATTAAATTTTTCACGGATTCCGCTGAATATTTTTTTGTCAATTCTTTCGCCGATTCAATATCAAATTTTTTCTGTTTTTTGGGCGAATATTTATAAGGCGATTGCAAAATTTTATATCCGACCGAGTTTTTTGCCAACTTTCCTTTATTAGTCTGCAAACTGCAAATATTTTCTTCGACCCTCGACACAAAATTTTTGAATTGTTTGTTCGACAAGGCGACTTCGGGATATTTTTCTTGCACTTCTTTTGCCTTGAAAAATTTCTTTACTCCGTCCAATAATTTTTTCGTAAAGTCTACAAATTTTTCCGCCAAACTCTGATTTTTTTCCGAAAGTTTTTCTACAATTCGCCGTCCCGTTTTCATATCTGCAAACGCATCGGCGAGCATTTCTTCCATTACTTTCGATTTTTTTAAATTCGGCTGATTCACTGCTTGACGATAATTTTCTATCTGCTGACTTGTGAAAATTTCGCAACTTTCAACGTGTTTTAAAATATCTTCGTACAGTTCCGGCTCATTACTTTTCATAATATGAAATGCCTCGTGCCAAAACGTCCACTCTAACGAAGTTTCAGCGTTGCCGTTAATATAAATAATATTTTTGTCCTCATCATATCTGCCGTGCAATTTCGGCGAACCCTCAAAATATTTTATTTCAACGGCAAAAACTTCCTCGCTCATCTTTTTCAATGCGATTTGCTCATAATTCAATTCTCTCTCAAACAAAAGTTTTGATTCTTTCAACATCTCCTGAATATTTTCCGCAGATGCCGAATAAAGTTCATAATTTTTATCGTGTGCTTGAAATCTGATTGAATCGAAAAGATATTCGTAAGCCGTTTTTATGTCCTCCATTTCTGTCGCCGTCGGATACGGATATGTATTTTGCATTTTGAAAGCATTTTCGGTTGCCTTCTCCCATGATTCTTCATCTCGATAATTTACTAAATAATCGTTGCGAATCCCCATTTCTTGCAATTTTGACTTCAAATAAACTTCAAACGATCTCGCCGCCATTTCCTCCGGCAACGTCCAGTATACGTTATTTCTGTGTTTATCCAAATTTTTGCAACGCTCCGCCATTTCGCTTTGATTTATGATTTTTTGAATAAATTTAAACCCTTCAACAACTTCCGCACTCACATTTTTTATATTTTCCTGCTCGATATTCCCCGTGAGCATTGAAGTCGCTGAATTTTTTTCTTTTCTTCCGAAATAATTATCGACACTATGAAACCATTCGTGTCCGAGACTTCCCGAACCGTTTTTTTTCGTCAAATTTATTACGACTTTCACAGGCTCATAATGTGCCAGCGGTGCATTTTTTCCGCCTCTGCCTCTCGCTCCGAATGCCAAGCCCAATGAACCATTCAACGACAACGCTCTCAGTGGCAAATTTAAAACTTCTGCCATATCCATTAAAGCGTCGTAGGCTTTATTTAAATCTTCTTGCCGCGTATCATTTTCAACCCACGTTCCAAATTCTACACCGCGAAAACCAAATGTTTCTTGAAAAAGTTCCGGCGTGACATCTCCTTTTCTTTGCATTTTTCCTGTTCGCGGAGTATTTTCTGACTCACGCTCATACGGAATGTCACGATACTTTTCCAATTTTTCTTCCAATTCTTCCAAATGGGAGTTCATGTATAAATATGCTTCATCTACTTTTTCAAACGGCGATTGAATTTCCACACATTCTTTGCCAATTTTACAGCCGATAAAATAATAATTGCTGTACCGCCAACTGTACACTTTGAACGGATTTTTCTTCTCTCGCGGTTCTTTTTCCGCAGATCTGTCCAGATTTTGATAACGCTCTATTGCGTCAGATTTTGTCGCACCGTAACACAAAATTTTATATTTGTTTGCTCCGTGCATTTCGATTAACGCAACAGAATAATTTCCGTCATCATCGTCGCGTCTGTATGATTTCACAAATTCCAATGCAGAACAATCACGGTCATGTCCCATAACTTTATAAATCAACATTCTGTCCTCAATTTTTTCGACAATGCCTCTGCTGTTGAGAATTGTGGAGCTGTATTCCGAATCATGACTTTTGAATTTTTCCAATTCCTCCGCAAATTCTTCCTCCGTCCATTTATTTTCAAAAACATCGATTGACATTTTACGAAAAATCGCCGCTTTTTCTGCCCATTCTTTCAATTTCCAAGAATATTTTTTCGGTTTCGTCGGAATGGCATCACGCAACGATCTCACCGCATCAACTTTCCATCTTTCAATTCCGCTTTCCAAAATTTTTTTGTAATTTGGTGCGGGAAATGACTTCGACAGCGGTACTTTTTCAATTTCTTCCTCCGTTGCAACTTTCATCAAATCGCAGTAAGCCGCATACAAATCTTTTCTCGCTCCTCCAATTTTCTCGCCGAAATCTTCAATTTTTTGAAGTTTTTTCACAGGCTCTTCAACAGGAGCTTTTTTTACAGTCTGCTTAACTGTGCCGACAATTATATTTTCCTCGTCAACATTCGCAAAATCTGTAAACAAATCATATTCAGCTGAAATTTTTTCCTTGCTCATAAAATCCCTCCCCTGAAAATTATTATCTCACAAACTTTTTATCTCAAAATCTTATTTTTTTGCTTTTTATTTCCGATAACGTGCTATAATCTCAAAAAAATTTTTAGCTTACGGAGAAAAAATTATGTCAGAACAAATTTTGATTCGCAATAAAATTGAGCGTGACTTGCTTTTTTCGAGTGATGACGCTTGGAACGCTTTTCAAGAATTGCGAAAACAATCCGCCGATGTTCCTGAAATGTCACTTGAAGAAATTAACGCTGAAATTGCGTCTGTTCGTGCCGAAAAGAAAAACCGCACATAAATTTTATGCTTATATTTTTCATTATCTCGCAAACTCGGTTGATTTTTCTTTTTTCGGCATTTTTTCCAAAATTTTTTGTACTTCGTCAGATTCCATCACCGCTTTGACATAGGATTTATTTTTGCATTGCGAAGAGCCGTAAATCTCTAACGCTTGCAAAATTTCTTCTGACGAAATTCCCTCGCTCAATACTTTTCTCACAAAATCTATATCTTTCGGCAACGGCACAAACAAATCTGATTTTTTTTCAAACGGCTTATCAAATTTTTCCAAAAAACTTTCGTAATTAAATATTCCGCTTTGCTTGCCGATTTCGTCCGAATGAGCGACGACGACTTTATAATTATTTTCGCCCTGTTTTGCCGCAAATCTGATGACGTAAGAATCATTTTTATCAAAAAGTTTTTCCATTTTTTCTTCGTCCGTCTGTACATTTATCACCGATTCCAAAACTTTTCACCTTCCAAAATTCAAAGCCACTTCATTTTCATTTTTTTCCTTCAATTTTTTTGATTTTTTTGGCGGCGATTTACCTTTTTCAGAATCTATAACCGCCTTCAAATATTTTTCGTCTTTGCAATGATAAGTTCCGTAAACTTTTAAAACTTTTTCAACAACTTTTGGCGACAATCCGCCCTTAAATCCCTGCTCTGCAATGTTGACATCAGTCTCAAGTAAAGAAATTTTATTTTTTTCGCCTTCGTTATTTTTTGCTCTCAATTTTTTGTCGTCGAATTTTTCAATAAACGACTGACAATCAAAAGTTTTTCCGTCCTGATAACCGATTTTGTCACCGTGCCTCACGACTACTTTAAATGTTGCGTTGTCACCTTCCAACGCCGTCCGCTCGCAATATCTGATGCTGAATCCGCCCTGCGTGTCGTTAAATAAATCGTCCATTTCGTCCAACGTCGCTTGAAGTATTATTTTTGATTCCAATTTTTTTCACTTCCAAAAAAATTTTTTATCCAATTCGTGTGTCATAATCCTCAAAATTTTTTACAACATTGAAAATTCTTCTGTTGTTGACCCATCTTTGCATTTTCGTAATTTGTTTCGGAGCATTTATTTTGTCGTAAACCATTACATACGGCTCGAATCCATTTTCACGCAACCAATAAATTCTGTATAAATCTTCTTTCAGATTGCTCCAATAATTCACCAGCACATAAACTATCATTTTTCGCCGGTCTTTCACTTTCGATAATTTTTTAAAATTTTCCAGTGCCGACTTTGTGAAATTATCTCGCGGATTATCCCACGTAAAATGCAAATTTTTTATTTTCAATTCATTTATCAATTCGATATTTTTCGCCGTCAAAAGTCTTGCATCCAATCCTTGAGTTATGTCAACATATGCTCCCGTTTCCGCCAACTGTTTCAATAAATCCAAATGCTCCGAACACGCCAACAAATTCGGGTCTATCAATTTTATATTTTCCTGCCCGTCCCACCACTCCGATACATCTGCAACTTTATAACTTTTTCTTCCTTCCTTTTGCCCGACCAAACAAAAACTGCAACCTCTCGGACATCCTCTCGTCAAAAATCCGTACGCCGTGTCCGTTATTCCATATAAAGAATAATCCGGCATTATGTGTTCGATCTCATAAGGCAAAATTTCTCTGTATCTCGTCCCTGTGCCGCCCAAATGTACGCCGCGTTTTTCCAATTCGTTTAAAATTTCTTCGTGTCCGCTGAACACGCAAGCACCATAAATTTTGTCGTACTTGAAAATTAAATTTTCTTCTTGCAACGCCGTTTCCGCACTCATCAAAGTTACTTCGTCACCAAAATTTTTGTGCCACGCTGAAAGTTTCATCAAAACTAAATTTGGGAAATTATGACTGTCTACGTCCACCAATGCTATTTTCATTTTCGACCTCATTTAAAATTCGGCATACTCGGCAATTTCGGTTTTGTGTAGCCGTATTCTTCATTCAAAATTTTATAATTTACCTCGTCATGCGGGTCTGCCACGTCAAATTTTGTGATTAAATCAATATACGCCGATTCTACATTTTCATCGTACTCCGCCGCTTGATACACTGCTTGCATCTGCTCAAAATTTGAATCAAGTGCATTTTGTCGTGCCAACTCATACGCCAACAAAGTTTTCAATTCATTTTGTGCTTGGTACATCTGCAAATTTCCTTCGGCTAAATTCGTATGATTAAAAATTTTTTTCGCCGCCTCTACTGATTTTTCTGTTTCATCAATTTCAGTTTTTGCTCCGTCCGCAAAATTTCTGTAAGTATCCGACAACCATTTAAATTTTTCTTCCCGATTGTATGAATTTTGATCGTAGCTTTCCCAGTCATCTGAATTTCCTTGACGCAAATACGGATTCGTTTCATCTATTGAAACTTCTCTTGCAATTTTTTCTGTCCCAATACCAATAATTTTTAACGCCTCTGCCGTTTCTGAAAAAATTTCTTCTGAAAACGGTTTTGAATTTTTTTCTTCATTTTTTGTTTTGCTCTCCGCAGTTTCCGCCGTTTTCTCAAATTTTTCTCCAAAAATTATTGATTTCAAATGGCGGGTATAATTGTAAACATCTCCGCCGTTACTTGCCAAATCTTTTAACGCATACGGCGACGGACTGTCCGCCCATGAAATTTCGGTCAGACTGTAATACAAATCAATATCATACGGCTCGTCCCATCCCGGCACTGTATGTGCGTACGCTATCAGACTGTAACTGCCGATAATTCCCAAACCAAACAACAATACAAATTTTTTCTTTCTCATTGTCCCTTTGCTCCTTCCTCTGTGAATACAAAACCACCGCCACAAAGTTCTCCCGATACTAATTTTGAAACTTTACTGCCCATATATACAAACATCATCGCCACAAAAGTCAGCTTAAACAGCAATATCATGTTGATTGTTACTTTCGGTGTGGTAAATGTTCCCGTTGTAGGATTTACCCCTGAAACTTTTGCCCAATAAATGTCGGCATCTGAATTTAATCGCCCTCCCTCACCTTGATTCCAACATCTTGCCGCCATTTCGTACGAACCGTACTTGTTGTAATAGCCCGTCAAAATGTATCTTGCAACATTGTCTTGATTATTCGGTGTCCATGCCGGTCCGTGCGGCTCTTCCGCTGTCACCGGTGAATTTTCCAACACTCCACCGTTCGCCACATAATCCGCTGTCCAATTCGTCCAGTTATCATAATTCGCATAATCTATCTGATATGCTCCGAAATATCCCAATCCGTTATCCACATAATAACGGTTGCTTGATTCTACTTCTCGAATATGTACCATTAGCTGATCTATCGAAGTTATTGCTCCGCTTGAAGGACTTTCTGCCGGAGTTTCAACTGCCGTACTTTGTCCTTCGATTGTGTAAAAATCCTCAACTACTATATTTTTCATCATCATCTGCATCATCAGCGAAAACATACAGAAAAACATCAATTTTACCGACACTGAAAATATTCCGTTGATTCCTTTTGCCGCATATCTTCGTGTCTGCCTTAATCCCGACCAGAAAAATGTTGTGAAACTTGTCACCATTACTACATAAAATTCAAGATAAGCCAATGTTATCTGCAACGCTACCGCAAAAAAGCATATTGTCAGTATTACTGCGAAAAATAATGACGGCAACCATAAACCTATCTTTGAAACTATGTCCATTACTCCGTGAATTTTGAAAAGTTCGTTGTAAATCGGGGCTATGATATGTGCTCCCTTTGAAACTATGTCCATCGGGTTTGATATTGCCTCCATTGCCTCTTTTCCGCTTGCTCCCGCCATTAAACCGCCAAAGCCCGTAAACATTTCCTTCGCAAAATTCGCCACTCCGTCGCTCCAGTTCAGCAAGAAATATATTAAGATGACGTAAAACGTAACTTTATAAACTGTTCTCTGAAAAAGTTTCCCATCGTTTTCTCCATCTACTGCATAAAAACTGGCACTTATTGCCATATCTATTGTTATCAGCACTATCAACAGCCATTTGCCTATACCTATTAAATTTTTCAATGCCTCTTGACATTGCTCTCCGATTTTTTCTATCACTTCTCGCAACGGTTTTCCAAAATCGTACGCTGCATCAAATGTATTTTTTATCGAATCCGGCAATTCTCCATAACCAACTCCACTTGAAGGCGGTAATCCTTTCAAATATCTTCTCGGATTTATCGGCTTTCCATTTATTCTGATTTCAAAATGCAAGTGCGGACCAGTTGCCCAGCCTGTTGATCCCACTTTTGCTATTATTGTTCCCACCGAAACTTGCGTATTCGCACTGACTAAAAGTGCAGAGCAATGAGCATATCTGGTCTCAACATTGTAGCCGCCGACCCGCGAAAGTATGTATACCACATTGCCGTAACCTTCCGCCCAACCTGAATAAGTCACCGTTCCCGCCAATGACGCATAAATATTATCTCCCTCACTTGCTCCCAAATCTGTTCCCTTATGCGGTCTGACACTTCCGAAAACGGGGTGAGTTCGTCCTACCAGCGAAAATTCCGAAGTTATCATCAATGATCCTTCCAGTGGATTTAATACACTCATCGACGGCAACGTGCTGTAAGCATCTCCATATTCGGGGTCGTAAGCGGCTAATGCGTGTCCCGCAAATAAAATAAATATCATTGTCATCATTGCCATGACACGTTTCATTGCCGTTTTCCCCCCTCACTTTTTAATTTTTTTACCTAATTCCTGAACTGTATCCTTGATGTTGTTTGCTGTATTCGTGATTCCTGTTGCCGCCATTGACGACATATTTTTTACTGAATTTGCCATATTGGAAACTTTTTCTGTCGCTGTTGTTGCCAGAATTTCTTCCTTGTTTAGATTTTGTAATATTTCCGACGGCGTTGAGCCTCCACTATTTGCATTTGCTCGCGTTAATAGTCCATTGGATTTATTTCCCAACAATGTGATTGCATTTTGATAACCTTGATATGCAGGATTTCTGTACATTGCCGCGTGTGTTCCTGCACTTACCGCCTTGCCCATCATCGACATTGCCTTTCCTCCTGCCGCATTTGCAAAACTCAATGCGTTTGCTCCAAAATTTCCCTTGCCTCCATATTGTGCCATCGGTCCAGCTGCTTTCGATAATGCCCTCATTCCTCCGACTACTGCTCCCGCAACTCCACTGCCTTTGGAAATTTCTTGTACTGCTCCTTTTGCCGCATTTATTGCCATATCTTTCATACTTCCGCCATTTAAAGACGGATTTCCAGATAAAAGTCCCGACACCAACGCGGGAATATTTTTCGTCATATAGAACAAAATCAACGCATACAATAAAACTTGCAAGAAGTAACTGATATTTCCCATAAAGTCGTCTGATGTTGCCATATCCTTTGCATTGTCCACTAACCCTGTCAAAATATTTACCGACATTGTTGATATGAATGCCACAACAAATATTTTTGTTGCCAAATTAAACATTAACCCTATTGCTTTATCTGATAAAAATTTTAATTGGCTTATTACTCCGAATGATAACAGCGGTATTGTCAGTAATGCCATTGTCCAAAATTCTATCCTCACCATGAACATTTCCAACGCAGTCAAAAATAAAATCACGACTGCCGCTACCACGCACACCAATCCGATTAAAATTGTCAGCAGATTTTGTTGCTGGGCGTGTTCCCAAAAGATATTGAAAAAATTTAACGCATTTGTAACTATCTGATTTGATTGCACTTCGATATTTGAGTCGGGACTCGCTTTGCTGTAGGCTTTTACCATTTCTTCCGCTCCACCTGCCGTGTAGCCCATTGTTTCAAATCCAGAACTTAACATTGGCATCAGTTGGTAACTTGAGTTTGTTCCCACCCAACTTTGTATCAAAAAAATGAAGAAACCTACTTTCAATATAGTCGTCACCAAAAAATGCACTTTGTCTCCTGAAATTAAATCAAATGCCAATTTTATTGCTCCGTCTATCATTGCCAATAAAAGCGTCAAATTCACAGCATATGGGGCAATTACTGCCGCTCCGCTCATTATCATGCCGATGTAATATCTCATGAACGGCGACAAAATATCTATTGACGGATCGTCTGAACTTTTCAGCAATAATTTATAATCTTCAATTTTTGTCGGTGCAGTCGTGCTTTCTACGCTCCACAAACTTAAAATCAAGTCGCCGAAATTTATCGCCAGTCCTATTCCCAATATCCAATTCCAAAATATTTTTTTACCGTCTGCAATTCCAAAACACACCATGCAACCTGCCGTCGCCGTCATTATCACTGCGATTATTTGTGCCGACGACAATAAACTTTTGCTTAAATTTCTTAATTGAGTTTGAAATGTTTCTCCAAATCCCGCTCCACCGCCCGACAATCCGTTTGTTATTTGATTTACTGCCGAATCGTTGTCCGCCGCACTTGCCACTCCAAAAATATTTAAAATCAAAATTGCTGTCAGCATCGCGAGCGGTAATATAAATTTTCTTCTATCCATATATTTCACTCACTTTAAATTTTCTACCCATTTTTTGGAAAGATTTGTCGAATTTTTTAAAATTCTCTCGCTCTCCGCTTGTTCCTGAACTTTTGAATCAAAATACGCCGCCATTGATGCCGCCATATGTGCCTTCGCTCTGTTTCCTGCCGACACGCTTTGCAAAATGTCATATAAAATATAATTTCCTGCTTGAAGTACCTGCTGTTGTCCCTCAGCTTTATTCGATGCCTCCAACGCTTTTTTTGCGTCCTCCATATTTTTTTCTTCCAATTTTATTGTCTGCTGTGCCGCCTTCGCCGTATCTTTTGCAGATTGATGAATTGCTTTCTGACGTTTTTGCTCTTGAATCACAATGTCGTAAACCGTCATATTTCCATTGATGACATCTTCAATATTTCCAATTCGTTCATTCCAGATTTTTTGGATTGATTCATTTTGCTTGATTAAACTTTCCGGATAAATCACGTCGCCTGACAGCGGAATTTTTTCTTTTTCCTCATTCCCTTTCATCAGCGTTTCCAACATCGAAATGTCCAATTTTTTCATGTTCAAAATTTGCATTGCCACTTGCTTTTGTTCTTCCGTCAAAATTTTTGCGGTTTGAATCGCTGTTTTGATTGCCTCTTCGATATTTCTCTGGTCAATAACTGCGATTGCCGCCTCTGATCTGTGACTTGTCGGCAACATTGCTGTAAAGCATGCCGCCACTCCTACCACTATCCCTGAAATTACTGCTGTCTTTTTAATCCACAACATTTTTTTATCCCTCCATTCTTTTGAAAAAATTTTACATCAGATTCAGTTTCTCAAAATCTTATTTTTTTGCTTTTTTTCCAAATAAAAAAAATCGGTCGAAAAAATTTTCAACCGACATTAAAAGTTATTCTTCTACACTATCAAAATAATTTTTTACAACTTCACGAATCGAAATTTCGTTTAATGTTTCTCAGCAAATTCCAAAATTTTTTCTTCGTTCCAGCCTGTTGCCGCTACAATATATTTCAACGGCGTTTTCGCAAACAACAAATTTTTTACCATTTCAATTTTGGATTCTTCGCGTGTCTCTTCTCGAACTTCATCATCTCGTGCTTTTCTTGCCAAATTTTCGTCATACTCAAAGCCTAACATACTGACAACCTCCTTGCGTCTCGTTTTCAAATATTCTGCCATAATATCCGCATTTATGCAATAATTTATCGCCTCATTGATTGCCTTTTCCAAAATCATTCCTTCGCGTAAATTTTTTTCTACACGATTCACAAAAATACAATAACTTTTCAAACTCTTCGACCGTTTCAAAAAATCTTCGTTATTGCCTTCATTCAAATTATAAACATTCACAATCAGTTCCAAGCCGGAAAAATCCTTAAACGCCGTCGAAAGTTTCATCTGCCTTTGCTCCGGCTCATTTTTCCGCCCGTTGTAAAATAAATAAAATTTAGGTGTCGGCAACTCAATTTGCTTCAACTGATAAATTTTTTCTTTAAAAGACTCAATATGCTGTTTCAGAAGTTCCGCGACATAAAATAACATTCGCAACGGCATATTTTCATTCGGCGTACTTTGATGCTCTATCATCACCAAAAAATTATTTTTGTACACGCACGACAAATCATTTTTCAAATTTCCGAAAAAAACTCCGTCCAAAGTATTTACAACAATTTCATCAGGATTTTTGCCGTCAGTTTGCAAAAGTGCGTTGCACAATTCCAAAAGCCGATTTTTATCGCTGAAATAATCTCTGAAAAGCCCGTCTTTATATTTTTTGCTCAAATTTTTTTCAACTCCGCAAAAATTTTTTCACATTATACCACAAAAAAATCGGTCGAAAAATTTTTCAACCGACATCAAAATTTATTTTTCTTCTTCAGAAATTTTTTCCGCAGTATCGCTCGGCAAGGACTGAACAAAATTTTCAAGTCCCGTCACTCGTTCTTGCAACATTACGATTATTCCCTCATCTCGATTCAACCTGTACGCCAAATAAAATACCAACAAAATAAAAAATCCCGTTATCAAAAAAATCTCCTCCGTTCCGTCTCCACTTCCGGCAGTGAAACATTTCTATATTCCAGCCAGTGGCGATTAAAATTTTCTTGCCCGTATTTCTCCAAAATTTCATTCGCTTTTTTGTTATCAGCTTTATTGACCGCAACATACGCAAGCGAAATCGGACAATTTTCCAACGCTAAATCATAAAGCCTGCAACCAAGACGGGAGACATAATAATATTGTTTTTTCTTCACCGCTCCCGCAATTATTTCAACTTGTCGCTGATTCAAGCCGAACATAAAATATTTTTCTTTCAGCGATTCTTCCAACGCTTTATCATTCGGCAAAAAAATTTGGCTCGGACAAGATTCTAAAACCGTCGAAAATATCGGACTTTCAACAATATCAGTTAAAGATTGCGTTGCAAAAACTACCGACGCATTCGCCTTTCTCAAAACTTTCAGCCATTCCCGAATTTTTTGTGCAAATTGTTCATTGTCAAAAAATACCCACGATTCGTCCAAAATAATTAAAGTCGGTGAGCCGTTCAAACTTTGCTCGATTCTGTGGAAAATATACATCAATGTTGAGCCGACTATCGCCGGTGTACTCATCAATTTTTCCATCTCAAACGCTTGCCACGATGAAAGTTGCAAACTGTCTGTATCTGCGTCAAAAATCTCTCCATATGCTCCCGAAATTGTCAAAGGTTGCAATGCCGTTTTTAATTCGACTGATTGAACTGCATTGACTAAATTTGTCATTCGACGAAAATTTTTGTCTTTGTAAGATGCTACAACATTTAACGCACTCCAAATCAATAGTGATAGGTAGCTCTTTGAAATTATCTCCGAGTTTTCCCCCACTCCACACCGTGCAAGCGATTTTCACCGCACACGGCGTTCCATCGTTATCAATTATTCATCCTTCAATCTTTTCCATCAGAGGTTTGTTTCCAATCACTTTTCTCAATTCGTTTAGCTTTTTCATTTCAGGACTACACAATTTCAGATATTTGGCAGTAGTTTCGTCAACAGTTGCGTGAATCAGCTTGTGCGCTTGCTCCGTTATCAGAATCAGATTGCTGTATTCGTCCGTTCCTCCATTTGCCTTAGGAATTTTATGGTGACAATGGATTTCTTCTATTGACGAAAATTCTTGTCCCGTGACTGCACATCTGCCTTTTTGTGCAAAGTAGAGAGAAATTCGATTGTTGGCGTATTCAATGCTTCTTCCGTAGAGTGGCTGATTCAGGAGCCGTGTCAAGATTGCACTGCGTACACTGTCAAATTTCGATTCTTCATTTTTTTTGAACATTGGGTATTTATGCTGGACGTACCCGATTGGGTAAAGTGGCTCATTTGCAAGGTATCGTAACATTTTTGACTTGCCGTAGCCTTTTCTCTCTGCCGGTGTGAGCTTTCTGCCGGTTCGACTTATGCCCTTAAGCCTGTTTATTCTAACCCTGTCGACCTGCCAAGCTATTCTGGAAAAGTCAAGGTTTACACAAGTTGCGATTCGGTAGTAGTTCTGCATTCCCATTACCATTTTATTGTATTGCCAAATTTCTTCCATTAGTGAAGTTCGTGGGCGTGCAATATGTTTGATTTGTTGCTTTAGGACTCGTGTTTTTCGAGCTATTTGCTTGTCGCTGATATGGGATTCGACTACCAATTTTTTCGCTTTTGGTCGGACTTTAATTTTGAAACCGAGAAATTCCGAGTACTTGCGTTTGACGTTGACTACTCTCGTCTTATCTGCATTGACTTCCAACTTCAGCCTTTCTTTGAGCCATTGCGTTATTGCAATTTTTGTCCGTTCAGCCGCTGTTTTCGTCTTGCAGAAAATCCTGAAATCGTCGGCATAGCGCACTATATACATTTCCTTGAGCTGAGTCCTGCGCATTGCTTTGAAACCAGTACCCTTCCCGCCGTTTTCGTTTATGTAGTATTTATAGACTACAGGATTTTTTCCCAGTTGCTTTCTACCCAATGGTCGAGTTCATTCAAAACAATATTTGCCAAAAGCGGAGATATAATCCCGCCTTGCGGCGTACCTTTTGTCGGATAAATTAACTCGCCATTTGGCAGTTTTACTGGGGCTTTCAGTATGCGTTTTATCTTTCCAAGTAAATGCTTATCTCTGATTCCTAACGTCCACATTTGCCGAATTAGCTTGCTGTGATTTACGTTGTCGAAGAATCCCTTGATGTCAAACTCTATTATGTAGTGCAGGTGGCTAAGTTGTAGATGTTTACTAACTTCCGCCATTGCATTTTCAACTGAGCGATTGGGTCTGAAGCCATAACTGTGTTTGCTGAAATACGCTTCGCAGATTGGCTCCAGCACTTGCTTGAAACATTGTTGAATTAGCCTGTCCCATATACACGGTATTCCTAAAGCTCGTGTATCTCCGTTGGGCTTTGGGATGTCCTTTCGTCTAACCGATTGCGGTTGGTAGCCTTCCTTTCTTCCTGTCACCAGCCGATTGACTCTCGTGATGACTTCTTCAGCCGTGAGGCATTCAATGTCTTTAATTGTCAACCTGTCTGTACCGACTGTTTTGCTTCCCGAATTGTTTTTGATTTCTCTGTACGCAAGCAAGATATTCTCTCGATTGAGGACGATTGACATTAAATCTGTGAAGACTTCACGCTTTTTCGCCCGTTCGTACAGGTCTTGAAATATTTGTTGCATATTCTCTTTTGGCATAAGGCATCACCCCTTTCGGAGCAACCCTTTTTGTCTTGCTCGAATCCTTATTCGATTGAATTTTGATTGATTGATAACGACTTGTGCCCATTCCTCCATTCCCATTACAGAAACTTCTTCGGTTCGAGCACTACTTTTCAGTACCGATTCAACCGCTTATTTTTCTTCGTCGGCTTAGTCTCTTGACTTCGATACCTTTCCTTGTTCCGATAATCCTATCTGTACATTCAGCCTTAGGTTTGCACTTTGAACCTGCAAGCCTGACGACACCTTTAATGTCGTATGGTCTTTCATAAAAAACATTCTTACTCAACCACACTTGCGAGCAATTCACTGCTCAAGTGCATTTCTACACCTTACATATCTAGACCCGTACATTCGTGCATTCGTCAGTTTCTCTCGAAACATTCTAACCATAGCTGATTTATAGACCTCCGGCATATAGGTAGCACCAACTGCCTCCAGTTAGCTTTCCTCAGCTTTACCTGTTAGGGCTACTCTCTGCCGTCTTTACCGAGCTCCAGACTTTTCCGCCTGTCGGAGTATCAAGGAGAGCGTTTTGGGGCGTTACTCCCTCATTCCACTCTTCGGATTTTCAGTTCGCTTGTTTTCTCAAGCGCAACGTCTTTTCAACGTCGAACAAGTCGCACATTTTTTGTGTTCGGGCGTAATTTTTAAATTTTCTTGCCGAATAAAATCGCAAAGCCATTCCAATACCCATTGCCTCTCTTTGTCATTGTCAATTTGTGCAAGCGGTTGAAATGATAAATGCTGATTTTCATTTCCCAAATCAAAAAATCTTCCGCCAACTCCCGCCGTTAGCACCATTGACGACGCTCCCTTGTCGAAAATAAAAATTCTTGCGTCTTTGTATTTTCGGAACGATGCCGCAATAATATTCAACTGAACACTTTTTCCCGCACCTGTCGGACCGACAATCAAAGTGTGACCAACGTCGCCAACGTGTAACGATAATCTGAACGGAGTATTTCCTGCAGTTTGCGTGTAAATTAACGGTGGAGCTTGAAAATGTTTATTTCTCGGCTCTCCTGCCCAAATATCAGAAATCGGCATCATATGAACCAAATTTGCACAGGACACCATCGGGCGGCGAATAAATCTGCCGACATTACCCGGCAAACTTCCTGCCCACGCGTCCACCGCGTTCAAGTCTTCAATTTTTGCTCGAAATCCCAAATTTATCAGAGTTTGCTCAACAAGCTGTGCTTTTGTATTCGCCGTTTCATAATCTTCGTCCATTACAACTATCATTGTTGAATAAAATCCGTAACTCGTGACATCTGCCTCCACCGAAGTTATAGCATCTTTCACCTCGTCAAATTTCATCGCCGCATTTTCATTCAAATTTTCAGGCGATTCTTTATCCAACAATAATTCTTTCAACATCACCGACAACGGCTTAATTTTTCCGTACCAACCTTTTTTGATTTTTGTTAATTCCTCGATTGAATCTTGTTTTGAAAGGCAAAAAAATCTTGTCACCCAACGATACGAAAAATCCAACTGATTTAAACGGTCGAACATTCCAAAAACTGAATTTCCTAAATATCCTGTCGGCGTAATTATTCTGACGTGTTTTTTTCCCAATCTCGGCTCAAGTCCGCCGTAAAAATCCGAATCATATAAATAATTGTCCAACAATAAATTTTTTTCGGGCATTTTCATTTGGCGAGGATTATCCGAAACGCAAGAATGCAAATATGTCAGCATTTCATTTTGATTCAAAAAATGTGCGGGTATCCTCAGCGAAGTAAAAATTCCCATTAACTTGTCAACCACCGCCGCAAACGCCTCAATATTATCTTCCGCAGAAATTTCTTTGCGTTTCGCTCCCTCGACAACCAATTCACGAATTTTTCCTTCTTGGTCGTTCGGCGGCATCCAAAAAGCCGTCGCATAATAATTTGATTCAAAATGTTTTCCGTCCGCAAAAAAATTCTTCCGCTCCTCGTCCATCGCTTTCGTGATTATGTCGGGAAAATATACGTCCGTCGCATAATTTTTCGACGCTACTCTCTGTGCCTCAAAATATAAAACCCAGCCTGTGTCCAATCCTTGAAACGAAGTATTGAGTTGCTGAGTGATTATCGCCAACTGCTCACGAATTGCGGAATTTAAATCCGGTCCGCGATATTTCCACGTCGTTTGCAAACTTCCGTCTTTGTTCAAAACTATCGCCGGTTCGTGAATTATTTTTGCGTACGGCAATGTGTATTTCAAATATTCTTTTTTGCGGTCAAATCTGTCCATTCGATACATTTTTCTCCGCCTCCATTTCTTCAAGAATTTTTTTAAATTTATGTTCCTGCGGATCAGTTTTAATTTTTTCTTTGTGCAGAATAAATTCTTCCACCGAATCAAAACCGACGAGCGGCGGCGTTATGTTCGCTAAATACATTCCTGCCAAACTTCCCCACCATACATCTTTCAAATTGTAATGCTCGAAAATAAACGAAATTTCTTTTTCCTGCAAAAATTCCTCAAAATACTCACGAAAAATTTTTTCTTCCAATTCGTCCAACAAAAAAATAAATCCGTTCCAACAGTAGCCGTTAAAATTTGACAAAATATTTTTCTCAATTTCTTCCAGCATTATTTTTCTGTTCGGACACCACTTCCCGCAATATTTTTTCATCTCAATTTCTGATTCTTTCTCATCAAAAATTAAAATTCTTCGCACATAACGATACGAAAATCTTTTTACCTGCTCAAAAATTTCCCACGCACTCGGCAAGTCCGGCAAACTCACTATAAAAATTTTTTTCCCGTTTATAAAAATATCATTCGCCTTAAAAATAAATTTCACGTCCTGCGACAAAAGTACGTCCATATATAACGGCACTTCAGGCATTTCCACTTCGACTTTTTCAAGTGTCAGTGTGAACGACAAAAAATTCATCAATTCTTGATATTCCAGTAATTTTGCTTTCGTGACTTTAGAAAATTCTTTGCAAATTTTTTCTGATTCCTCACCGAAATATTTTAAAAAATTTTCTTTCAAAATTTTTTCTCCGAAAGTGTTTTCGATATTCGGATTGATTTTTGTTTCAAACGGATTCCAGCACAAAATTATAAAATCTCTGTCGCCTTCCAAAGTGTGCTGGCGTTCATTCCAAATCGCCCAGCCTCTGCAAAATGACGGTAAATTTAAATTTTTCGTCAAATTATTTTTTTCGTAAGGCTCATACTCAATAACACAAAAACAACTTCCGTCTTTTTGTTGCATAACGTACGGCATTGTTATTCCGCCCCACATCAAGCCCTCCGACACATCTTCATTATTTATTTCAAATTCTTTCAGTAATGACATTTCTTTTCTCCGTAAAAAAAGCGAAGTCCATAAAAACTTCGCCATAATTTTTATGTGCAATAGTAATTTTTTTTCGACTGATAAATTTTCAAACAGTCAAAAAATTGGTCATCGCTCCGTGCCACATAGATACAGCCGAAATGAAAAAGCAACGACACTGGCAAAATGTACCAAAAATGAAAATTTATTATGAACAAAAAAGCTATCAACGCGTTTATCATTATCGCACTTCTCGGTGCTCCCAAAAATAAAATTTGCTCCGTCAACGAACGATAAAACGGCAGTTCAAACCACGCTACTGTTTTTGTTTCTTCCTGCGTCATAAATTTTTCCTCACGGAATCAAAAATCCCGTTGTTTGACTGACAAACGTCGCCGCTCCAAGTGCAACCGAACCGCCGCCCACTACTCTCATCGCCGTTTTTGTAATTTGATTCTCAATATTTAACGCCCACGATGCCGCACCTGTTGCGGCTCCGATTGTTACTATCGCTTTCGGAACCGGTCCCGACATCAAACTTTCCATTCTTGACAACGGCTGTGTCAAAACCGAAATTGTGTCGTCAGTCGTTCCGCTTTGTGCGTAACTCACCGAATCAGGAAAAATAGCTACTGCCGCAACTGCCAGCGTGATTCTCAACAACGTCCAGCGATTTTCCTGCAAAAATTTTTTCGCCTTGTTTTTAAAACTTTCCATTTTCATGATTTTTTCCTCCAATATTTTTTTTGGTTTTTTCAACCTGCTGAAATGATACATCAAATTCAATTTCTCAAAATCTTATTTTTTTGCTTTTTTTCAGACCAATTTTTTCAAGTTGTATTCTTTTTTCGCGGCGTTATAGCCGTCCACTTCGATAATATCTTCAACAATTCGCCGATTTCCCAAATATTTCAAGTAAACAATCATATTGACCGCTTGCCCTATCGTCGCCTGTTGCGGATTTTGCGACACTCTCGCCGTCATATTTTCCAATCTCAACAACGTATCTTTTGCAGAATTTGAGTGAACAGTCGAACAGCCTCCGCCGTGTCCCGTTGACCATGCGTCTAAAAGTGCCAACGCCTCGCCACCTCGAACTTCTCCGACAACAATTCTATCTGGAGTCATTCGCAAAACACTTCGCAAACAATCCGACATTGAAAAAGTTCTCATTGTCCGCATCGAAACACAATCTGCCGCCGTGCATTGAAGTTCGGGAGTATCCTCAATCAAAATTACTCTGTCATTCAGTTTTGATATTTCTGCCAAAATTGCGTTGAGTAATGTTGTCTTGCCGCTCTTTGTTCCTCCCGCCGCAATTATATTTTTTCTGTCGTGAATCGCTTGAATTATTATTTTTCGCTGATTCTCCGTCAAAATTTCTTGCTCAACATAATCTTCCAGCGTAAAAATTTTTTTCGGGTGTTTGCGAATATTTAACGTCGGCGACAAAACTATTCCCGGCAAATTTCCCTCAAATCTGCATTTGTCGAAAAATTTATTTCTCGGAATTTCTGCATCAAGTGCCGGTTTTTCGTCCGTTACAAGTTGATTCGTCAACGCCGCCACATTTAAAATTATTTGCTTTACTTGTGCCGCCGACAAAATTTTTGCTGTACATTCTCTGCCTTTAAAACTGTCTGTCCATACTTTTCCGTCGGGATTTATATAAACTTCAAAAATGTTGTCATTTTGCAAAAACGGCAAAATTTCACTCATACAATTCACCAGCGTCATCATCGTTATTTCAAACGTTTCTCGATTTTCAATCTCCATTTATAAATTTCTCCCAACTTTCGTCATATTCTCGCAAATTTGCCAAACTTTCTCCGAACAACGATTTTTTTAATTTCTCTTTGCCGAAATAAAAATCTGAAATTATTTTTGCCGCAAGTTTTTCTTCCATTATTTCCGATTCTGATTTTTCAGGCGTACTCTCTCCAATTTCTTCTCCCAAATTTTTTCCGTCTGCTCCAGCGTCCTCTGCGTTTTCAAATTGTTTTTCTCCGACAACTTCGGCAACTTCTCGACTTTCCCCAACCGACTCAATTTTTTCATCAGATTTTTTCTCCTCATTTTTATTTTCTTTGCTCAGATCTACTTCTTTAGAATTTTCCGCCGCGTTCTTTCGTGCCTCAAATTCTTTTTCAATCTGCACTGCCCTTGCTTTTTCTTCTCGCTCAAATTTTTCTCCGGCATTAACTGCAAATAAATCCTCATACGACAAAACTTTTGTCACGCTGTCACTGTAAAGAGGATACGTCGGACAAATCATTTCCGGCAAACCGTTCGGTTTTTTGTAATTTTTCAAACATTCCTCGCAATTATGCTTGCCATTTTTTGTAAATTTTTTACATCCTTCTTCGTAGCCGTGTTCTTTGACGTAAATTTCTTGATATTTTTTCAATCTTTCAGTAAAAAACGGCTGGAGATAATATCTTAATTTTTTTCCATAAATTGGTCTGTGTCCCGCTACAAAAACTAACTCCCGCTCCGAACTCATATGAGAAACTTCATCCGCTGTCATCAATTCGCGTCCCGTGAATGATTCAGAGTTTGAACCTTTGCCCAATCCTCCGCCATCAGAATGACTTACAGTTGATATTGTTTTTTTGCCGAGATTTTTTGAAATTGATTCTGCCGTCGCCGCTCCCGAATCCAAATTCGGCGTAAAATATATGTGAACGTGGCAATTTGACGCGATTGAATTATCTTTCGTGTACTCTTTATTTAATTGGTTCACGTCTTGAGCCACTATGCAAACTTTTATTCCGTATCCGGCACAAACTGCCAACGCAAGCTCCATTGATTTTAAATTTCCCAGTTGCGGAAATTCGTCCAGCATCAGCAAAAGTCGCTGTTTCATTTTTGCTCCGCCCGACGTATCAAATTTTATATCTCTTACCAGTTTGTGGAGCATTGTATTTATTAAAAGTCTTGAAAGCGGTTTTAATGTTTGTACTTCGTTGCTGTGCATACAAAGGTACAGACTGACAGTATCTTTCGGCGACAATAAATCTTTTATGCAAAAATCCGAGACTTCAGTATTTTTTTGCACAACGGGATTTTGGTATAAAGCAAGTGCTGTTTGAGCCGTTTGCATTATCGACGCTCGCGTTTGCTCCGCTCCGTTTAACATATTCGCCGCACATTCTGCAACTTTCGGGTGCGTCAACAAAATATGAAACGGAATTGCCTCATCTTCGTCCGCCTCCCAGTCGATTTCTTCTTTTTGCATCAACTCCAAAGTTTTTCGCCGCACATCTTCCAAATTTTTTATCGTCTTGTCTTTGAAAAATCTAGCAAACGGTCTTAAATTTTGCACATACTCGCCATAAATTTCTTTCAGCGGATTTTTTCTCGGTATTCCCTTTTCGTCCGGCATTTCCAAAAATTCTTCCGGCGATATGTGCGGATAATTTTTCATGTATGTGAAAAGTTCGTTTAAATCCATATCAGGACTTGAAAGAAATGACATTATATCTGTCGGACATGGCAGTCTTAAATTTTCTTGATGATGTTTATAAAGTAAGTGCATTATCACGCCAGTTATCAACGCCGCCGCCGAATTATCCCAAAATGCCGAATCGCCTCCGCCTCCCGCTTTTTCTCCGTCCGGCTTTACCATTATTCCCACTATCATTGCAACGTCGCTGATCTCCTCCGCCGTACGAAAATTTATTTCTGCCAACGGATTCCATCTTGCTGAACTTCCGTCACCTATCAGCGGTGCAAATTTCATTACTTTTTGTCCGAGAACTTTTTGCCTGTATCCTGCCGTTGCTTGCCATAATTCTTCTTTCACGTCAAAGAAAAAAATTGAGTGTTGCCAAACTAATCCCGTCGGGATTATTGTGTTTACGCCTTTTCCGCTTCGTGTCGGTGCAACCAACAAAATATGTTCCACTCCGTCATGCAACATCAAATGTTTCGTATATGGATTTACTCCAACCACTACGCCCGATTTTTTTATTTTTTTGGATTTTTTATCTTCGTATTTTCCAAGTCCAGCCTCATCAATTTCTTTTGCCGTAGCAAATGCCGCCGAACCATGCGAAGTTTCTTTTTTCAAATTTTTTGCACAAAGATAAGTAAATCCCGCTCCGATAACAAAGCCAATATACGGAAAAACCGCGTAACTTCCGATTATTTGCGGGATCGCTTTTTGTAATTCTGCATCTTGTTGCCAAAAATAATATTTGTATGGCGGATAAATTTTTATATCGCCTATGCTCAAAAAATTTCCTAAAATTTTGCTGTAGCCGCATTCCTCTGCCATTCCTTGCGTCGCGTACCAATATGCAATCAGCAAGCAAATTCCGATTGAAACCGCTCCAATTTTAAAAACTTTTTGCCTGTAAATTTTTTCTTCTTCCATTGCTTACCTTGCTTTTGACAAATTTTTTCGCTCAACTTCCAAAAAATTTTTTATTTTTTCTGTTGATTCTCCATTTTTTTGAAGTTGACGAATTATCGCTGAAATTTTTTCCTGTCCTTCTGATAAATTCATTTTCCCGCTGTCATTCACCAAAACTTTTTCCAGTGGTCTTTTGCCAAAATTTTCTACTTGCTCTCCATAAAATCTCTCATTGATCTCACTTGAAATTATTTCGTCTGCCTTCGCCGTTATTATTTTTCCGTCATCAAATACTATATTCCATTGCGGCTGTAATTCTGTATCATTTTCTGTTTTATATCTGCCGACCACTTTATAACTTTGATGTGCGTATTCCTGATTTTCTTTTCTCGACGGATAATATTTTCTTGAAAATCCTTCACGTTCATATTTTTCCGCCAGTGCATCAAGAATTTTTTCAAAATCTTTGTTTGAAACACAAAACGGGTCTTCTTGGTACGGTATTTTTAATTTTTGCTCCACACCGCCGTACATACAAATTTTGTGATTTTCTAACAACGGCAATTTTTCTTCCGTATCCACAAAATTATAACGACCTGCCAATTTCAAAACTTCTTCTTCCGCATTGCTCAAAAGTTCCGCCGATTTTTCTCCGTACACCCATTCAAAAACTTGCCTGTCATACAAAAATGCTCTGATTGTTTCCGTCAAATCTTGATTTTTCAATTCGCTGTGATAAATTTTCAGCCCAACTTGCAAATCATACGCATCTGTTATCGTGTCTGACTTTTCTCCTTGCGTCACATATGACAACATTTCAAATTCTGTCATATGTTCATCTCGGTATTTTTTCAATTTACTGCTGTGAAATGTTTCAACATAACCATAAACCTCCGTACACATTGCTTTTTCTTGTATATCTTGCGGATAATTCATCAGCAAATTTTTAATTTTATTTTGAAGTTTTTGCGGTATTTTTTCGCGTAATTTTTCATACTGTTCCGTCGAATATTTTTTCAGTGCAATTTCTTTATTTCCCGAAAAAACCGACAAAACTTCAGGCTGGGCTACCGCATATCCCCAAATATATTTTTCGTCAAAAATTTCACGCAAATTGTCCGTACCTTTCCATTTTGAAAACAAATCTTTGTAAATAAATCTGCCTTGCGGAGTTTTTTCCCATGACATTTCGGCGGCAAATTCTTCTTTGCGATAAATTTTTGGTTCTTTATCCCAATTTTCACTGCAATTCAATTCCGGCATTATCTGCAAAAATTGCAAAACTTCACTTTCTTCGCCGTGTCTTACAAAATCAATAACTTTTTCCGCGTATTTTTCTTGCAAGTCGTAAATTTGAATTAAATCGTCGTCAGTTAAATTTTTCATTTTCCGACCTCTTTTCAAAATGTGATATTGCTCGTGACATAAACATTAAATTCATATCCCGGATTTATCGTCACCGTGTTTTTTACTTCCGCCGAATCCTTCAGCATACTTGATGTCATATTTATCAAATTCGCCGTCGCTCCCTGTGCCGCTATTTGTCCGGCTGTATATGTGTTGTTATTTGCCGAAACATTTCCTGCCGCCAATGAGCCCAACGCCGCTATTGCCGAACCGATTGCTCCCGCTGAAATTTTTTGTCCCGTGTGATGATGGATTTTTCCTTTCACTCCTGTATAACCCGCTCCGTCCATCGCCACTATATTTTCTGAAATTGTCCAACTTCCGCCGTTTGGCAATATCAACTGTTTAAATTTGACCGCCACTCTTCCGTTGCTTACTGATTTTTTTTCATAAGTTCCCGTTAATCTGCTGCCCTGCGGTATCAAAAGTCTTGTCCCTGTCGCTGTGTCGTAAACGTCCGTTAAAATTTGTGCCATTACTTGACCTTCCAAATCCGTATTTATTCCCGTCAACAATCTGACGGGAATTATTGTTCCTGCGTCGAGTGTTGAATCATTCGGTGCAAGATATTCTGATTTTACTTGCTTTGGCGAAATATTTTTTGTTTCCGTATTTGGATTTTCATCTTGATTTTTTTCTCCGAGTGCAAACGAAATCGCAGATTTATATTTTCCCTCTTCTTCTCTTGATTTTTCTTCAATTTTTGGCGTTAAATCCTCCGCATCTTCTTCCGGCATTATTGGTATTTGTGTCATCGCCGGTACTTCATAATTGCCTTGCGGAATTGGCGGAATTTCTTGCGGTGGATTT
>JAFZMV010000097.1 GCA_017553205.1 Selenomonadaceae bacterium | reverse complement strand
TTTAGACAGGTTCTTATACGCTGTTCAGCTTTATCGACAACTTTGTCAGCAATTTTATCAGTGACTTTATCTGTCGTACTGGAAACAATTTTTTTGACATTTTCGGAAGAAGTGATTTTTTGGACAGCATTTTTCAAAGGATTTTTCATAAAATCATCTCCCAAAAATAAAAAGTTCGGACGACATAAAAATTTTTTTAATTTCAATCGCCCGAAATACTTTTTTATTCTTGATTAGATTTTCTTATAGCGTCATATGCAAGAGTAAGTTGCCGTAAACCTTCACGCATTTCTAACATTTTATCATTTGAAATTCCAAAACGATTTTTCATCATCTCGACAAGTTCACGCTCTTCATCAGCATAAACATCATCAACGAGTGCAATCGCAAAAATTTCAAAAAATACTGCATTTTTTATTTTCTGCTCGCACTTATCAAAAATTTCCAAACTTTTTTCAAAATCAACTTTGTGAGCCTTCGACACGTCAACTGAAAGTTCCAATTTGTAAAAATCAAACCATCTTTTTTCGGCTTCATCAAGTCTGCCGTCAGCATAAACCATTGTGTAAGCAAGATTTAAAAAAGTTTCCTGCTGTTCTTTGTTCATTTTCGCCAAAAACATTTTTTTTCACTCCTTCAAAAATTCTCGTTTAAGTTGCTCGCAAGTTTCATAATTTATTTTCAAAAATTCTTCCCAACTGTAAATTTCAGAAAAATATTTTTTGTAGCCGACTTCAACATTGCAAAAGTCAGGACGTTCATAATAAATTTTGCACAAATTTGTTTCTCTGTCCAAATTTTTGCAGATGCCGTCGCCTGAATCAAAATTTTTTAAAAGCGGACTGCGATTTATATTTCTGCAACACAATCCGCAACAATCACATTTAAATTTCTGCATCTTTTTCAATTTCAGGTGCTTCAACGTCGAAAATTTTTTCTTTTTCAGCGTCCAAAAATTTCCTTGCGTCATCGTTCAACCAATCTTCCGAACTCATCGGCGAACTTGTTTTTGCGCGTTTAATCCATTTGCCGTCTTTGTCTTTGAAATACAATTCGACATCAAGCGCAAAATTATTTTTTCCGACGCTCAAAATTTTAAATTTTCCTGCACTGAAAGTTGAGCCGGTTTTCAATTCCTCGATAATAATTTTGTCGATTTCTTCGGAATAATCTTCCGCAATTTCTTCAAGCGACATATTCGGACGCAAAATTTCTTTCAGCGCATCAAATGCTGCGTCGAAGAAAATATTTTTTCCTTCAGTTTTTGCCGCACCTGTCGCCATTCCAAACAAACTTGAAAACATTTTTTATCAATCCTCCTCAATTATTTTTCATCGGACTTTTTGTATCACAGAAAGTATTTAGAAAAGTTCGCGCAATTTTTTTTTTGCTTCAAAATGTCCGGCATCAGCAGCCATCTGAAAAAACGTTTTTGCTATGCTGTAATCAACAGATTCACCATTCAAGCCATAATAATATTCATTGGCATACCTGTACCAATTTTTGGCTTTCTTTTCATTATTCGACAATGAACTTTTTGATTTGAAATTTTTTGTTCTGCCTTCAATTTGTGCGCGAATATCTGCAGGAACATCTGACGCTGAAACTTGCTCGCGACTTTTTGAAGTTTGCAATTCTTTTTTATCGCTGTCCATAACTTCACTTGCAACCAATGCGCCGACAGCTCCGGCAATTAACCAAGGAATCATAAATTTTTCCTCCTTAATTTTTTCCGAAATAATCTTAGTTTTCTAAAATTATTTTCATCGGAATATTTGCTAGCAAAAATTTTTTAGTAAATTCCCCAAATATTTCTCAACTGAGTAGCTGCGCCGCCGTGTCCTCTGCTACTTGCTTCAAGATAAAGTTCTTTTGCTTTGGATTTATTTACAGAGCGACCATTCCAACCGTAACAATATTCATTTCCTGCTTGATAATATTCTTGCGCAGACGAAAAATATTCTCCGGAATTTGACGAAAAGTTTCCGCCTTCAATTTGTGCGCGAATATCTGCAGGAACATCTGACGCTGAAACTTGCTCGCGACTTTTTGAAGTTTGCAATTCTTTTTTGTTGTCGTCCATAACTTCACTTGCAACGAGTGCGCCGACTGCTCCCGCAATTAACCAAGGAATCATAATTTTTTCCCTCCAAAATATTTTTACATTGCCAAAGATAATTCTTGTTTGTAAGTGTCAGTAACGTCAGTTTCATTCGATCTGACACCAGCTTTTGCCCACGCGGGAACTTCAGATTCATCAACTTCTGCACGGGTCGTTTCTTTAATCCACTTGTTATTTTCTTTGTAAAAAAGCGTATGGAGAATTTTTAAAATTCTTCCGCGAACTTTTTGAGCAAAAATTTTCGCCGCATGACCAATATTTCTGAAAAGATTTGCAATTTTACTTGTCAATTCTTTCAACCAGTCAACAATTTCGTCCCAAAAAGCTGCAACCAACAATGCACCGACACCTGCGGCAACCAACCAAGGAATCATTTAAATCACTTCTCCTTTTCCTTCAGCAACTTGCTGTTTAACATATTCTTCCGAAACTTCTTCACGAGTTACGGAAATTTTTTTATTTTCATTTGCCGCCTTGCTCTCCAAAATATTTTCGACGGCTTCAAAAACTAAATTTTTATCAAGTTCGTCCAAATTTAATCTTGCGGCTTTGAAAGCAGCATTTAACATCGCATTTGCAATATCACTGCCCGAAATTCCTGAAAATTTTTTAGAAATTTCGTCAACGTCAATATTATTCGGCAATTCTTTTGGAATATATTTTTGCCAAAGTTTTTTTCTGCAATCTTCGTCAGGCAATTCAAATTTGACGTGCATGGAAATTCTCCGCATAAAAGCCGGATCAAAATTTGAAATAAAATTCGTCGCAAAAATTATAAAATCTTGAAATTCATTCATCAACATCAGCATGACGGAACGAGTTTGATTAACACTGACATCAACAGCTTGCGTCATATTTGTTACACGCTTGCTTAAAATTGCGTCCGCTTCGTCGAAAAACAAAATGCTGTTGGTATTTTTTGCAACTTCAAAAGCTTTGCGAATATTTTTGGGAGTTTCGCCGACGTATTTTGATTCAATATCAGCATAATTCACAATTAAAATTTTTCTGCCGAGATTTTTTGCAATCGCATGCGCCGCCATTGTTTTTCCTGTACCAGGCGCACCATACAAATTTATTCCGATTCTTTTTGAAAATTTGTGAGTGGTTTTAAATCCCCAAGTTTCAAAAACTTTTTCGGAATTTTCGGCATAAGTTGCCACGTCCAAAATTTGTGCTTTGACGGCATTCGACAAAATAATATCGTCAAGCGAAAATTTCGGATCTTCAGGAATAAAAGTATTTTCGTCCGCAAGTGTTTTAGATTTTTTCTCCGAAACTTTTTCAGCAGAAATTTTTTT
>JAFZMV010000096.1 GCA_017553205.1 Selenomonadaceae bacterium | reverse complement strand
TAGCGAGAGTCCGATAAAAAATTTTTTTCAAGGTGAAAATTGGACGGCTTACGGAAACCCGACCATCAACAAAAATGCTTTACAACTTGACGGCTCAAGTTACATTCAGAGCGGAGAAATTGAACTCGGCGGACAGGATTTTACTGTTGACGGCTGGTGCTACACCGACCCAAATTGTGCCGAAGGTGCAAGAGTTTTTAACATTCATTTGAGTCCCGATACTGGAAATACTCTCGTGAAGTTAAGACACCCCGCAGGAAGTTCAAATTGGCGACTGATAACAAACACAGTGGCGAGAGTCGGCGGCAACACAAATTCCCAAGATTCGGGAATCAATCCTGCGGGTGAACTCCATCACTTTGCCGTTGTCTACCAGTACACCGAAAAAATAATGACGTTTTATGTTGACGGCGTGAAAAAAGCAAGACGTACAAGCTGTCCGCAATACAAAAGACAAAAATTTATTGTTGATGTCGGAAATCAAAAATTTTCTTCAACCGAAAATTATTTTTTTACGGGCAGTGTTGACGAATTCAGAATTTATGACGGCGTTGCACTTTGGACTGAAAATTTTACTCCGCCGACTGCTGATGATTATAAAAATTTTGAAATTGATTTTAATTTTGACGCGGAAAGAAAAATTAAAAATCCTGCATTGACGTGGAGGTATGAAAATTACGGCACTGCAGATTTATTGACGGTTGACGGGACAACTTTGTCGAACTTGCCAAAAACACAGTCAAAGTCCGGCTCTGCTTTTTATCAGACTGCCCGTCAAAAATGTTTTGATATTCCTTCGACTAAAGAAATTTGGATAAAATTTGACGTTTTTACTACTCTTTCAAATCGCTGGCGGGCTTATAATGACGCTACAGGAAGTGCATCTGACGGCATTTGTTCTCAAACAAACGGCAGCTTAAGCGTTTGGGCTGATACCATTAACATAAAAGATTTTTCCAATGCTTTAAAAAATCAGTTGCAAACTTTTCTTTTGCATATGAAGGCGGATTCTCAAAAGGGAATTTTGGAAGTCTGGCAGGACGGCGAAAAAATTTATACTTTTTTGGGCAGTGTCAACGGCGGGAATAATTTTGAAGATTTTTATTTGCAATCGGACGGCAGTAAAACTTTTTTCTCAAACGTCATCATTTCAAATGACGAAATCGGACTTAATGAAGATGCACAGCTTTTCGGCGTTCAACAAGATTTTTGTTTTGATGTTGAAAGAATTATCGAAAATAAAATTTTGATTGCAAAAATAAATTCGGCGACAAAAATTTTATTGCACTTCGATGACGATTCATACCCGTTTAAAGACGAGTGCGGGAACAACTGGACACCCCAAAATAATCCCGTCATCACTTCGGAAAATGCGAAATTTGAAAAGGCTCTGCAATTTGACAGCGATGAACAATTTTTAACTCTCGACGGTGAAATTGAACTCGGCGGGAAAGATTTTTCTGTCGCGGGCTGGATTTTTGTTCCCGCTGACTTCAATGACAGCAAAAGAAAAATTTTTTCTATCGGAAATCTTATAAAATTTGGATTTTATACAATAACGTCAGGCGATTGGCATTTGGTTTTGAGTGCGTGGATTAACACAAATTCAACTGCGAATTCTGATTTGAGCGGCTACGCACTGACCACAGATATAAATCCCTGCGGGCAATTACTGCACTTTGAAATTGACTACGACTACAACGAAAAAACTGTACAAATTTTCATAAACGGAATTCAGAAATTTAAGCGTGATGACTGTCCGCAGTATGAAAGAAACAATTTCTCCATAAAAATCGGTAATTTTATCGGAACTCTCGACGAATTCAGAGTCGTTGACGGATACAAACTTCACTCAAAAAATTTTTCTCCGCCGTCTGTTCCGTACAATTTAACTGAAAGAACTATTGAGCAAAATTTTGATTCGGAAAGAAGAATTTTTAACCACATTGAAAAAAATTTTGACGTTGAAAGAAAAATTTTTCATTCGGTTGAATATTTTTTTGACACTGAAAGAATTTTAAATTATTCGGTTGAAGTTCAAGAATTTTCTTTTGACACTGAGCGAAAATTATTTGCCGGACTAAACTTAAATTTTGACACCGAAAGAAAAATTCCTCATAACATTTCAAACTTTGACGGCATATTTCAAGAAGTTCAAATCGAGATTGCAACTCAACAGTTGACCGACCGATTAACTTTTACGGGCGTACATTCTGCTGAAATTTTGGAACAAATCAAAGGAAAATATCTCGATTATAATTTTGATGTTCGCGTTGAAGAGATAACCAAGCGTGGAATTTTAAAAACTTTGCAGTGCTGTTCTGATATTGATGAGATTCTGTACACTCAGCTGGATTATAAAATTCAGAAAGATTTTGTCTGCTACACGATTGACTACACGACCGGTAACTTGAGAGAGGCTGGGGGTTGGGTTTTGCCCGATAATTTCAACGGTGAAATTATAAAAAAGGCTTATGCGAGTTCTCATTTGACCTTGATTGCACAGGCAATCGGCAAAGAACTTATTATGCGATTCGATGATTTTGTCAGCGATATGGAAATTGAACAAAAAAATGTCACTTATGCCGACTTGTTGAACAACTTATTTGGCTGGACTTCAAGACTCCCGCAAATGATGATAAATTGCTTTTGTCGCGACGGCAAATTATTTGTCGTTCAGCGAGGTTTTGAAAAAAGTTTAGTCGATTTGACTAACACAGAACACACCATTCCGACTATACATAAATCTTTAGTTCGTACTACTTGGGGCAGTGCGGCAGATTTGAATTTCACTGTAACAAGACATCAGGGCGGTTGGTACGTTTATCCGCCACCAAGAGGAGTTTCAGACGACGGCAAAACAAATTACTACTACCGTCGAGTTGAGCCGCACGGCTATCTTTTGACAGGCT
>JAFZMV010000095.1 GCA_017553205.1 Selenomonadaceae bacterium | reverse complement strand
CGCAACATCATTGAAAGATTCTTCCAGCGGATCAAAAATTTCAGACACATCGCTACTCGTTACGATAAATTGTCCATTTGTTTCCTAAATTTCGTTATTCTCGCCGCTGTCATGATTCAACTTTAGACTTTTTCAACACGCTCTACTTAATTTATAGTAATTTTTCAAATCCAAAATTTTTGAAAACGGCCTAAAATCAAGCGTTATGCGGCTTGCCGAAAGTGGAAAATTTCAGTCATTTTCTGTTATAATAAAAAAAATTTTTAAAGGAGGGATTTTTTTGGACGAAATAAATTTACCTGAATTGCAGTGGTTTCCGGGACATATGAAAAAAGCCGAAAGACTTATCCAAGAAAATTTAAAATCCGTTGATTTAGTTTTGGAAGTTTTGGACGCAAGAATACCTTTTTCAAGTCAAAACCCTCTGCTGAAAAAATTACTCGGCGGAAAAAAAAATTTAAAAGTTTTGGCGAAAGCAGATCTCGCGGACGAAAATAAAACTCAAGAATGGATAAAACATTTTCAAGAAAATAATTTTTCGGCGGTGGCTGTTGATGCGTCGAAAGGAACAGGAATAAAAAATTTAATTTCAACCGCAAAAAAATTAGCCGAAGAAAAAACTCACAAACTTGCAAAATATGGAGCAAAACCCCGCTCGGCTCGTGCAATGGTCATAGGTATTCCGAATGTTGGAAAATCTTCTTTGATAAATAAACTTGCGGGAATGAATCACACAAAAATTGAAAATCGCCCGGGAGTTACTCGTGCAAAACAATGGATAAAAATTTCTGACGGTCTGGACTTACTCGACACGCCCGGAATTTTGTATCCGAAATTTGACGACAAAAAAGTTGCTTTAAAACTCGCGTGGACTTTCGCAATAAATGATGAAACTTATGACGTTGAAAGCGTTGTTTATCTTTTGATTGAAACTTTGGCGGAAAAAATTCCCGATAAACTTTCTGAACGTTACAAAATTTCAACTCTTCCAAATAACAGCCAAGAAATTTTGTCGGAAATTGGAAAAAAACGCGGCTGTTTAAAACGTGGCGGAGAAGTTGATATGGAAAAAACTGCGAGAATTTTTTTAAATGAATTCCGTGCAGGAAAAATTGGCAGAATAACTTTAGATGAAATTTGAGGTGGAAATTTTGAACACATTTAAAATTTGTGACATTGAAGTCGGAAACGGAAATTTAATTTTGATGGCTGGTCCCTGCGTGATTGAAGGTTATGAACGCAGTTTAAAAATCGGTCGTCGTGCAAAAGAAATTGCGGACAAATTAAAAATTCCGTACATTTTTAAAGCGTCTTTCGATAAAGCAAACCGCTCTTCGATAAAAAGTTTTCGCGGTCCCGGACTTGAGGAAGGTTTAAAAATTCTTTCAAAAATAAAATCTGAATTAAATGTTCCGATTGTTACGGATATTCATGAAACTTATCAAGCCGAACCCGTTGCGGAAGTTGCGGACGTTTTACAAATTCCCGCTTTTCTTTGTCGTCAAACTGATTTGCTTATGGCGGCGGCAAAAACAGGCAAAACCGTCAACGTCAAAAAAGGTCAATTTCTTTCCGCAAATGAAATGAAAAATGTTGTCACGAAACTTGAAGAGAGCGGTACAAAAAAAATCATGCTCACTGAACGCGGTACAACTTTCGGTTATAATAATTTGGTTGTCGATATGAGAGGCTTGGCAACCATGAAAAATTTTAATTATCCCGTAATTTTCGACGGCACTCACAGTGTGCAACTTCCGGGCGGTGCAGGTACAGCGTCATCAGGTCAAAGAGAATTTGTCCCGTATTTGACGAGAGCGGCGGCGGCTGTCGGGATTGACGGATTATTTTTGGAAGTTCATGACAATCCTGCCGAAGGACTTTCAGACGCGGCGAATATGATTCCGCTTGATGAATTGGAAGATTTGCTGAAAAAAGTTTTGGCAGTTCATGAAGTCACGAAAAATTTTTAATGAGGTGCAGAAATGATTAAAGAAAGAGCGATTGAAACTTTAAAAATTGAGGCGGAGGCTGTAGAAAATTTAATTCCGCGTGTTGACGAAAAATTTATTTCTGCAGTCGAAGAAATTTTGAAATGTGCGGGACGTGTAGTTGTAACAGGCATGGGAAAATCAGGACACATCGGGAAAAAAATTGCGGCGACTTTGGCATCAACGGGAACGCCTGCATTTTTTCTTCACCCTGCAGAGGCTTATCATGGAGATTTGGGCATGGTCACCGAAAATGATATTGTCATTGCAATTTCAAACAGCGGAGAAAGTTCCGAAATTGTAAATATTCTTCCTGTTATTCGCAGAATCGGAGCAAAAATTGTTGCAATGTGTGGAAAAGAAAATTCTTCTCTCGGAAAAAATTGCGATTATTTTATAAATATCGGTGTGGAACGTGAGGCATGCACTTTGGGACTTGCACCGACTGCCTCGACGACTGCAACTTTGGCAATGGGCGACGCGTTGGCAATGGCATTAATGGAAGAAAAAAAATTTACTTCTCAAGATTTTGCGTTATTCCATCCGGGCGGAGCACTCGGCAGAAAACTTTTGCTTACTGTCGGCGATGTAATGCACAAAGATGAAGAAAATCCTGTTGTTAAACTCGGTGCAACCGCAAAAGACGCACTGTTTGAAATGACAGCAAAAGGTTTGGGAGCGGTTTCAATTTCTGACGAAAATAATAAATTTGTCGGAATTGTTACTGACGGAATTATTCGCCGTGCATTAGAGAAAGATAAAAATTTTATCGACGAGCCTGTTGAAAATATCATGTTTAAAAATGCGTTGATTATAGATCCTGAAAAATTGGCGGCAGAAGCTCTTTCAGTCATGGAAAAACATAAGCCTAGACCGGTTACGGTTCTGCCCGTCGTCGATAAAGAAAAAAATATTGTCGGAATGATTCATTTGACTGACTTACTTCGTCAAGGTGTTGTTTAATAAACAGAAATCAGAAATTTTCATTCCTCATTCCTAATTATCGAAGATTCTAACTCCACATTTTTGCTTTTAAAATTTCGTAATAATTTTTGTCGGCAAATTTTACAATCTGTGCGGTTTTACTGGACTTACGGACAATTATTTCATCAGTCGGACGAACTTTAAAACTTTCCTGCCCGTCCAATGTCAAAACTAAATCATGGGCGGAAGAAACACTGATTCTAATTTCGTCATCTTCCGAAACTACAAGCGGACGCATTTGAAAAGTATGAGCACAAATCGGAGTCAAAATAAGTGCACGGATTGTCGGATTTAAAATCGGACCTCCTGCACTCAATGAATAAGCCGTTGAACCTGTCGGACTTGAAACAATTAAACCGTCTGCCTTGTAAGTCATCAAATGAGTTTGATTGACGCTTACCGATAAATTAAGCATACGAGCCGAGCCGCCTTTTGAAATTACGACATCATTTATTGCATTTCCCAAGAATTTTTCTCCAAGTTCATTGCGAACATAACCGCTTAACAAAAGTCTGTTTTCAATAAAATATTCGCCGATTAAAATTTTTCCGAGTCTTAACTCCAATTCTTTCGGCTCAATATCTGCAAGAAAACCCAAAGTCCCTAAATTTATTCCACAAACGGGAATACCTTGTTCGCGAAATCTTCTGCAAACCCCCAATAAAGTTCCGTCGCCGCCGATTGAAAGAGCCATGTCAATATGAACTCTTTCGACGCACGGCAGTCCAAATTCTTCTTTACGAAAATATCTTGCCTCTGTAGCCGGCATTACGAGGCGAACATTTTTATTTTGATAAAAACTAAAAATTCTTTCTACAATTTCACCTGCACGGCGTTTGCTCATATTCGGAAAGACTGCAAGCTGTAACATGCCCGCGTCCACTCCGAAAACAGTTCCGAAAATATTTTGTCTTGCCATTTATTGTGTCAACTCCTCATGTGCCGAATCTACAACCGATAAAATTTTTTCTCTCCAGTCAATTTCTTGTGACGAAAAATTTTTCGATAAATGTGCCAAATATTCTATATTTCCTTCAGGACCTTTAACGGGAGAAAAATTTATTCCGCAAATTTTAAATCTAAGTTCCTCCGCAAAATTCAAAACGTATTCCATAACTGACGCATGAATTTTTTTATCTTTTACAACTCCCTTTTTGCCGACTTGATTTTTTCCCGCCTCAAACTGCGGTTTAATCAGTGCAACAACTTCTCCGTCATCTTTGAGAATGTTATAAACTACGGGCAAAACTTTATCAAGCGAAATAAACGCGACATCAATAGACGCAAAATCCAATTCGTCAAGAAAATTTTCTTTCGTAACATTTCTGATATTAGTCCGCTCCATGTTGACAACTTGAACATTGCTGCGAAGTTTCCAAGCAAGTTGACCGTATCCAACATCAATCGCATAAACTTTTTTTGCTCCGTTCTGCAACATACAGTCAGTAAATCCGCCCGTAGATGCTCCGACATCAACAGAAATTTTTCCGCTCAAAATTATTTTAAAAACGTCCAAAGCCTTTTTTAATTTAAAACCCCCGCGACTTACAAAAGGCATTTCTTCGCCGAGAATTTTTATTTCAGCGTCACGGTTTACAAGAGTTCCCGCCTTATCAATTTTTTGTCCGTCAACTAAAATTTTTCCCATCATAATCATGGTTTTTGCTCTAGCTCTGCTGTCAAAAAAATTTCTTTCCGTCAATAAAATATCAATTCGTTCTTTATTCGACAAAATAAATCTCTCCTTATTTTTTTCATTATAACATTTATTTTTTGTTCGGCAAAATTCCAATAAAAAAATCCCGCCGCATTTTTTCGACAGGATTTACGCGATTGACTTTCAAAAAATTTCTTAAATCTTGTGCATTACGTCAAAAATATCCTGATGTTGAGTTTTAATTTCTACTCCAATTTCTTCGCCCTGAATTTTCAACGCCTGTTGTAAATCAACAAGACTAATTTTTTTTTCATCGGACTCGGCAAAAAGTATCATATTGAAAAAGCCGTTCAAAATATTTTGATTTATGCTCAAAATATTAACTTCGTTATCAGCCAAAATTTTTGTCACTGCCGCAATAATTCCGACGCGATCCTTTCCTACAACAGTTACAATTAGTTTCATAAAAGAATACCTCCTTTTGACACCCCGAAACGGATACATTGTTTGTAACCCATGAACCGTTGATATTTCATTATAGCGGAAAGCTAACCGCTTATGTCTTTCACCTTATAGCAAAAATTAGTGAATAAAAATTTGCTTACTGGTTCTGTGCCTTTTTATTTTTCAAGTATTCGTCAATTGCTCGTGCGACAATTTTAGAATAATAAACGGCAAGAACAACATTTTTTGATCCGACAACAACGTCGCCAGATGCAAAAACTCCTTCGCGTGTTGTGCGTCCTGCCTCGTCAATGACAATCAAGCCTTTTTCGCTGACTTTCAAGTCGTGAGTGGTATTAACGATTTTATCTTTCGGACCTTGACTTATTGCAATAATTGTACTGTCGGCAGGCATTAAAACCGGATCTTCTTCGCGGACTAAATTTCCTTCTTCATCGTAAATTCTCGGAACTAAAATAGGACCTTCTTCAGTAAATTCTTTTATCGCCATACCCTGCTGAATGTCAATTCCGTCAACAGCCGCGTAATCCATTTCCCTTTGACTTGCCGCAATTCTCTGTCGTCTTGCATAAAGAGTAACATTTCTTGAGCCTTGTCTGACAACAGTTCTTGCAACGTCGATTGCGGAATTTCCTGCACCGATTATTGCAACGGTGTCGCCTAAATCATAAGCCGAAGGATTTCTCAAATAATCAACAGCAAAATGAACATTGCCTAAGCTTTCGCCCTTACAGCCTGTTCTGTTCGGTCGCCAAACTCCCGTGCCAATAAATACTGCGTCATAACCGTCATTAAATAAGTCGTCGAGATGAAGTGCTCCGCCGATTGATGTATTTGGTCTGAAATGTATTCCCATTTCGCGAAGTTTATCTTGATAGCGATCAATAATTTTTCGCGGAAGTCTGAAAGCTGGAATACCGTAACGCATCATTCCGCCGATTTTATCCATGCGTTCAAAAATTGTAATTCTGTGACCGAGTGCGGCAAGTTTAACTGCAATAGTAATTCCTGCAGGTCCCGCTCCGATTATTGCAACTCTTTGCCCTGTGTCGGGAAGTTTGTCCAAATGAATTTTATCGAAGTACGAGTCAGAAATATAATGCTCAATATTCGGAATTTGAATTGCCGCTCCGTCCTTGCGTTTACCCTGAATACAATTTCCTTCGCACTGATTTTCATGATCGCAGACAAGAGAACAAATAATTGACATGGGATTGTTTTCAAAAAGCATTTTACCGGCTTCGTCAGTTTTGCCCGCCAAAAAAAGCCGAATCATTTCGGGAACATTTGTTTTAATCGGACAGCCTTTTAACTGGCAGAGCGGTTTTTTGCATTGCAGACAGCGACGAGCCTCATTAATAACGTGAACAGCCATGAAAATATCATTCCTTTCTTAAATCAAATTTAATTTTACAAAAGCATTTTTTAAACCGTCATCTTCAACAGAATCGGTTACAAAGTCTGCGGCGGCTTTAATATCTTCGCTGCCGTTGCCGACTGCCACTCCGATTTCACAACTTTTAAACATTGAAAGATCGTATTTTGAATCGCCGAAAGCAATAGTATCTTTTTTATCTGCGTTCAAATATTCCAAAAGACATTCAATGCCTTTCGATTTGTCAATATTTTTAACTCCGAAGTCGCCGAATAAAGCAGTATCACCTGCACCGCCCCAAGTTCCTACTTTCATTTCAGGAAAATCTTTTAAAGCCTGCTGATAATCTTCGTAACTTTCGATAATATAACTGATTTTATTTAAATCGTCGCGGTAAAAATTTTTTTCTCCAAAAATCATTTCGGGAAAAATTTTTCTGACAGTCATATTTTCTGCGTCAGGTTTATTTTTTCTCGTGCAGTATTCTTTAATAGTGTCTTGTCCGCGAACTTCAAAATTTTCACTGGCAAAAAGTCCGTTGTTACTTTCAAGATAAAATTCTAATTTGCGATTTTTCAGCCAATCGACAATTTTTTTGCACTGCTCCAAAGTTATAAGCTGATGCATGATAACTTTTCCTTCGGATTCGACGTAAGCACCATTACCGCCGATCATTCCGTCAAGTCCGATGTCCCAAATATTTTGATAAACTTCTGCACGACTTCTTCCTGTACAGATATAAACTTTGTGACCGTTCTTTCTTGCCTCACGAATTGCATAAACTGCAGAATCAGGCAAAATATTTTCATAACTGACAAGAGTTCCGTCAACGTCGATAAAAATTATTTTTTTCAAAAGTCTGACCTCCAATCAAAAATATTTTTTCAATCTTCCAAATTACTTATCGCAAAAAAAGTTGCGTGGGCTTTGGCGTATAAATTTCCTGTCGAATCAATTAAATCACATTCACAAATAAAAATTTGTCGTCCTTCATGCAAAATTCTTGCGTCAGCAATTATTCTTGAATTCATCGGCACTGCATGCATAAATTCCAAAGTAATGGAAACTGTGACGACTTTTTTATTTTTCATCAGGCATGCTGCTCCCATTGCTGTATCTGCCATCGTAGTTAAAACTCCGCCATGCAAAATTTCGTACGGATTAGAATGTTGGGGCTTTACGTCCAATTCTAAACGAACACAGCCGTCAGGAGTCGGAACTATTTCAACTTGTAAAAAATCTATTATTGAATTTTCATGACAAAATTTTATAACTTGTTCCTGTGTCGGCAAAACTATTTTCCTCCCTGCAAAAAATTTTCTTACCGCATTTTATAACATTACAAATTTTTTTCAAGGAAATTTTTAACGTTTTACAAGTAATTTTGAAAAAATTATAATCCGGAAAAATCAAACAGAAAATTTTTTGCAAATGTTGAAGGTAAAAAGTTTTTTGCGGTGAATTTTTTTTACGGTGATGAAAATGAAAACTCTTTACGAAATTTTAAAAAATTCTCAGACTGAAGAAGAAGTTAAAAATCTTTTCGCAAAATTTTTTTCTCTCAAACTCGACACAAAAAATTATATTGACCTCTACACTCCCCAAATTCTTTTTGAATTTAAATTCGACCAAAATTTGAAAAATATTTCAACTCGTGCAGCTTGTATCGCTCAAACTCTTTATTATATTCGCCGTCTTAAATACGGTTTGAATGGAGAAATTCGCAGACTAAGTAATTTTTTTTCGATCGTCACAAAAAATTTTGCAATTCTTTCCGAAACGAAAAATTTTGAAGAATTTTTTCTCAAGTCTAAATCAAAAAATTTTGACTGGGATCTTGCTCCAAGTTCTCCCTGCAAAAAATTGATAAAATCTTTGTCAGAAAATATTTTCGTAAAAAATCTTCACGTTTACAATTTTTCTGTTGAAGAGGACGAAAAAAATTTTATCGCCAAAATTAAAAAAAATTTTGAAGGTCAAACTGAATTATTTTTTAACAGAAAAGTTATTGACGAAGATAATTTTTTTCCGATTTTTGAATATTGGCAGAAACTTTTCGGCTCTTACGTCGAGAACGGCAGAAAAAGTTCAGAATATTTTATTACCGACATTGAAGACGGCAAAACTGAATTAACTTCGCAAACAAAAAAATTAATTTTCAGAATGAATGACGGCACAAGCATTGAAAAATTTCTGCCGCTCAATGAGTGCAAACATTTTTGGGATATTTATGAAAAAATTTCTTCGTCGCATGAAATTATTTCCATTCGTCAAAAAATGGACAGAATGACTGAGCCGAAACTCCGCAGATTTACAGGAGAATTTTTTACGCCGATAAATTTTGCTCGAAAGGCTGTTGATTATCTTTCCCGCGTTGTCGGCGAAAATTGGTACAAGACAGGAAATTTTCGGCTCTGGGATATGTGTGCCGGTACAGGAAATTTAGAATTTGCTCTGCCCGCTGAGGCTTGGAAATTTTGTTATATTTCGACGCTCAATCAAGACGACGCAAATTATTGCAAAAAAATTTACCCTGACGCTGAAGTTTTTCAGTATGATTATTTAAATGATGACGTTGAAAATTTTTTCGGTCAACAAAATTTACTTTATCCGAATATCAAAATGCCGCGAAAACTTTTGCAAGATTTAAAAAATCCTGAATTAAAATGGATTATTTTTATAAATCCGCCTTATGCAATGCCGAGTACATTTGAATTTGATAAAAATCGCACAGATAAATTAAATGTTTCAATGACAGAAATTAGAAAATTGATGATTGAAGATAATTTAACTGCATCAAGTCAAGAATTATCTGTTCAATTTTTATATAGAATCAGCAAAGATTTTCAAAATAAAATTGCTTGGCTCGGAATTATTTCAAAACTCACTTATGTTAATTCAGACGTAGATAAGAATTTTCGTGATAAATTTTTCAATTTCAAATATGAAAGTGGTTTTATTTTCAATTCTAAAAATTTTGAAGGTTGCAAAGGAGAATTTCCTGTAGGATTTTTGATTTGGAATTTATCAGAAAAAATTTCTCTTGGGAATCAAAAAATTTCTTTAGATGTTTTCAATGAAAATGTTGAAAAAGTTGCAAGGAAAATTTTTCATTCTGAAACTGAAAAAAATTTTTTAAATAAATGGTTTATTCGTTCAAAGGCAACAAAAAAATTTCCGCCAATGTCTAGCGGATTAAAAATTTCTTATGGAAATAAAACACCTTCAAAAAAAGTATCAGAAAATTTTTTAGCAGGATTTATGTTAAGCGGAAATGATTTTTCAAACCAAAGTTATACAGCTTTTTTATCTGGAGCAATAGCAAGACACGGAGGAACTTCAATTACTCCTGAAAATTTTGAACAATGTATGATTATTAACGCTGTAAGAAAAATTCCAAAAGCAAATTGGTTAAATAATCGAGATCAATTTATGGAGCCGACAAAAAAATTATCTCGGGAATTTATTTGCGATTGTGTAATTTGGAGTTTGTTTTTAAATTCAAATCAGACAGTTTCTTTGCGAAATGTTGAGTACGAAGGCGAAATTTATCGAATGAAAAATAATTTATTTCCGTTCAAAACTTCCGAAATAAATTTGTGGAAAATTTCTTCGCCTGACATAAAATTACAGTTGGCAATGGAGCGGGAAGAAAGATTTGCGGCGGAGTGGATAGAAAAAAATCGGAAAAATTTTTCTGCGGAGAGTTTAAAAGTTTTGAACAGCGGGCGGGAAATTTACAAAAAATTTTATGAGAATTTTTTTGAGATAAATTTTGCGAAGTGGAAAATATTTGACTGGGACGCGGGCTGGTATCAAGTACGAATGAGTTTGAAAGAAACGGGAGCAGATTTTGAAAAATTTTCGGAAGAATTAAAAAAACTTGGAGAAAAAATTTTGCCACAGATATATGAACTGGGATTTTTGCGAGATGAAGTCATAAAATTTTAGAAAAATTATTCACGAGCGTTTCATAAAATTTTTTTCTCCTCGAATCGGAAAAACCGGTGAGAAAAAAATCCCAACGACTTTTGTCGAAGGGATTTTTTTGATTTATTACAAATTAATTATTTTGCGTTGATTGCGTTGATAATATCTATAACTTGCTTATGAGTCACAACCTCACCATTTATAGAGTAAACATTTTCTTCGTCTGGGTTCAACGTATAAGGATCACCACTTATTTTTACATTAATTCCATAATTTTTTTTCAGATAATCAGGCACATCATAAAAGCCAAGTCCGACATTAAATTTTCTTTTAACAAGACTGCAAATTTCGCTAATTTCTCTTAATGATCCGCCGACAACTTTTTCAAGTTTTTCATCGGAAAATTTTTCATTCTCAAAAATTCTTTCGTCAATCATTTTCAAAACTCCCTTTTAAAATTTTATTTTCAAACTGTTATATGCACGAATTCTAAAACTATGGCAACATTCTACAAAAAATTTTTCAACGTGTCAAAAAAATCTCAAACGAAAAAAATTTTTTCATCGGAGAAATTTTTTGAAACCAAAAATTCATCAGTTGGAGATTTAATTTTTTTCTTCAAGGAAATTCAAATGCTTATTTTTCAAACAAACGGGCATTTCATAAATTTTATAGCAATTTGGCAAATTATGGATAATGACAGAAGAAAAAATATTGTGTAAAATACAAATTATAGTGGTTTATAAAAATATGAGAATGAGGTATTACAAAATGAAAGTATATCCGACTTTAGAGGAAGTCAGGAAAATTGTTGACACAGGAGATTTTAAAATTGTCCCTGTGACTTGCGAACTTTTTTCTGACATTTGTACTCCGATTGAAGTTTTAAAAATTTTAAAAAATGTTTCAAGCCATTGTTACATGCTTGAATCTGTTGCCGAAAAAGAAAAATGGGGACGTTATACTTTTTTGGGATTTGAACCGAAACTTTGCATAACCTGCACCAATGGAAATATGACAATCGGCGACGAAAAAATTTTTACCGATAATCCTTCTGAAAAAATTCGCGAGATTTTAAAAAATTATACGAGTCTGCGATTGGAAAATTTGCCGACTTTTACAGGCGGGCTTGTCGGTTATTTTGCTTATGATTATATTTGTTATTCCGAGCCGACGCTTAAAAATTCTGTTGAAGATACGGAAAATTTTCAAGACGTTGATTTAATGTTGTTCGATAAAGTTATTGCGTTTGATAATTTTCGACAAAAAATTATTTTAATAGTAAATATTTCTGCGGAAAATTTGGAAGAAAATTATAAAAATGCTGTCGATGAATTGAATCGAATAAAAAATTTGATTTTGAACGGAAAAAAATTTTCTGAACCTCAGGAAAAAATTTTGGGAGAAATTACTCCGCTTTTTGACAAAAAAAATTATTGTGAAATGGTCGAGCGTGCAAAAAAATATATTTACGAGGGCGATATTTTTCAAGTTGTTTTGTCGAATCGTCTTTCCGCAAAATTTGAGGGAAATTTGCTGAATACCTACAGAGTTTTGCGGACGATAAATCCTTCGCCGTATATGTTTTATTTTTCGGGAAGCGATATGGAAGTTGCGGGGGCAAGTCCTGAAACTTTAGTAAAACTTGAAAATAAAATTTTGCATACTTTTCCGCTTGCGGGAACTCGTCCACGAGGAAAAAATTTTGAGGAAGATTTGCAACTTGAAAAAGAATTGCTGGCAGATGAAAAAGAACTTGCCGAGCATAATATGCTTGTGGATTTGGGAAGAAATGATTTGGGAAAAATTTCAAAATTCGGCAGCGTTCAAGTTGAAAAACTTCATCAGATTGAAAAATTTTCTCACGTTATGCATATCGGTTCGATTGTTCGCGGAGAAATAAAAAATAATTTTGATGCACTCGACGCTATTGAATCAGTTTTGCCTGCTGGAACTTTATCGGGTGCTCCAAAAATTCGTGCCTGCGAAATTATTTCTGAACTTGAAAATAATAAGCGTGGAATTTACGGCGGAGCGATCGGTTACATAGATTTTGCAGGAAATATGGACACTTGTATTGCAATCAGAATTATTTACAAAAAGAATGGAAAAATTTTTGTTAGGAGCGGTGCGGGAATTGTCGCCGATTCTGTTCCTGAAAAAGAATTTGAAGAATGTTTGAATAAAGCAAAAGCATGCTTGACTGCTTTAAAAATCGCTGAGGAGATGGAATAATGATTTTGTTGATTGATAATTATGACAGCTTTTCTTATAATTTATTTCAACTTGTCGGCGAAATAAATTCTGATATAAAAGTTGTGAGAAATGATAAAATTTCTTGCGATGAAATTAAAAAAATTTCGCCCGAAAAAATAATTTTGTCGCCCGGTCCCGGTCGTCCTGAAAATGCAGGAATTATTTTGGAAGTAGTGAAAAATTTTTTCGATAAAATTCCGATTTTGGGAGTTTGTTTGGGTCATCAGGCAATTTGTCAATCATTCGGAGCAAAAATTACTTACGCAAAAAAATTAATGCACGGCAAACAGTCAGAAATTATTTGCGACAATGAATCAGAAATTTTTAAAGATTGTCCGAAAAAATTTTTGGTAGGACGTTATCACTCATTGGCGGCAGATGAAAAAACTTTGCCTGAATGTTTGAAAGTCATTGCAAAAACTTCTGACGGAGAAATTATGGCTGTCGAACATAAAAATTTTAAAGTTTTCGGCGTACAATTTCATCCCGAAAGTATTTTGACACCGCAGGGAAAAATTATTTTAAAGAATTTTTTGAATGTCGGGTGAAAATATGAGTAAAAAATATCTTGAAAAAATTCGACAGATGATTTTGGATTTTATGAAAGATGAAGCGGCAAAAATTTATTTATTCGGTTCATGGGCGAGAGGTGAGCAAAAAAAAAGTTCTGATGTTGATATTGCGGTTGATTATTTTGGAAAGTACAACAGAAAAAAATTTTCAGATTTAAGAGAACTTTTTGAAGAATCTTCAATCCCTTATCGTGTTGATATTGTAGATTTAAAATTTTCTTCCGCAGAATTGCTTGACAAAATAAAAAAGGAGGGCATTATTTGGAAGGATCAAATTTCAGATTAAATTTGGCAGAAAAAGCGTTAAGTCGTTTGCATGAAATTACAGAAAAAAAATTTTTATCCGAAATTGAACGCGACGGAATGATTCAAAGATTTGAATTTTGTTTTGAAATTATGTGGAAATGCGGAAAAGATTATCTTTTGAAGTCCGAAGGATTAGACGCGGCATCTCCAAAAAAAGTTATCAGGCTTTTGCGTGAAGTCGGAATTTTTAACGACGAAGAAACTGAAAAATTTCTCGAAATGGCAGACGACAGAAATTTAACTGCACACACTTATAACGAAGAATTGGCGGAAAAAATTGCTTTGCGTATTCGCGAATATGAGCCGCTTTTGACGAAATTATTTAACAGAATTAAAAATTGAAGGGAGTAAACAAAATGATTAAAGAGGCAATCATTAAAATTACGAACAAAGAGGATTTAACTTATCAAGAGGCTTTTGAGTCGATGAATGAAATAATGACCGGAAAAACTTCTCCAACACAAAACGCGGCATTTTTGGCGGCACTTTCAACAAAAAGTGCAAAGGCTGAAACTTCTGACGAAATTGCAGGTTGTGCGGCAGCGATGAGAAGTCATGCGATGAAAGTTGACACAAAAAATCTTGAAATTCTTGAAATTGTCGGCACTGGCGGAGATAATGCACAAAGTTTTAATATTTCTACAACTTCGGCGATAATTGCTGCGGCAGGCGGAGTTAAAGTTGCAAAACATGGAAATCGTGCCGCGTCTTCAAAATGCGGAACGGCTGATTGTTTGGAAGCTCTGGGAGTAAATATTTTGATTGAGCCTGAGGACTGCGTTGAACTTTTAGAAAATGTCGGAATTTGTTTTTTCTTCGCACAAAAATATCATACTGCAATGAAATATGTCGGAGCAATTCGCAAAGAATTAGGTTTCAGAACAGTTTTTAATATTCTCGGACCTTTAACAAATCCTGCGTCACCAAAAATGCAACTGCTCGGAGTTTATGACGAATATTTATTAAATCCGCTGACAAAAGTTTTAATCGACTTGGGAGTTAAACGCGGAATGGTTGTTTACGGAATGGATAAACTTGACGAAATTTCCATGAGTGCACCGACTTCAATTTCTGAATTTCGCGACGGCTGGTATAAAAATTATAAAATTTCTCCCGAAGATTTTGGAATGAAAATTTGTGATAAGTCTGAACTCGTCGGCGGAAATCCTCAAGAAAATGCAGAAATTACAAAAAAAATTTTGTCGGGCGAAGATAAATCCGCAAAACGTGACGCAGTTTTATTAAATGCGGGTGCCGCACTTTACATCGCAGAAAAAGTTAAAAATATTTTTGAAGGAATCGAACTTGCAAAAAATTTGATTGATACAGGTTCGGCAATGAAAACTTTGGAAGATTTTATTAAACTAAGCAACGGTTAATAAAAAAAATTTTTTAGTCGAAAGCCTATTTTTTGCGGTAAATAATTTACACGGGCGTTTCATAAAAATTTCGGATAAAAATGATACACTCTGAAAAAAATAGGTAGTGACTGAAAATGCAAGAATATGTTTCCGAAATAGAATATCCGCGTCATGCAGGTTATGTGAAACATAAATTGACAGACGTATTAACAATAGTGATGTGTGCAGTAATGTGTAAAATGACCGAATTGTGTGAAATAATGGTGTTTGCGGAGAGCAGAGCAGAAT
>JAFZMV010000094.1 GCA_017553205.1 Selenomonadaceae bacterium | reverse complement strand
GCTCTAAATTCTATTGATCTTTTTTCAAAGACCGCACTAGCAAATACATTGTTCAATTTTCAAGGAACCCGCTGAAGTGAATCAGCTTGCGTATATTACTCCTTTATTCTACTCTTGTCAACCCCTTTTCCAAAAAAATTTTAAAAACTTTTTCTGCCCCGTCGTTACGCCATTTTTTAGCCTTTCTTGCCGGTCTTGCAGATCGAAAATCTCCAAAACTTTAAAATTTTTTTTGAAATTTTTTCTTCTGCCATCAAAAAACTCCCGCCAAACTGACGAGAGTTTTTATTTGTCGAAAATTTTTCAGCTGTTATTTCACATTTGTTTTGTCGATAATCTGCGGAGTACAAAGGAAAGCGGGAACTGTGATAACTCTGTTGTTGTAAGTTGTAACGTCGTTAATATCGGGCTGAGTTCCTTCGACAACTGCTTTAATCATTCTGACACATTTTGCCGTCAAAACATCTGGATCTTTGCTGATTGTGAAAGTTTGCGTACCTGCTTTGATTCTCTGAAATGCGTCGGGATCTCCGTCCAATCCTGAAATTAAAACGGGAGGTTTGCCGGCTTTTTGAAGTTCGTCAATTAAAACTCCAGCAATGTTATCATTCGGACTCAAAACCGCGTGCAAAGGTTTATCGGAATAATGTTGAGCAAGAATTTTTTGGATACGCGGACGAGCGTTTTCAGCATTCCAATCAGCCACCGCGGCACTGTTAAAATCTTTCTGCCCGGACTGACAGACAAGCTGACCAGTTTTAAAATACGGCTCCAAAATTTTCATGGTCTGATCGAAAAAAATATGTGCGTTATTATCTGCGGGACCGCCTGCAAAAAGTTCAATATTATAAGGTCCACCGCCGTTTTTCAAATTTAAAGCCGCCTCAAAATAAAGTCCCATGCCTTCTCCGATTGCGTCATTGTCAAAACTTGCATAATAACTTACCGCGTCGGTATCAAAAATAATTCTGTCAAAAGCAATTATCGGGATATTATATTCTTTGGCTTTTTCGAGAGTATCGGTAAAGGCAGCGGAATCAATCGCACCAATAACAATACATTTCGGTTTGCTTTCAATCACTTCCGCAACTTGTTCTTTTTGCTGATTTATATCGCTTGCAAATTGAATGTTGACGGAAAAATTTTCTTCCTGCAAAAGTTTAGTAAGTGAATCGCCGTTTCTCTGCCAACTTGGTGTGGTATTCGGGAAACAAATTGCGACAGATTTTCCTCCTGAACCTGCAGAATCATCACCGATACAGCCGCTCATAATCGAAGTAAAAATCAGAATCAAGGCGACATAAAAAATTTTAAAAGTTTTCATTTTAATTAGCCTCCTCGATAGCATTTTTTACGCGGTCTGCACCTTTAAAAATTTTAAATTTCGCGGTGGATTCCGTGAGAGCTTCGGCAAGTTCTGAAAGTTTTTGACTTGCTCCCGCAACTTCATCAATAGAGGCGGATTGTTCTTCAGTAGCAGCACTGACTGATTCAGTTTCCGCACTGACATCTTTACTGGATTTATTTAACTCGTCCATAGTTTCAACAATTTTATCAACTTTCGTTAAAGCGTCTTGAGCATTTCTCAAAATTTCTTCTGAATGGTCGGTGAGTTGAGAAATTGCCGAATTAATATTTCTGAAAGAATCACCTGCCGCCGCGACTACAACTTTTCCGCTTTCAACTTCCTGATTTCCGCGTTCCATTTGTTCAAGTGCTTCTTTCATTTCTTCTTGAATACTTGTAATTAACTTTGCAATTTGTGACGCGGCAACATTTGAACCTTCAGCAAGCTTTCTGACTTCATCTGAAACGACTGCAAAACCTCTTCCATGTTCACCTGCACGAGCTGCCTCAATCGCCGCATTTAAAGCAAGCAAATTTGTTTGTTCGGCTATACTTGCAATAGTTGAACTGATATTTCCGATTTGTGCGGAACGTTCTGCAAGCTGGTTAATAACTTTGGCGGAATTTGCAACACTTTCGGCGACGGCTGACATTTGATCTACCGCTCCGCGAACTGCCGCCCGTCCAGATTCTGCAATTTCTTCAACATTTTTGGCTGAAGTTACTGAAGAATTTGCTTTCTCTTCAAATTTCTGCAAAAGCTCCGCAAATGCTCTAATTGCCTGCGTTGATTGTTCGACTGCCACGCCTTGTTTATTTGCGTTGTCGGCAACATTTCCGATAGACGCGGCGACTTGTTGAGTTGCTAAGGCACTTTGAGTGGCGTTTTCGTTGAGTTGCGATGCAAAATTTGATGCGTCCTTTGCGTTGTGCTGAATGTTTTCAATTAACGCACGAAGTTTTTCAATAGTATTCGCATAAATTTCCGTAAGATGTCCGAATTCATCATTAGTTTGAGCTTTTGCCTCAACTGTCAAATTTCCGTCAGCAAGTTCTTTTGAAACTCCCGAAAGATATTCAATAGAATTTAAAATGGACTTCGTAAGAGCAACCGCCATGAAAACAGAAAACAGAACAACAATTAAAATGCTGATTATCAAAATAATTTTTGTCTGATTATATTTCGCGGCAGAGTCGACAACTTCTTCGTGAATAAAATCTTTTCTGTTATCCAAAATTTTATTCAGCTTTACTCCAATATCAGTGTATTTGTCAATGGAATTTTCTACAAGTTTGCGAGCCTCCGCAACATTTCCCTGTTTTGCCAATTCAATAACTTTGTTGGAATTTTCTTTGTATTGATTCCAAGTTGTCCGCATATCAGAAAATTCTTTTGCAATTTCTCCCTCAAGACTCGGCTGAATTGCATCAAATGTAATATCAATTTGATCTGCAAGTTTTTTTGTCTGTTGAGCGGCAAAAATTCTGTTCGGCAAAGTTGTAGCATCAATTACTGTGTATTCTCCCTGCCTGTAGTCACTCATTGCCTTGCTCGATTCAGATGCAGAAATTACTCCCTGCAAATGCTGAGTCGCAATTCTCAAAGCTCCGTCATTAATTGACGACAAACTGAACGCGGAATAAATTCCGTTGCCTATAAATGCGGCTATCAGCAAAATAAAAACGAAAAATAACTTTTGTTTTATGGTTAGATTATCCATCAAAAACCTCCTCCTTTATCTTTAAAATTTTATTTTTGATTTTTTCATTGAAAAAAAATTTTTTCCTGCACGACCAAAAAATTTTATCCGATAATTTTTTCAAGCAATTCCATATTCAAATTTTCGCGAACAATTTCCGCAAGCCTGTCATAATTTTTTTGTTTCTCCGCTGAAATATTCCTTGTAACTTCAATCGGCGGAAGATTTTTTTTGCGGCGAATCAAATTTAAAATATCCCGTCTGAATTTGTCATTGTCAAAAATTCCATGAACATAAGTTCCCAAAATATTTTTCCGCGTCAAAATTTTTGAATTTAAATTTGTCGTCACTCCTGCATGAATTTCATAGCCGACTAAATTTTTTGCAGAAATTTTTTCGTCAAGGAAAGTAAAATTTTCTTCGTCGATTTTAACTTGTTTCGTAAATTTTTCTTCTGAAAAAGTTGTTTCAATAGGCAAAAGTTTCAAGCCGTCCAATTCTTTAAAATTCGATTCAGTTTGAAGAGGATCAAAAATTTTTTCTCCGAGCATTTGAAAACCTCCGCAAATTCCGATAACGGGAATATTTTTTTCGGCAAGTTCCAAAATTTTCTTCTCAAAATTATTTTCACGCAGAAAAATTAAGTCTTCCGAAGTATTTTTACTGCCCGGCAAAATAATTAAATCCGCGTCATCAAGTTCATCAGGATTTTTCGCATAAAATAAATTTACGTCAGGTTCACCCGCCAAGCTGTCAAAATCCGTAAAGTTTGAAATTTTTCCAAGCCGAATGACAGCAATTTTAATTTCTCCGCTTTTGGAAATTTTTTCATCGAGTGAAACGGAATCTTCATCATCAATCCCAATTTTTTCAATATACGGAATAATTCCCAGCACGGGCTTTTTCGTTTTCTCCTCCAAAAAATCAACGGCAGGCATTAACAAATTTTTATCGCCGCGAAATTTATTTATCACAAGACCTTTAACTAAATTTCTTTCATCATCGTCCAAAAGTTCCAAAGTTCCGACGATTGATGCCAACGCTCCGCCCCTGTCAATGTCCGCAACTAAAATCACGGGGGCATTTAAATATTTTGCAACTCTCATGTTGACAATATCATGAGATTTTAAATTTACTTCGGCGGGACTTCCGGCACCCTCAATCACAATCGTATCAAATTTTTCAGAAAGATTTTTCAAAGCAGTTTTTACCGCGTCAAATGCTTTCAGCGAAAAATTTTTGTGATATTCCGCCGCACTCATAACGCCTACTGCTTTTCCGTTTATTATGACCTGTGAAGTTGAATTTCCGGTCGGTTTCAACAAAACAGGATTCATCTCAACGGCGGGAGGAATATTTGCCGCCTCTGCTTGTGCAACTTGAGCCCTGCCCATTTCCAGACCGTCAGCAGTCACGAAAGAATTTAAAGCCATGTTCTGTGCCTTAAACGGCGTAACATTTTTATTTTCGCGAAAAAAAATTCTGCAAAGTGCAGTTGTTAAAATACTTTTTCCGACATGTGAACTTGTTCCTTGAAACATTAAATATTTTGCCATGAAAACACCTTCCGAATCTTACAATTTGATAATTTTTTCAAGACGTTCAGCGAAATTTACGGGAGAAAAATTTTCGCTTGCCGCCCGTAAATTTTTTTTATACTCGAAAATATTTTCGTCGAAGTGGTTTATAAAATTTTCCAGAACTCTCGACAAGTCTTTTAAATTTCCGCTCTTAAAAGTTTCTCCGATTCTGTACATCTCAAAAACTTCGGGATTCATATCATTTGAAACTATCACAGGCTTTTCAAAACCGATAGCAGTGAATAACATTCCGCCCCAGTGATATTTATAACGCTCGGCAGAGTACGGCATTAAAAGTGCGTCAACTTTTGAAAGTGCCTTCTGCCATTCCGCACCGATTAAACCTTTGTGCAGAAAATTCAAGCCGTCAAAATTTTTATACTGCTCAATAATTTTTTCAAAGTCTTCCGCGTCCTCCGCGTGCATTGTCGAACCTTGAACAATCAGACGAACTTTTTTTTGATAATTTCCTTTAACGAAAACTTCCAGAAAATCCCGCAAATTTTTTTCACGCCTGTACTGCCCGAAAAAACCTATTTTCAAAATTTCAGACGGAGGAGAATTTTTAATTTGAATGTCGCGAGGAATAAATGTAGGCGGATAAATTGTAAAAATATTTTCTGAAGTCCTGCCGAAAATATTATCGCCGAAAGTCAAAACAACATTTTTTATATTTTTGTTTGGAAGAAGTTTTTCAGCCACGTCAAAAAATTTTGGTGCCTCGTTCGGATTTATTCCATGCAAAATAAAAATCAGCGGAACGGAAATTTTTTTCAAACTGTTGTGATTTAATGCCCGCAAATATCTGTAAGTTGAAGTCGGAATTATAAGAGCGTCAAAATTTTTCTGCTCGTCAAAAAGTTGACTGTACCAACGTTGACGATTTATTTCACGCTTGGCGGACGCAAAAATTTTTTTCAGTCCGCGAGAATTTTTATAAATGACAGCCTCTCCCGAAAGTTTTTTCACGGGAACTTTATAATCAAATTGAAATTCAAAATTTTCCGGCACATAAAATTTTACGTCATGACCAAGATTTTTAAATTCTTCAACCAAAATTCTGTCAAAGTCAACTTCATGACCGCCGGGAGTCATGATATTTTCAAAAATTGCAATTCTCATAAAATTTTTCCTCCTTCAATTTTTTGCAGGCATTTACAAAACTTTCCGCCGCCTTCATACAGCCCGCAAAATGAATATGCAAATACGACGCAAAAATATTTTTGTCGAAATAGCCTGCAGAATATTTTTCGCCGGTCCGAAGTTTTTGGCAGTCAAAAATTTTCTCGTCAGACAAATTTTCTTTCTCAACCGAAAAATGGAACTCATGTGCGTGAATTTTATCACCGATTTTTCCCAGAATACAATTTTTTTTCAAAGCCGCCTCAACATATCCGACCATTTGAAGTTTTTTCGTCATCTCTGCACGATTCGGAATTACTCCGCACATCTCAAAAATTTTTCCGTCAAAATTTTTTATCGACTTCATCAAATACATATAGCCGCCACATTCCGCAAAAATCGGAAAATTATTTTCTGCAAAATTTTTTATCGAATCCCGCATACTTTTATTTTCTTCAAGTTTTTCAGCAAAAATTTCGGGAAAACCTCCGCCCAAAATTAAACCGTCAATATTTTTCGGCAGATTTTTATCGTGCAGAGGACTGAAAAAAATAATTTCCGCACCAAAATTTTCCAGCTCCCGCAAACTTTCCGCGTAATAAAAATTAAATGCCTCGTCCTTCGCAACAGCGACACGAAACAATTTGGAATGAGTAATGAGGAATGAGGAATTTTTTTTGTCGGGCAACGGTGCGGAATTTTTCGCAAGATTTATTAAAGCGTCCAAATCAATTTGATTTTCCACAGCGTCAGAAATTTTTTCTATCACTTCGGAAAAATTATTTTCTGCAGTCGGCACCAATCCCAAATGACGTTCAGGCAAAATAAAATTTTCGTCCCGCTTAATCGCACCAAAACATTTTATATTTATTTCGTTCAGAGCGTCACAGATAATTTTTTTGTGACTTTCCGAGCCGATACGATTTAAAATCACTCCCGCAAAATTTACAGTTTTATCAAAATTTTTAAAGCCCAGAGCAACTGCCGCCGCCGAAGTTCCCATGCTTTTTGCGTCGATGACCAAAACAACCGGAGCATTTAAAATTTTTGAAATTTCTGCAGTTGAACTTATTCCGCCGCGTCCTCCGTCAAAAAGTCCCATAACACCTTCGATAATCGCAATATCTGCGTCATTGAAAGTCGACAAAAAAATATCGGCGATTTTTTTTTCGCCGACAAGCCAGCTGTCCAAATTGTGAGAAGTTCTTCCCGAAGAAATTTCATGAAAACCGGGATCAATATAATCCGGGCCAACTTTATAAGTTTGAACTTTTAAGCCGCGATTTTTCAACGCCGCCGCAATTCCTGAAACTATTGTAGTCTTTCCTGAACCGCTTTGAGTTGCCGCAATTACAATTCGCGGGAAAATTTTTTTCATGCTGAAAATCTCCTTATTAGTGAAAGTTATAAAAAAACTCGACGCAGATTTCCACGCCGAGTTTTTTTATTTATTGGAAAAATTTTACAAAATTTAGTCGTCTTCTGCCAGCCAAGTTTTGATAAGCATCGCAACATCGGCAGGTTTTTCGTCGATAAGTTTGAGGATTGCTCGTTTTTCGTCGCGTTGACGTTTTTCTTCCGGTGTCATGCTGTCTTCGGCAATGCGTTCAGCCTCAATATCGCGTGCACGTTGTTCTTCTTCTGCACGTCTGCGTGCCGCTTCTTCAGCACGAACAGAGGATTCGTAAGCCTCGCGTTCCTGTTGTTTCTTTCTGCGGTACATCAAGAAACCTCCCAAGAGCAGAGCCGCCAACAATACCACTGCCGCAATTTCCATGTAGAGAATTCTGTCACGGCGTGCCTGTTCAGCCTCTTCTTCAGCAAGACGCTTGTCACGCATTTCAGTACTAAACGGCAAAGGCTCAAGTGTTACCAAATCCCCGCGTTCTTCGTTAAATCCTGCCGCCGACTGAACAGTTCTAAGCAAACTTTCCTGTTGCGGTTCGGTAACTGTGTCATTGACCAAAACTGCTACAGTCAATCTGCGGATAGAACCGGGAGATGCTACAATCTGCTGATTTTCTTCATTGACTTCGTAATTTTTAGTAGATTCCTTACGCTCATATTCGGCGTTGGCGTTTCTGTCCTCTGCAACATAACCCGGGATATTTCCCTGAACACCTGCAGGACCGCCCGGAATATTTGATTCGCCGTTATAAGTTTCGGTAATATCTTGTTGACTTCTTATAATTCCTGATTCATCGACAACAGGCGTGAAAGTCTGTCTGTCGGTTTTTTTCTCGTCAAAATCTAATTCAACACTGACGCGGACAAAAGCATTTCCCTCACCAAGAGAATTATCAAGCATAGTTTGGATATTATGCTGAATATGATCGCGAACTTTTTTTGTCATCTCAATTTGATTGAGTGCTTGAAGGCTCATCCGCTGTTCTTTTGCCATTTCGTCGCCATCGTTTTCGTTCAGAATATTTCCCGCTTCATCAACAACAGTGATATTTTCGGGTAAAAGTCCTTGAATACTATGACTGACGAGATTAACAATACCTTTAACTTCTGCGGGTGTCAACTGTGCTCCTGATTTAAGCATGAGCATGATAGACGCTGTCGCAGGTTTTTCATTCTTCTTATAGAGACTGTCTTCCGGTAAAACAATATGCACGCGAGCTTTGTGTACAACATCAATTTGTTCAATCGTACGAGTTAATTCACCCTGCAAGGCTTGAAGATAATTAACTTTGTTTTGAAACTCCGTCACTCCGAGTTTGCTGTCGTCAAAAAGTTCAAAGCCTTTATTTCCACGCGGTAATCCTGCCGCCGCCAAATCAAGTCTTACATCATGAACCTTTGTGGCGGGAACAAAAATAGTTGCACCGCGTTTATTTTCTTCAATTTGATATTGTACGCCTGATTCTTTCAAGCTGGCTACAACGTCGCCGGCATCTTTAGTCTCTAAATTGGTGTACAACGGAACCATATCGGGCTTGCCGCCGTACCAAAAGCTGATACCCAAAATTGCAATCAAGACAGCAACTGCTATTCCTATTGCGGTATAACGCTGTCTTGCTGAATATCTGTTCCACAATTCTTGGAATCGCGCTCTCCAATCCTCCAATGTTTACTCAGTCCTTTCTAGGGACTAGGGATAATTAGGAGTGTGGAATGAGGAATGGGGAATTAAAGCAAGAAAAAACTTTTTCAAATTTCAATTCCTAACTCCTAATTCATAATTCCTAATTCCTAATCGAACTAACTCCTAATTCCTAGTTACTACACCTGCATACGCATAATTTCTTGATATGCAGAGGTCGCACGGTTTCTGAGCTGAAGAGTCAGCTGAAGGGCGAGATCCGCTTTTTGCGACGCAACAACTACCTGCGATATATCTTCCACTCTGCCTGCGGCAAGAGCGGCATTTAATTTATCAGACTCAAGCTGAAGTTCATTAGTTTTTTTTAATTCGTCAACTAAAAATTCGCCGAAAGTCTTAACCGGCGTTTCAACTTCCTGAGTTTCGCCAATGTGGCTGTGTGCCCGCATTTGTACCAGAGTCATTTGCAACGGGGTTAATTCCATCGTGTCACCTTCCCTTTCCTGTAATAAAAACTTTTGCAATTATAACACTAAAAAAAATTATTTCCACAAAAAATTTTAGGGGTCGGAAAAAAATTCTAACGCCTAACTTTTTTTACTTGCCGATTTCAAGTGCTTTTGATGCCATAGCTTTTGCCGCGTTTATTGTAGTAGTTCCCGCTTCGTAAGCACGCTGGGCAGTTATCATGTCAACCATTTCCGCGACAATATTTACATTAGGCTTTTCGACATATCCTTCGGCATTTGCGTCGGGATGTCCGGGATCATAAACCAAAGGACCTTGCTGAGGGTCTTCAGCTATCGCAACTGCTCGAACACCTTCGCCTGTATTTTGACGAACTCCGACAGCTCTCATTAAAGTTTGTTCAAAACTTTGCGGCTGACGTTCACGCGGCGAAAAAACTACATAACGGCGGTGATATGCTCCGCCTCTTTCTGTTCGCGTGGTATTTGCGTTTGCTATGTTGTTTGAAATTACGTCCATTCTCAAACGTTCGGCAGTCAATCCCGATGCTGCTGTATCAATTCCTAAAAACATACTCATAAAAAATTTTCTCCTTCGTCAAAATTTTTCCAAGATTTAAGAGAGAGTACAAAAAAACAGAGAAAAAATTTCTAATTTCTAATTCCTAATTATTATGACTGACCGCTTGTAATGACATTTCTCATTTTTGTGACATACTGTCCCATTTGAGTTGCAAGAGCATTAAAATAAAGCTGATTTTTTGCAAGAGATGCCATTTCAATATCAATATCAACATTATTATCATCAACACGCATGATTGTTGTCATATCTTCGACCATTGTCGGTTCGGCATGATAGGCAAGCGGCTTATGCGGGAGATGTCTGTCATGAGTTCTGTTCATCTGCAATTTTCCGTCTTGAGGTTCGTCACCATAAATTTCCCGTGCCAATAAATCCTCAAATTCCACAACTGATTTGCGGTAGTTTGGAGTGTTTACATTTGCTATGTTGTGAGAGATAACTTCTTGTCTGATACTTGCCGCAGTCATCCCACGCGGTAAATAGTTAAAATTGGTAGAGTTCATTATTTGTTCAAGCACGCCGGTATCACTTGCCTTTCAAAAAAAATTTTATCTATAAAGTTTGATAAGGGATTTTACAACAGAAAAGTAATTTCTTCAACTGCATAGAAAGAAAAAAATAACAGAAATCGTTATACAGTTCCGTAAATCATTGCCTTCATCATCAAATCTGAATCAATTTCTTTGACTATTTCATCACTCGGCAACCATTCATCAGAAAAAATCGGAAGTCCTTCGACAAGTTCTTTGATTATTTTTTCGACAGATTTTATTGAATTTGAATCCTGCGGAGATTTTAAAAATTCTCCCAAAGCCAATCCGACAGTAAACATATCATCTTCATAAAGTCCTCGAGTTGTCGGGTCTAAACTTGAAAGACGAAGTATGGGGTAAGAAATATTTTTTTTGACAGTCATCAAAGTTTCTTTTTTTACGAGAAGTCTGCCCTGTGCAAGTTTTTCAACAATATTTTCTGCATTTTGAAAATTTTTCAAGCGGACAAGAACTAAATGATTTTCAGTCGGAGAACAAATTAACTCTGCCCCCGCTTTTTTCAAACCTTTTTCAAGGGCATGAGCATTGCTTATAACTTGCTTTGCATAATCTTTGTACTCTTCGCATGCCGCTTCTCTAAAAGTTATCGCAAGAGCCGCCAAAACATTTTTTTTCAGTGAGGCATGTCCCGTTTCAACAACTGTTTTTTCCAGAAGGTCGGCAAATTTATTTTTTGATAAGATAATTCCGCTTTGAGGTCCATGAAGTGCATCACTTGCCGCAAAAGTTACAACATCGGCAAACGGTACAGGCGAATCAATTTCACCTGCCGCAACTAATCCCGCATTTTGTCCCATATCAACCCACAAAACCGCCTTTACATCGTCGGCAACTTTGCGAATTTTTTTATAGTCGATATTTTTCGGATAATTTACAGGAGAATAAATAATTATTTTCGGCTGACAAAGTAAAGCCAAAGCACGAAATTTATCAAAATTTAAATTGAATTTTTCAGGCTCCAGTGCAAATTTTACAAAGAAATACTGCATTTGATTTCCCGAACAATGTTCCTGCTTACGAAGATTAAACGACATAATTGTATCGTCAGGTTTTGCAAACGCTTGAAGAACGACACGCGACGCGGCTGCTAAATTTCCTGTGCGAACGATAGCATGTTCGGCTTTAAAAAGTTCGCAGGCTCTTTTTGCAGCAAGAATTTCCATTTGGCTGTAATGTTCCGCCGAAAAATGACCGACAAAATCATTGCCCAGTACACTGCCTTTAAGATATGTTGAAAACGGAGATGCCGCACTGTCAGTCGGAATTAAAGAAAGCATGGTATATTGTCTTTCTAAATTTTCTTTCAACAGTTTGCACAATTCCGCGTCAAAATTTTCCAGTCGTTTCAAAATTTGCTTGTTTATCATTTTTGCGTCTCCTTAAAATTATTGTCGCTGTGATTGATTGTTAAATGTGGAAACTTCAATCAGAATGTGTTAAACTACACCGAAGTTTCAAAAAGATTATAGCATGGAAAATCAATCCTTTGAAGATTTTATTTTGCTGATACTTTAAAAAGTCGGCTAAATGAACTTTAGCTGAAAAAAAGGATTTTATTTTTCGTCGGAGTATTTATCAGATATTTTTACAGGATTTATTTTTTTTATTCAGAAGGGGATATTGATGGAAGTTTTGAATGTTGAAAATTTTAGTTGGAAAAGTTTATTTTCACTGAAAGGCATTTCAATAATTTCTTTGGCGGCTGTGGCTGTTGCGGGAGCGGGAACTTTGGCTGTTTCAAGTTCCATTGCCGCAAGTAATAAAATTGTTGACGGAGTAAGATTTGAAGGAAGGGAAATTGCAGGACTTACCGCACCTGCCGCAGAAAAATTTTTTAAAAAAGAGGCGGGCAAAAGAATTCATGCACTTACTTTTTCGTATGAGGGCAGAGAGTTTGAAATTAAACCCGAAGATATTTCTTTAAACGCGAATGTTGATAAAGCCGTGAGTGATGCAGAAAGTTACGGACGCGGTGACGGAGTTTTTAAAAATCTTATCAATCAAATTAAATGTTCAATGGGCGGACGCGAAGTTAAATTGACTGCCGCATACAACGAAGAATCTTTCAAGCAGAAACTTGATGAAATTGCCGCTCAAATAAATACTGAACCTGCTAACGCTTTTGTAAATTTTTATGAGGACGGAACTATTGAACGTATCCCGGGAGTTATCGGAAAAAAATTGGATACCGAAAAAATTGCGGAATCTTTGAAAGAAAATTTAGTTGCGTTGAATCTTCCGAGCGGAAAAATTGAACTCCACCCCGAAGAAACTCTTCCATTTATTACAACTGAAGATATTGCAAATATTGATTCTGTTATCGGTTCATACAGCACAAGTTATTATCCCGGAAGTCGCGGAGATAATATTTGGCTTGCCGCAAATTCTTTATCAAATAAAATTGTAAAACCGGGCTGGACTTTTTCATTTAATGACACTGTCGGTGAAAGAACTTATGCGGCAGGTTATCAAAATGCGGGAGTTATTGTAAACGGTCAGGCTGATGTCGGAGTAGGCGGAGGAGTTTGTCAAGTCAGTTCAACTTTGTATAATGCCGTTCTGCTTGCGGGCTTAACTCCTACCGAACGCACACCGCATTATTTTAAATCTGCTTATATCGGTGCGGGAAGAGATGCAACTGTTGCAGACGGTCTTATTGATTTTAAATTTAGAAATGATTTGCCACACAGTGTCTGCCTTAAAGCATATGCGTCAGGTTCAACTTTGAGCATTTTTGTTCTCGGAACTCGTGCAGATTTAAATGGAGCAAATATTTCTATTGAACGTGAAGGCTCTGACATGGCTCCTTCAATTTACCGCGTCTACACAAAAGACGGTCAAGTTATTAAAGATGAATTCTTACACACGGACACCTATCACACCGCAAAGAGTTAGTGGTTAGTGATTAGTTGTTGGGAGTCGTTTCTAATTCCTTTGTACTAAATCCTAATTCCTGAAGCTGTGCAAACAGTTTCTCTGTTCGTCGTGCAGAAGATAAAAAATTTTGAAATTTTAACGGAGGTTTCTTAACATGGATTTTTCAACTTATCTAAAAGATTATCCAAGTAAAGACGGTTATTTTGGAAAATTTGGAGGAGCGTACCTGCCTGAACATTTAGTTCCCGCAATGGAAGAAATTGCAAATGCTTATCTTACAATCTGTCATTCTTCGCAGTTTATAAGTGAACTTCGCCGAATCAGAAAAGAATTTCAAGGTCGTCCGACTCCTGTTTATCATTGTGAAAGACTCAGCAGAAAAATCGGTAATTGTCAAATTTATTTAAAACGTGAAGATTTAAACCACAGCGGAGCCCACAAATTAAACCACTGCATGGGCGAAGGTCTTCTTGCAAAATTCATGGGCAAAAAAAGAATCATTGCTGAAACCGGTGCAGGTCAGCATGGTGTAGCTTTGGCAACTGCGGCGGCTTTTTTTGGTCTGGATTGTACAATTTATATGGGAGCGGTTGACGTTGCAAAACAGGCTCCGAATGTTGCACGCATGAAAGTTTTGGGAGCTGAAGTAGTTTCAGTTCAAGACGGGCAGAAAACTTTAAAAGAAGCTGTTGACGCGGCTTTTCAAGATTACAGTAAAAATTATAAAGACACTATTTATTGTATCGGCTCGGCTGTAGGTCCTCACCCTTTCCCGATGATGGTCAGAGATTTTCAGATGGTTGTAGGTCAAGAGGCAAGAGAACAATTTAAAGAAATGATGGGATTTTTGCCTGATGTCGTAACTGCATGCGTTGGCGGCGGTTCAAATTCTATCGGAATGTTTTTACCATTCGTAAATGATCCTGTTGAAATTGTCGGCGTTGAACCTTTGGGACGCGGAAAAGAAATTGGAGATAATGCTGCGACTATGACTTACGGCGAAGAAGGAGTTATGCATGGTTTTAACAGCATTATGCTGAAAAATTCTGACGGAGAACCTGCTCCCGTTTATTCAATCGCCAGCGGTCTGGATTATCAAAGCGTAGGTCCTGAACATGCTTTCCTTCGTGACAGCGGTCGTATAAAATACGATACTGCAACTGATGAAGAGGCTGTAAACGCATTTTTCAAACTCAGCAGATATGAAGGAATTATTCCCGCTCTTGAAAGTTCTCATGCTGTTGCTTATGCTATTCGCCGTGCAAAAGAAATGGGACAAGGTTCAATTCTTGTAAACTTAAGCGGACGCGGTGACAAAGACCTTGATTATGTCATTGAAAAATACGGTTTCGGCGAAAAATTTAAAGATTTTTAAAAAATAAAAAGTTTTCACAGTAAATAAAAAAAGTCTCCGATAAAAAAATTTCGGAGGCCTTTTTATTTCAGTGAAGATTTTCTGCCAGTTTTATAAATTCTTCTATTGTCAAAGTTTCTGCACGACGTTCAAAATTTATTTCTGCATTTTCCAAAGATTGCAAAACTTTTTCGCGTAAAAATCCTGCTCCCGTCAATGAATTTAAAATTGTTTTTCTTCTCTGCCCGAATGAAGACCGAACAACTTTTATAAAAAATTCTTCGTCACTGACATTATATTTTGATTCTTTAACGTTGCAAACAACTACAGAACTTGTTACTTCAGGACGCGGAAGAAATGCCGACGGCTCAACGTCAAAAGAAATTTCTGCATCTGAACGAAATTGAACGGCAACTGACATTGCACCGTAAATTTTTGAACAAGGTTGAGCAGTCATTCTTTCTGCAACTTCTTTTTGAACCATCGTTACAATTTTTGTTATCGGAAGTTTTTTTTCAAGAAGTGTTAATAAAATCTGCGTCGTTATGTAGTAGGGAAGATTTGCGACGACTTTAAAACTGTTCGTCATGAGTTCAGATAAATCGACTTTTAAAATATCTCCTTGAATTAATCTGAAATTTTCATAGCCTTCCAAAGTTTCCGATAAAACTGCTGGTAATTTTTTATCAAGTTCAACTGCCGTGACTTTTGCACCCGCTTCAAGAAGTCCTTGCGTTAATGTTCCTATGCCCGGTCCGATTTCCAAAACTTCTTCGCCGTGTGAAATTTCTGCCGCCTCGACAATTTTTCTGACAACTTCCGAATCAATCAAAAAATTTTGTCCTAATTTTTTTGAGGCTCGCAGATTAAATTTTTTTAGTATGTGTTTTGTTGCCGCAACACTTGCAATTTGTGGATGTAACATTTTTAATTTTTAACTCCAAGATAAAAATTTTTTTTATTATATCACAGCAAAAATTTTCCCGCACAAAAAAAATCTGCCATTCCTGACAGATTCAAAAAATTTTTTATCCTGCAATTTTCAAATTTTTTCTGCGAAGTTTAGCTCGTTTTCTTGCTATTGCTATTACTCCGGCGACAATAAATACTAAATTTTTTTCGTGAGATTCTATTCGCATTTCACGTCTGCTAAAAATTTCTCACAGTTTTTGGTAATTTTAATCGTCGGTGTAATATCTCAAATTCTTCATGTGTAATTTTTGGAATGTCACTGTAATCAATATCATCATCTGTTATATTTTTCCACGTTTCAATTTCTGCAATCTGTTCAGGTGTTCTAACAATTTTTACTCCGTTTTTAACAATAAAATTGTTCCTGGTATTCTGCCTCCTCATCTTTGTCAGCAATTCATTTCAGTAAATCAAGAAGTGATGTTAAATCAATGTCAAGTTCTTTTGATTTTATTTTAATTGCTGCTTTAATCGCATTTTCTCTCGTTGTCCCCATAACTTCCATTATCGAATCTGCAATTTTTCCGATTGATTTAATATCTTCGTCATTTAATGATTTTTTTGATTCATCTTTTTTTTCTTCTTGTTGAGTTTCAATATAAGGAATTGAAACTTTTTCCCACCATTCAAGAAATTCTTTTGCATATTCATACATAAAAATTTCATCTGCACGATAAAAAGCATATTCTTTCGTTATTGATGAAATATCTTTAACCAAAACATAATCTTCATATTTTGAATTTTCAGCTATGCTATAAAAATTTGATTTTACTTTAATTGCATTTCCAAGCGTAGAATGATACCAACAACCATCTCTATATCCAAGTGCTTTTGAAAATTGTACTCTCGAAACAAAAAATTTTGAATCTATTTTCAAAATTTCTATCAACGTATTATTCGGAGCTCTCAATTCAGAAATTTTTTCTGCAGAATTTTTTAGTTCTATAGTTTCAACATCATATGAAGTTTTTTGACGCTCATTTTTTATTTCATCAAGCAACGGATAAAATAAATTCACAAAATCTTTTATTTCGGTTTTCATATTTATGTTATGAACTGCATGATAAATGTCATAAAAAATGCAAGTCGGAATTTCAATCAGTTTATTTTTAAGATTTTGCACAAATGAATACATTTCTTTATTTTTTTTCGGCAAATCTTTCGGCAAATTAATTCCAAGACATTTTGAAATACAATTTTTACTTTGTAAAATCAGTTCTTTAAAAGTCATATCTTCAGATGAAGAATGAAGAAGTTTTAAAAATTTTCTTTCTGAATCAGAAAATTTTATCAAACGAAGTCGCTCAAGGTCAGCAAAATTTATTCTTCCAACACGGGCGTTTCATAAATTTTTAAGCGGAAATGACATCAAGGAGCAGTTTGTCATTGAGAAGACAGGATAAAAGATTTTGCCTGATACTGCGTTTGCTTTTAATCTTAATC